>CAYUNE010000009.1:0-8392 GCA_964446115.1 uncultured Desulfobulbia bacterium | reverse complement strand
ACCTCTTCAATTTGTTTTGTATTCTCTGCACAGGACTTTCCCACTCCGCAAGGCGGGAGGCGAAACATTCGCCGTTGATGAGGGCAAGCTGCTCCTCCTGCCACCTTTTGCGGGCAAGGTATTTCCAGTAATCCCGCAACGCCGGGGGTTCATAGAAACATTTTTCCCTGATCACGCTGAAGTGTTCATGGGATACCAGGAATTGAATAAAGTTGTCCTCGGCAACCACTCCTTCGGGAATGCCGTCAAAACCGCGTTCCCGCAGCCGGCAATAAAGATATGCCCTTCGGAATCCGTAGAAACAGCCGGTGAGAAAGTCCTGAACAAGGGGTATCTGTAAAAAACCCGCTATTCGCTGACTGCTCTTGATCCCTGTAGAGACGGGCCAGTATTGACAACAGGCCAGGGCAGCCTGCGGATTTTTTGTAAAATGACGGTACAGGGCGGTGACAGCGCCCGGTTGGGGAATAACATCGCCATCTGAAAAAACAAGCAACTCCCTGACGTTTTCCCGAAACGCCTGGTTCCAGGCAGCGGGTTTGGATGCCTGTTCCAGGATCCGCAGGTGAAGCGAGGGGATCTTTTCGGCAAGGGATTTGACAATGGGAACTGTCTCGTCGGTGCAGCCGTTGGCATAAACCACGATATCAAATTCAAGTTCATCATTACCGGCAACAATGGCCCGGATGGTGCGGGCAATATGTTTCTGTTCGTTATGGGCGAGGATGCAGACGCAGACATCCCCTTTGTTTTTTTTCGTAACCATGCAACGATGTGTCTTTGCAGGCAATCACGGGACGTCCTTGTCGCACACGTTTGCGTGCCGCCGTGGGAACGTTTGTTGTTTAAGTCCTTATTTCAGGGTATTGGTATATCCCATGCCCATTGACGTTTCTTCCGCGAGCGCTTACGGGCAGGAAGGATTCAGCAAATTTGCGACACCCTTGAGCGCTTACAGCCAGGCGGTACATGATACCGCCGGGTTGCAGGCCCTGTGGGTGGTTATTTTTTCAGCCTCAGCTATTTTTGGGAGATGCGACAAGTTCATGGTACGTGTCCACAATGCGCGCTGTTCTCCTTTGCGGTGAAAAATGGCGGCAAACCCGTTCAAATCCGTTGGCCGCCAGTTTTTCGGCAAGGGGTTTGTTTTCCAGAAGCTCGACCATTGCCGCGGCAAGGGCGGCGCTTTTTTCGGGAGGGACAAGCAATCCTTCCCGTTGATGGCGTATGACTTCCGGTGTTCCGCCTACCCTGGTGGCCACCACCGGTTTTGCCAGGGCCATGGCCTCGAGGGCAACATTGGGTATGCCTTCGGAGCGGGAGGGCAGGACAATCAGGTCAGCCCGTGTCATATAATCACCCGGCGTTTCCGTATATCCGGCAAAATAAATTCGGCCGGCCAGTCTGTGGCCGTTGGCAAGAACCTGGAGATTATCCCTTTCCTGGCCATCTCCGACAATTATGAGCCTGATGTCCGGTAGCAGGGATACCGCCTCGGCAAAGGCATCAATGAGGAGATCAAAACCCTTTTCCGGACTTAACCGGCCGACGGCAACGACCAGCCTGCCTGTGCCGGTGACTCCGTCCGGAGTCGCTCCGTTACCGGAAAGCCGCACGGGAGAACCGGTCTCAATGGCATTGTGCAGCACCCTGACCCGCTGCCGGTTCTTTCCGCCAAATATTTTCCGGCGTTGGGCCCGGGCCACAAGCATGACCCGATCCGCAAAGAGCTGGGAGCAGTTGTTGATAAAATCATAGAGACGGACTTTGATGTTTTCCGCGGTGGTGCCGTGCATGAAACAGATCCATGGAATCCGGCACCGGTATTTCAGGTACAGGCCGATGACGCTTGGTTTGAAACCGTGGGTCTGAACAATGTCGATATGCCGACTCCGTACTTCATCCGCTGCCTGCCGCATGAGGGAAAGATATGACTTTCCCTGTTGATTCAGCAATGTAACCTGGATATTGCTGGCCCTGGCCGCATCCAGAAAAAGTGAAGGTTCCCTGCCGTTCGACCGGAAGGCAAAGAGGTGGCAGACCGCCTCGTTGGCATCAACATGGGTAAGGAGCTGAAAGACTCCCTTGGCCGGTCCGGTCAGACTACGGGCCGCTATTATGATCATCACCCGTGGAATCATAACCATACTTTTTCAGGGTGTCGGCGGCAACACTTTGTATCTTCTCAAAATCCTCCGGCGCCAGTCGCCCCAGGCCCACATGGTTCATATTGGTTATCCGTGAAACCGTTCCGTGGACGGACATGGTATCTTCAAAAACCGTTGAGTCCATGGGCTCTATTCCCAGAAAATCTGTGATACGGCGGAATAGACCTGCCGGGTCGGCGGTCAGCTCTTCATAGGTCAGCGGCAGGAAATTTTTCAGTTTGCCGCTGTCTGCCGTCACCACCTCGTCGGATTTCCTCCACTGTTCGGCGCAGAGTTCGATGGGATAGCCGGATTCCCGGTGGGAGCAGTTCCAGCGGCTGTAATTCGCCTTCTGCTGGATACCCTTGGCAACCACATAGCCGTTCCTGACAATGTAGATAAAGTAGGCGGGCTGGAAGTATTCCTGCAGAAAGAGCAGCCGTGCCGCATTGGAGATCGATTTTTCCACCAGGTAGGGAGTGTCCCCGGGAAACCACAGAGACCACTGCCGCCTGATACGCCGGGCCCTGGCAGATTCCCCCGGTCCCGGCAGGAGGCGGACTTCATCAATGCACTGGCTCCACATCCTTGGCCAGCCGTATGTTTCCGGGTAGGGCAGCGCGTCGGTCAGAAAGGCTCCCTCGTTGGGCAGACCGCCGATCCCGGGGTGTTGCCGCAGCAACTTCGCCAGCAGGGTGGTTGCCGAGTTGTAACAACCGATGACGAATATCCAGCGTTCGGGCTGCAGCTCCCGGCCCAGAGGCAGCAGCATTTTCTGTACCGGCCTTTTCATCAGCAGGGTCAGAAACACCTTATGGGCAAATGCCTGCACCTGAGATTTTGCTTTCCTGTTATCCATCCGCTTTTCCAGAGTTATCAACCTTCCGTGCTCCTTGAACCCGAAAGAAAATCTTCGTCTTTGGACAGATGGCGACGAAGTGCATGAGCGTTTTTTTGCCTTTATCGGAAGAGACGGCAACCAGGTTGCCGTTTGCCGCAAGGAGTCGCTGTATGTCTTTTTTGGTGACAAAGGGATGAATCGGCAGGGTAAGAAGAGATTTACTCAACAGTTCCGCACCCGGATACTCCTGCCCCTTGAAGATATTGCGCAGGGCTGAAATGCCGTTGACCGCAGTTGGATAGGCGGGCATGATTCCCAGTCCCTGCTGTTTGCTTCTTTGTATCGTTTCCGCCCGCTGTCTTTGGTCGTTTAAAAAGACGGGCAAACGGATCATTTCTGTAACCGTATCGGTGTCCGTACAATATATATTTAATGATTTTTCTAAAAATAAAGCAAGGTTATTACAATTTTTCCTGCGAATTTTTCTGAACTTTTCAAGCCGGCTGCGCCAGTTTCGCGCCAGACCGGCGGCAAAGGGCGAAAATCGCCGCATCCTGAAGTCCGGATCATACACGGTTTTGCCAAGCCCTAGAAAAGGCAGGGCCCTGGGGATCCAGAACAGTGAGGGGCGCTGAAAGACCAATATGAAAAATGCTTTGCAGACAAGCTGTATGGTCTCTGTTCGGGAGTAATCGGCAAGCTGGTTCAGCCGTTTGCTTATCTTCCCGGCCAGATCATCGTGATTGGTGACAATGACTCCCCCCTCAACCGTGGAAAAGGCCTTTCCCCGGTCAAGACTGAAAAAGCCAGCATCTCCCAGGGTGCCTAATTTTTTTCCCTGCCACCTGCCACCCATTGCCTGGGCGGCGTCCTCAATGATCGTCAGATTCCGGTCCGTGACAAGATCACGCAGCGTGTCGATTTCCGCCGGCCGGCCAAAGAGGTGCGTTGGCAGCACGGCAAGAAGGCGGGAGATGGGCCGGTCGCCGGTTGTCTGAAAATATTCTTGTAATTCTGAGATGTTGAAATCAAGGGTGCGGGGATCGGTATCGCAGAGTCTGATCTTCATCCCCGCCCTGAGGACAGAAGCGGGAACGGAATAACAGGTGAATGCAGGAATGACGACCTCGTTACGCTGGGGATGGAGATCATGAAGAGCCTTGAGAAGAAGAGTCAGGGCCGCCTTTCCCGATGAGACGAGAAAACAGTGCCTGACGCCGAAATATTTTTTCAGTTCATCTCTGAATCGCTCCGTTTCTCCGGTGCCGTTGACCAGTCCGCGCAGTCCGTTGAGAATATCCCGAAAAAAGAGAGGAGCCGCCGCCGGTGGTAATGATCGGCCAATATGTATTTGGTTTCCTTTCTCGGTCATGTCGAATGCGGCCTACGCCTACCTACCGCAGGTATCCCTGTTCCTCAAGGTAGAGGAGGATTTCCTGTACTGCCTCGGCCGGGGTGATGCTGGTGGTGTCCAGGGTGATTTCGGGGTTGGCCGGCGGGATGTAGGGGTCGCTGACGCCGGTGACTCCTTTGACCAGGCCGGCGCGGGCCTTGGCATAGAGTCCCTTGCGGTCGCGCGCCTCGCAAACTTCAAGGGGGGTGGCCACGTGAACCTCGATATAACCACCGTAGCGGCTGATCAGTTCGCGGTTGGCGCGGCGGGATTCCTCGTAGGGGGCGATGGGCGCGCAGAGGGCGATGCCGCGGTTTTTGGTGATTTCGCTGGCCACGAAACCGATGCGGGTGACGTTGAGGTTGCGGTGTTCCCGTGAAAAGTTAAGCTCCGATGAGAGGTTGCGGCGGACGATATCGCCGTCGAGCAGGGTAACGGGCCGGTCATGCATCTCCAGGAATTTGACCATCAGCACCCGGGCGATGGTGGACTTGCCGGAGCCGGAGAGCCCAGTGAGAAAAATCGTGAATCCCTGTTTGGAGCGGGGCGGGAAGGTGTGGCGCAATTCGGCCACCACTTCGGGATAGGAGAACCACTCCGGGATCTTGTATCCCCATTCCAGCCGATGTTTGAGTTCCTCGGAGGTAATTGTCTTCACCTTTTCCCGGCCGGCGTCCTTGAGAAAGACATAGCGGCCCTTCTCCTCCAGGTATCCCATTTTCTCCTGGGGAACCATCCGGATGCCGGTCTCGCCGCTGTACTCCTCCACCAGTTTCTGGGCCGCCCGCCGCGGGTAGAAGATGTTGCCGTTTTTCGCTCCGGTAAAGGGATCGCCGTGATCCTCGGCCACCATAAAGTGGCTGCAGCCGTAATTTTTGCGGATAATGGCATGCCAGAGCGCCTCGCGCGGTCCCGCCCGCCGTTCGGCCAGCGGGGTGATGCCCAGCAGGATCATGTTGTTGGGAAATTTTTTGACGATCTGCTGGTAACAGCGCACATGGGTGAAGTGGTCGATGTTGCCGGGATGCTCCAGCCCCACCACCGGGTGCAGAAAAATCGAGGCCGACACCTCGCGGGCCGCGGCCAGCACCATCTCCCGGTGGGCGCAGTGCAGATATTCCTCGGTATGGAACCCCACCACCTTGCGCCAGCCATATTGGGTGAAACGTCGGTGGGTATCCGAGGGCGTCAGCCGCAGTTGCCGGAAGTCGTAATGTAGCGGCAGGCTCAACCCCTCCAGGCTGCCGCCCACATAATATTCATCGATATCGTTGTAGAGATAGCCGACGGCGGGATGCCGCCCGGCATCGTCGGTGCCGTAGACGGCCCGGGCCTCACGCTTTTTGTCCACTCGCCAGATATCCTCCACCCGCAGCACCGCCAGCAGAAACCCCTCCCCGTCGTTGAGTGCCAGCGGCTCGCCCGGTTTGAGTTCGGCAGCCAGTTTCGCCGGAATGTCCAGGCAGACGGGCACCGGCCAGACCGTGCCGTCTTTGAGCCGCATGCGGTCCAGCACGCTTTCGTAGTCTTCGCGGTTCAGATATCCGGCCAGGGGATAGAAGGCACGGTTGAGCAACAGCTCCAGATCACAGAGTTGCCGGATGTTCAGATCAAGCGACCGGTAGCCGACCGCCTCCTCGCGCAGCAGTTCGGCCCGCCGGAAGTGCACCAGCAGGCTCTCGGAATATTCCTGGTTGATCTTGTGCAGGGTCATGTAATCGCTTCTCTCCAATGCAGTGAAGGGTGGGACTGGATGGATTGGTCACAGGTGCTGCAGGTTTACATGAAGATGCGGTGCCTGTGACCAATTACCGTTTTTTCATGGGGCCTTTATTCGATAGTCTATCATGTATTAGGTTACTGTCCCATTTTTTCGTCACCGCCGGGAGGATGAACTTGCGACCCTGCCGATATCACCGCCTATATCTGCCGCATGATCACTGTATATATTGGTATTGACAACAGTCCACCCCTGTGGCACTGGTTAGGCCATCGCCGGATCAAAGATAACCGCTCACGGGCGCAATTGATCACAGACACCACATCTTTGCCGAGTCTTTTTCGCCGTACAGGCAGACTATAACTTGCAGGAAGGAAATGAAAAATTCGTACGTCCCGTGAGCGCTTACAGCAAACCCATGGAGCCGCACAGCATGAAAGGATATCTTCCCATCCGTTTTTTCGTCCCGGCCGCAACTCTGCTGCTGATCATCATGGCCGCAGCCCTGCCCCCTTGCTCCAGGGGAGAACCGGCCGGCGAGCTCATCATCTTCCATGCCGGTTCCCTGGCCATTCCCTTCCGGGAGATGGGGCGGGCCTTTATGAAAAAATATCCCCGCGTCCGCGTCCTGCGGGAGGCGGCCGGATCGCGCACCAGTGCCCGTAAGATCAGGGATCTGGGCAAGCCCTGCGATATCATGGCCTCGGCCGATTACACGGTGATCGACGAGCTGCTCATCCCGGAGTTTGCCCACTGGAATATCGCCTTTGCCACCAACGAAATGGCGATCATGTATCGGCCCGATTCCGCCCACGCCGATGAGATCAACTCCGACAACTGGCCGCAAATCCTCCTGCGGCCCGGGGTGGAGTATGGTCACTCCAATCCCGATGCCGATCCCTGCGGCTATCGCACCCGCCTCACCTGGCAGCTGGCCGAAAAGTATTACCGGATCCCCGGCCTGGCCCGCAAACTTGACCAGGGATGCCCGCCCCGGAATATTCGTCCCAAGGAAACCGACCTGCTGGCCCTGCTGGAAAGCGGCGAGCTCGACTATCTCTTCATCTATCGCTCCATCTGCCGGCAGCATGGTATGCCCTTTGTGGCCCTGCCCGATGAGATCAACCTGAAATCCGCATCCCTGGCCAACTATTACCGCCAGGCCGCGGTGGAGATTTCCGGTAAAAAGCCGGGGGAAAAGATCGTCAAGCGCGGCAAGCCCATGGTCTACTCTCTCACCATCTGCACCCGTTCCCCCAACCGCGCAGCTGCCGAGGCCTTTGTCGCCTTTGTCATCGGCCCGCAGGGACGGCGGATCATGGCGCAAAACGGCCAGCCGCCCATTGTTCCGGCCCGTGCCTCCGGCAAACTGGAAAGGCTGCCTCCGGCACTGGAGCCGCTGCTGGTCAGATAGGGGCGGTAAATCCCATGAATACCTTTCGGCTCGTTTTCCACCTCCTTGGGACAACCCTTCTCGTCCTCCTCGTCCTGCCCCTGGTCACCATGATCCTCCGGGCCGACCACAATATCCTGCTGACCACCCTGGGCGACCGCGAAGTTGTCACCTCCATTCTCCTCACCCTGCGCTGCGCCCTGTGGGCGACCCTGGGAGGGCTTTTTTTCGGGGTGCCTCTGGCCTACCTGCTGGCGCACCGCTCCTTTCCCGGCAAGAGCATTGTCGAGGGACTCATCGACCTGCCGGTGATGATTCCCCACACCGCCATGGGCGTGGCTCTGCTGATGACCTACGGTAAAAAGTTCATGCTCGGAAATTTTTTCCAACGTCTGGGACTCAGCTTCATCTCCACCGAGGCCGGTATCAGCCTTGCCATGGCCTATGTTTCCATCCCTTTTCTTGTCAATGCCGCCCGGGACGGCTTTGCGGCCCTGGACCCGCAACTGGAAAAAGCGGCTACCATGCTGGGTGCTTCGCCCCGGCAGGTCTTTTTCCGCGTTTCGCTGCCCCTCTGTCGCCACGCCATCCTCACCGGCGCCATCATGATGTGGGCCCGGGGCATCTCGGAGTTCGGCGCCGTTGTCATCCTCGCCTATCATCCCATGGTGGCACCCATTCTGCTCTGGGAACGCTTCCAATCCTACGGCCTTGCCTACGCCCGGCCCGTCGCCGTCCTGCTCATCATCATCTGCCTGGCCATTTTCGCTCTGCTGCGCTTTCTCGCTGCCCGCCGCCTTCCCGGCGAAAAAAACAGAGCCGCAAGAGCAACCGCAGGACGATTTTCCAGAAATTCCCGGCGGGATTAATCGCATCGGGCCGGAGGCGGCCATTTATT
>CAYUNE010000008.1:0-186263 GCA_964446115.1 uncultured Desulfobulbia bacterium | reverse complement strand
TTGACATCTTCCTGGCTGAAAATGTCGATTACAACGGCAGCAACTATGTGGCCTATGGTGAGGCCTATGCCAAGAACCATGCCTCGGGAAAGGGGTACGGTGATTTTGACTTTTCCGGCAACGAGATAATCGGTGCGCATGATGTGGATGAAGAGGACCCGCAGTTCGTCGATCCGTACAGAACCCCGGCAACCTGGACCACCGGCGGCACCCTGGAGGATACCATGAATCTGCTTTCTCCCGGCGGCGGGAAATCCATGAAAGACCTGCTCTCCTATCTCCGCGCCGGATTCATGCCCCGTAATCAGAAGTTTGCCCATGCCGGCGATCCGGCAGCAGGTCGCCCTGATATCGGCGCTGTTGACATGACCGGCGCGATACTCAACTATATGCCGGCGATTATCAGCTCCACCAAGAAAAGGAGAAGATAATTATCCAATGACGGAAATTGCCCCGGAGTAAGGGCAATATTTAAATCCGGCAGCCGCCAGTGGTTGCCGGATTTTTTTTTGCAGCTTGGCCGCCGGGTTGGGCGGCGGTGGGATCAGTAGGCGGTGCTGACGATGTAGCGGCCGTTTTGGACGTGGATTACGGGGACCCGACGGGTGGCCTCGAAAAAATCATACCCCTCCTTGAGGTTGCACCAGAAGTCGAACCAGGGCGATTGCTCATATTTTTTCATGGTTGCCTCATCCATGCGAAAGGGAAAGACATGGACGCTGAAGGCCTCCTGACCATTTTCCAGGGCTGCGTGGCTGAGGGTGTAGATCTCCTCCATGCGGCCGTCGGTCATGGCAAAGCAACCCATGGAGGCGCATTGTCCATGGATCATGAGGGCATTACCCGTACGGTGATGCAGTTGGTCATACTCGTTGGGAAAACCCAGGTTGAAAGAAAGGTGATAGTTGCTCCAGGGATTCATGGCCGAGGGGTCCACCCGATAGAATCCCTCGGGACTCTGCCAGTCACCCTCCCTGAGCTTGGGGCCGGGAAAACCGGAATAACTGCAGATGGGATACGTCTTGAAAAGGACGAACCTTCCATCTCTTTTCAGCCATAGCTCAAGCACTCCTGGAATCTTGAATATCCGGATGAAAACCGGAGAGCCCAGTTGCAGGCGGGAGGCGGCCAATTCCTTTCTCAGCAACGGGGTTTTTGTCTTCAAGATGCGCAGCACCTTGTCGTTGACGGGCACCAGGGAGGCGAGTGCCCGCCGTCCCGGAGTCGGGAGCAGGCTGGTCCCGAACAGGACCAGGGCAGCGGCCATGGCGGACGATTTTATGAATCGGCGAGTACGGTACATACGATATGGCGTTGCCGATGGGGACCGTCGAATTCGCAGAAGAAGATATTCTGCCAGCGCGACAGGCCAAGTTTACCGTTGATAAGCGGGACGGTCTCCGAAGGACCAACCAGACCGGCCTTGAGATGGGAGTCACCGTTGCCGTCCTGCCTGTCGTGTTCCCAAACGCCGCGGGGAATGAGTTTTCTTAACAGGGAAACGACATCTGTCTGTACCGAGTCATCCCAGTTTTCCTGAATCATGACGGCTGCGGTGGCGCCCTGGGCATAGACCGATACCAGTCCGTTGCTGATGCCGCTTTCCCGCACCACGGCATCCACCGCACCCGTGATATCCACCAGGGTTTCCCGGGTATCGGTGCTGATGGTAATGGTTTTTCTCATCTTTTTTACCGTTCTTTCCAGAAGTTACTGTGAGGTTGTCTGCGTAGGCGGCAGCAGCGGTTGTCACCGGTGAAATACCTTGTACCGTGGTAATATACCCCTGTCAGTGCCGGGACTCAAATATTTTGATACAAGCTCTCACGGTCACCCCATCTTCGCCGAATCCTCTCTGTCCGCTATTTAACAAATCTACACCACCGCAATTGATCACAGGCTCCACATTTTCATTTAATTCTGCGGCACCTGTGACCAATTCGATTTTGGAAGCAGGACCTGGCGCGATGTTCCATAGATGTGATCGGTTACAATGCTTTTTTCCGGTTGATTATTTTCCCGCCTCTAATACCATATGGGTCTCTTTGCCAAGGGATGAAAAACAAGCTTCACCGGCACCATAGAAGGTCTGGTTCGAAAATTGATCAAAAGCAACAAAAAAGGGGAAAAGTCATGCCGGAATCAATGCCCACTCTTCATGATATTATGCTTGCCCGTACCGAAGTTTATCGCCATCTGCGCCCGACGCCGCTGTATCATTATCCGGGTCTCTCCGGACTGCTGGGATGTCGGGTCTGGATAAAGCATGAAAATCACCAGCCGGTGGGCGCCTTCAAGGTGCGAGGCGGTCTTTATCTGGCCTCGTGTCTGACGAAGGAACAAAAAGATGGCGGACTGTTCACCGCCTCCACCGGTAATCACGGTCAATCGATCGCCTTTGCCGGACGCGCCCACGGCATCAAGGTGACCATTGCCGTTCCCAAGGGGGCAAACCCCGGCAAGGTTGCTGCCATGCGGGGACTGGGTGGTGAGGTTGTCTTTCATGGAGCCGATTTCGACACGGCGCGGGAGTGGATCATGGAAGAGGCGGCCGGGCGCGGCGGTTTTTTTGTGGGGCCCACCGATGAACGGCTGATCTGCGGAGTAGGTACCTATGGGCTTGAGATTCTCGAAGAGCTACCGGAGGTGGACGTCATCATCGTGCCGGTGGGGGCGGGCAGTGGAGTCTGTGGTACCGCCATTGTTGCCAAGGGGATCAATCCGGCGATAACGATCATCGGCGCCCAGTCCGCCCAGGCTCCATCCATGCAGCGGAGCTGGCTTGAGGGAAAACCTGTTTGCGCGCAGATGAAAACCTTTGCCGAAGGAGTTGCCACCCGGGTTCCCTTTGAAAACACCCAGGCGATCATGCGGAAATATCTCGATGATTTTCTCCTGGTGGACGACGATGAGATCAGGGGAGCGATTGTCACCCTGCTGGACCAGACCCATAATCTTGCCGAAGGCGCCGGAGCGATTGCCCTGGCTGCGGCGCTGAAGATCAGAGAGAGGCTGCGTGGAAAAAAGGTGGTGCTGGTCATGAGCGGCGGCAACATAGCCCTGGAGCAGTTACGGGAGATTCTCGCCAACAGTATGACGTCGGCATGAGGGCCTAGCAGGGAGGCATATGCGGAAATTTGCAGTCATCGTTGTCGGCGCCGGGCCCGGCGGCCTGAGCTGCGGACGATTGCTTGCCGCAGCCGGGGTGTCGGTGCTGGTGGTGGAGCGAAAAAAAGAGATCGGGCCCAAGGTGTGCGGCGGTGGTATCACCTGGGATGGGCTGATCCGACGGGTTCCCGGGTCGCTGATCAGGGGGAGTTTTCGGCACCAGTATCTCTTTTCACCATGGCAACGGGTGGTTGTCAGGGAGCCAGATCCGATTATCGCCACTGTAGGCCGGCGCGATCTGGGCCGGTACATGGAACAGCAGGCAAGGGCGGCAGGTGCTCGAATCCGTTCAGGAACCAGGCTGCTGGCGGTGGAACCGGGGATCGTCACCATCGGCCGCCGGGGTGCGGCCCGGGAACGCATCGGTTATGATTTTCTGGTGGGCGCCGATGGCTCTGCATCAGGAATTCGGAAATATTTGGGCGTGCCGACTAAAAAATATGGCCTGGGCATTGACTGCCGCCTGCCCCTGCAGCTGAAGAAAATGGAGTGGCATTTCAATCCACGGCTGTTCGGCAGCGGCTACGGATGGATTTTTCCCCATGGCCACACCGTCTCCATTGGGGCGTACACCACCAGGGGGACAATATCTCCCCACCGGTTGCACAAAAACCTCATGGAATGGGGTGCGGGCCTGGGATTTGATCTGCGTGATGGTCGCACCGGGGCGGGACTTGTCAACTACGATTACCGGGGAGTGAAGTTCCGGGACAATATCTGGCTGGTGGGAGATGCGGCGGGCCTGGCTTCCGGTCTCACCGGTGAGGGTATGTATCCCGCCATTGTCTCCGGCGAAGGGGTTGCCGGCGCCATCCTCGGGGAAACAGAGGCCCTGAAGCCGGTACAACGGCTGGCCGCCAAACAGGCCTTGCATAGTCGGGTTCTGACCCTGACCGGTCGCTCCACTCTTCGTCGCCTGCTGGTGGCGGAATCTTTCCTCTTGTTGTTACGTTTGAAATTGCTTGACTTTCGCCGCCTGGAAATGGCAGAGTAAAAGGCCACGCCATACCGGGAATACGGTCCTGTATGGTGATCTTATTTTTTAGATCAGGAAATTACATTGAAATCACGAAACAAGAAAACACTCGTTCTCAATATTCTCTTTGTGGTCTTTTGTGTGGGAATTTTTCTCTTTCTCTGGAATGCACCCGAAGAAACCACTGCCAGGCTTCCCGCCGACGAGGACCACCAGCGGTTTCAGACCATGAAAAAAAAGGAGGCGGAATCCTTCTGTGGTGAATGCCACAATCCGGATGGAGACGCCCCCCTGCCCGCGGATCATCCGCCTAAATATCGCTGCCTCTTCTGCCATAAACGGCAATAGGCTGGTTTCATGTGGAGCTGTAAGGATGTTTACTATGTGTCCGATTCAACGGCATTGCTTGCTGAAGAAACCGGACGGTCACTTCTCTGCCAGTTCCCCGGTATCAACTTCAACGAGGAAAAGATCCCCTTTATCCGCAGCCGGGAGAAGGCCGAGGAGGCGCGGGCCCATATACTGAAAAACTCCGGCGGCCTGGCGCCCCTTGTCTTCTGCACGATCATGGATGCGGAGATCCGCGCCGTACTGAACACCCCGGAAGTGGAGTTTTTTGATATTTTCGGCAGTGTTCTCGATCAACTCGAATTCTGCCTGGAGGCACAGCCGCTGCGTGAACCCGGGTTTTCCAGGCAGACCGACAATATCAATCTTGCCCGCAAGGTCGAGGCCATTGACTACAGCATAAAACATGACGACGGCACCAGAACCAGAGAATATGACCTTGCCGAGGTGATTCTGCTCGGGGTGTCCAGATCAGGCAAGACCCCGGTCTGCATCTACATCGCCACCCATCTGGGACTTAAGGCCGCCAACTTTCCCCTGACCGCCGAATATCTTGATCGTTATGAGCTGCCCATGGATATTGTCCGGAACAGAAAAAGGGTTGTGGGGCTCACCACCACGCCCCGGCTGCTGCATCCCATCCGTGAGCAGCGCTATCCGGGAAGCGAATACGCCATGCTGTCCACCTGTGCCCGGGAGCTTTCCCAGGCAGAGGGAATGTATCGGAAATACGGCATTCCCATGACCCATACCGGCGGCAGGTCCATTGAGGAGACCGCTGCCAAGGTGATTCAGATATTGGATATCAAGCCAAGGAGATAGGGATGACCGGACTGACCCGGGGCGGAATCCGTTTCACCATGGTCATGCTTCTGGCTGCGGTTTCGGCAGCGGGGTTCAACGGCGGTTGTCGACGGTATTCACAAGAGGAAAAGGATATGACACCTTCCAGACAAACGGACGCAAAGTATGCGGTCTATGCCAAAATGGATTCTTCAGAGGCCCTGCGATTTATCTTCGCACCCCGCCGGACGCCTCGCACCCCGGCTCCTGAAGGCAGCCGGAATATCGACTTTGAGGTGGAGCCGGGAATTGTCCTTGGCTCCCGTTTCTGGATCGCCGACGAGTCGGCGCCGATAATCCTTTTTTTCCACGGCAACGGTGAAATCGTTGCCGACTATGACGAGATCGGCCCAATGTACAGTCGCCGGCAGGTCAACTTCTGGGTCGTGGAATTCAGGGGTTACGGCTGGAGCGGCGGGCGTCCCACGGTAACGAACATGATGAGTGACGCCGCCTTTGTCTACCACGCCGTGCGCCAATGGTGCGACGAACAAGGATTCAGCGGTCCCCTCTTTGTCATGGGACGTTCCCTGGGAAGTGCCTCGGCCATCGAGATCGCCGCTTCCTACAATGATGAAATCAAGGGGTTGATCATCGAAAGCGGCTTTGCCGAAACCGTGCCACTGGCGAGAACCCTGGGGTTTGACGTTGATGGGGCCGGACTTGACGAGGATGACGGGTTCGGGAATCTGCGAAAGATAGAGCGGGTCACCAAACCCACCTTTATCCTGCATGGGCAGCGGGACGAGCTCATCGACCTGGCCCATGCCCGCAAGTTGCACGCTGCCTGCGGGGCCCGTTCCAAGGAGCTGCAAATCATTCCCGGCGCCGGGCACAATACCATGATAGCCGTGGGTGGTATGCTTTATTTCGAGACCATCGGCAATTTCGTCAAAAAGGTATCGGGAATCGACACCTGGCGGGACAGACGGAAACGTTATAAGAGGAGATGATGCAGCAGACAGGCAAACGCACCGATTATCTCTGCTGGGACGAGTATTTCATGGCCGTGGCCCTGCTCTCCGGGCTCCGCTCCAAGGATCCCAATACCCAGGTGGGGGCCTGTGTTGCGGATGAACGCAACAAGATCGTTGGTGTGGGGTATAACGGCTTTCCCTGGGGATGTTCGGATGATGAACTGCCCTGGGCCCGCGAGGGGGATTTTCTTGAGACCAAATATCCCTATGTCTGCCATGCGGAACTCAACGCCGTACTCAATGCCATCTCCCGGGATCTCACCGGCTGCCGCATCTATGTGGCTCTGTTTCCATGCAACGAATGCACCAAGGTGATTATCCAGTCCGGTATCCGGGAAATAATCTACCTCTCCGATAAATATGCCCATACCGAACCCATCAGGGCCGCCAAGATCATGCTGGAAAAATCCCAGACCACCTATCGTCGTTTCGTCCCCAGGCGGAAGTCGGTGACAATTTTCCTCGATAACCGCCCGGAGCAGCGGGATACCGTCTCCGGGGTATCCCGGGCCGGGATCGATGGTGATTAACCGTTGGCCGGGGAGACCAGCTGCAGGGGCTTGGCCTTGCTCCGGGAGCGGTGGGTTTTGTCGTAATACCTGAAAAAGGCATCCACCAGTTCTTTTTCGAAATAGCGGCCGCTTTTCTCGCGCAGCAGTTTCAGGGCATCGGCAAAGGGCATGGGATCACGGTAGTGCCGCTTGGCTGTCAGCGCCTCGATATAATCGGCCACAGCGATGATCTTGGCACCGAGAAGGATCTTGTCTCCCTTGAGACCCCGGGGATAGCCCAGCCCATCCACCCGTTCGTGGTGCGATCCCGCGGTTTCCGGAACCTTTTTGAAAATCCCCTCAAAGTCGATCTGTTTGAGGATTTCCTCGGTCTTCCGGGCGTGGAGCCGGACAACGACCCGCTCGTCTTCCGTCAGTTTTCCCGGTTTTTTGAGAATGGCATCAGGAACGCCGATCTTGCCGTAATCATGCAGCAGGGCGGCAATCTGCAGCATGTGGCAGAACTCCTTGGCATACCCCATCTCCTTGCAGATACCCAGCGCATATTCGGTCACCTTGGCCGAATGGCCGGCGGTCAACGGATCACGGGCATCGATGCTGGCGGAAAGCGTCTTGATGGTGGATCGGAACATGCGGTCCCGGCTTTCCAGCAGACCGGCATTGCGGATGCTGACTCCCACCATGGGAGCAATTCCCATGAGCAGGCTCATATCGCTTTGCACCAGCAGTTTTTTCGACTTGTAGTTATCAACCACCAGTATCCCGATGGAGTCACCGTCGCAGATAATGGGACAGCAGATGAAGGATCTGGCCTTCAGTTTTCTGGCAAATTCGACGCTGCGGGGGGTCAGCAGGCCTTCGATATCATCCATGTCGTTGATGAGGAAGGGTTTCCGCTGGTGGAAGGAGGCAACGAATACGCCCCGTCCCTCCTTTCTATCCAGATGAAAAGAGGTGGCATTGAGCATCTTTGTCTGCTGGGCCGAATATCCGTAACCGGCCCGATACCTGAGGCGGCTGTTTTTCTTGTCCGCCAGAAGAATCATGCTGCGATCATATCCCAGACGGTTTTTGAGAATGGCGATAACTTCGCGGAGAACCTCTTCGATGTCGGTGGGTCTGCTGATCGCCTGACCGATCTCGTTGATCATCAGTGCATGGTTGTAGTTGATTTCAATCTGGTTGAGAAGGTCGTCGCTTGACCCCCGAAGATTGTTGATGGTGGTTTTGAGCTCCTTTTTTTCCAGACGATCAATGACATAGGTATAGCTAAAGAGAATGATGACGATACCGAGCAGCAGAAACAAGAGGGTGGTGACCGGCAGGAAGAAGGAACAGGGAATGATGGCAGAGGAGAAGAAGACTCCGAGAAAGAGGCGGAAGCGTTTCCACAGGTCCGAGGTGGTGGTATCCCAGGAGATGATATAGCGGCAGATGTCGCCGCCTTCAAACATACATTCAGGGTGTTCTATTCTGGGCAGCTTGTTGTTGAAGATAATGGAAATGGCCTCGAAGAAACCTTTTCTGTTTTCACACTGATAACGGTTTTCGCAGACGCCTTCGTTGGGTATTACCTTGATCTCGTAACGATTTCTGGCAAGTCGCGTGGACTCGTAGCGGCTGGAACGGGTAAAGTTGGCCGTGGTCTTGCCGATGATGTCATACACTTTGGCCGGGCCCATCAAGCCGAGCACATACTGGCGCATGACGCCGATGGCCTCGGGAGAGGCGGAGTAGCGGCCGGCTTCACGGGCGATATTGGTTTTTCCGGTGAGCTGCACCAACCGTTCGTGAAAGCGATCGATCTGTTCCTGGGTGAACCAGTGCCCCTGATCGGCCACCTCGTGGGGTTCCATGCGGGCATAACTTAACAGGTCGCTGACATTGATGAAACTGTACTTGTGACGAATCAGTTTGATATAGGTATCGATGATTCTGCTGTTATACAGAGCCGGATTTGTATCGCTTTCACTCACGGTGGATCCTTTGTCGGGGATGAGATACGGGGTAGTTGCTGTGGAAAGAGAGGAAATGCCCCAGGGTTCAGGGAAAAATTTGAAAGGGTAGAATTTTTTTGTGGATTAATCAAGTATTTTGTAATTGCAATGCTGTTTTTATAGAAAAAAAATTGATCATATCATCAATATAATAAAATATAGATACTATACGGCTTATTTCGCTGATATGGAGAGTGTTGTTGAATATACTGAAATCAATGTTCAATTACACGGAGAAGTCTGTTGAGGTAATGAAAGTAATCATCGGTGTGTTGCAGATTCAGAATCCATAAATTGTAAATTTTTTCAAATGAGATGTCGTTGTCTTCTGCGTAGGCAAGGGGATAGAGCAGGGTGGGCATCTCTTCGCCCTGGAAAAAATGGTCAAGCTCACCCAACAGGGAAAAAAAGATATCATGGGGCAGCTCTTCCGGTTCCAGCACAATGATTTTCACGCAGTTGGTGAGATCCGACATGTTCAGACCGATATCCGACAAGTGGAGAATAATGACGGCCTTGGGGACCCCGTTTTTCGTCAGGGAAAAGATGCGTCGTTCTTTTTTGAATCCCAGCTGTCGATACTCATTCAGCAGCTCTTCGCTATCAATCTGATGCGGGGCCAGGTCCAGGGCGGGAATCATCAGGCCGCCGGATTCCTGCTCGTAAAAGCTTTCCAGTTCCATGAGATCGGAGTCCTGTCCGGGGTCAAGGGACCAGGGACGGTTCAGTTTCTTGGGTCTTTTCCCGGCCGTGGAGTAATGGAAGTAGGCAAAGGAGTCCAGGGAACAGCCCTTGGGATTGGCAACGCGTTTTGCCGCGCCCCCGAAAATACGGTGGGGGAAACGGTTCTGGGGGCGGTAGTAGCAGATGACGTAGTCCATGTGGATGGAGTAAAGCCGGTGGGAGTCGTTGATGAACCTGCCGATCTGGTTTAAAACCGCCAGGCCGGCCCGGGTCGACTGGGACTTGTCGGCGGCGTGGTGATGGATGAGCCAGGTGTTGCGATAGAAACGCAGCATGGCCATGTGGCCCAGGATTTCGCCGTGATCCTGGAAGATAAAGTGACGGGCGATTTTGGGGTTGTCGTTGTAGAGCTGTTCATACAATGCCTTGACCCTGTCTTTGTTTTGCTGGATAAAGGCATATTTTTTCGGGTAGATAAAACCGGTTTCAAAGAAAAATTTCCATAATCCCTCCATGTCCACCTTGGCACAGAGGTAGGAGTGGCTGTCCTTAGCCTGATGCAGCAGCGCCAGGATCTTCATGTGCGCGCGGCCGTCCATGTCCAGGATGGCCAGGCCGCATTTCACCAGGTTTTTTTCCCCGTCTCCATCCTGATCACGGCAGTAGACGACCTGGGCCATGCACCCGACCTGAAAACCGTCGGCAAAGCGCAGTTGCAGGTCTGCGATGATCAGTCCTGGTATAAGAACAGAGTTCTCCTTGCTCTCGACAACGGCAAACCCGGTGCCGGAAAGGTCGATGATCTTGCGATTGACGATTTTGCCGGTAAGGGGATGGGTGAAGACGATATTGGGCGAAGGAACGAGCTCCTGGCGTGTGCTGCGAAATTTTTTCGGCCTGAAGCGGGAAATCCGGCTGTCGATGATCTCGATGACGATGGAGCGAGCCCGCTGATCAAGGGATTGGCGCTTGAGCCGGCAGTTACCGGAATAGGAGATATGATCGCCGGTGGACAGCATCAGATGCACCGGGTAGTCGAAGTTGAGCCAGCCAAAGGTCTGCGGCGGGGTTGTGGTTACCTCCACCTGAAAGGAAAGAGAACTGAAGTCCTTGAGTTTACCATGAAAAGAGGCGCTGTTCTGGCTGAGATGTACCTTGACGCCCTTAGCCGAGAGCCGCTGGGCCTTGCGCGGGATGATCTCGTTACAGCTTTCGGGCAGGAGGAAAGATGCGCCCTTGCCGCTGATATTTTGAACCTGGGCCGGCACCATGAGCAGCTTGCGGCCGTCGGAGACAAAAAAGGTGTGGAAGCGGTAGGAGGCTGGATTGGGAGCACCGTTTTTCGGATCAACCCAGCAGCATTCCAGCCGGTTTCCCTGGCACGGCAGGGGCTTTGCGTGCCTGGAAATGGTGCGGTTGTACTTGACATGCTTGAAGGTGAGCAGAATTGTTCCGTCCTGGAAATTGGTGTAGTTGAGTTTATTGATCAGGTAGTCCGTCCCGAACGATTTGCCCTTTCTCTGGTCACTGATGTCGGAATGCAACATCGACATGGGAAAATGGCTCACGTTTTCCATGGTGGTTCAGCCTTTTTTGTCTGCACAGGGGAGGACGGGATGCCTCCCCAGGGGGGAATTACTAGAAAATATCGGAAAAGATACGCTGGAAATCCTCCTGGAGGGGAATCATCACTTCACGCATTGAGGGTTCGGCCGCCTGTTGGGTCCTGAGTTTGAAGATGTGTTTCCACTCAGCCAGATTGGCGTAAACAATGAGTTCGGTCTTACAGGAGTTGGGAAGCACGGTGCGTGCCGCCTGGGGGCTGGCCGTTTCCAGCAGGTCCAGATAGAGGACCTCGGTGATGCTCATGGCCTGGTACCAGAGCTTGTACTCTTCGCTGTCCTTTTCAAAGAAGAGCGGTTCGATGAAGGTGACCTGGCCATCGAACTTGCTGTCCGAATAGCGGCAATACCGCTGGCTCTCCTGCAGAAAGGAGCAGGGCCGGTGACGGACGATCTCATGGGTCACCGCCCGGTTGACGGTGAATTTCACCGCTATGTGGCGATGTTTTTCCTTGAGACGGGGTTTCATGGTGTCCACCTGGGCCAGGGGCACCCGTTCGACGCTGATACCGAGATCCGCTGCCAGGCCGTCCTCGGGAATGATGTCTTCGAAAAAATAGGCGTGCCGTTTGGCCAGGCGGGAAATGATCGCCCGGGTGAGATCATCTGCGGGGTGAAAGAGGAGCATTTCCCGGAAGGCCCGGACGCTGCCGGTGATCAGCAGGGTATGGTCGTCCAGCCGGTCCATGTGGAGATACCTGGGCTGGAGAAAGAAAAAATCATCGATCCTGTCGCTGTTTTCAGACAGAACCCGTACCGTGGTCACCGCCATTTCCAGCACCGAGTTGTGCCCATGTTCCGCCATGCGCCGGACAAAGGGGATGGCGGAGTCCTCGGTTATTCTGTCTTCGCTTTTGTAGCAGACCCGCCCGCAGTATTCGATGCGTACCGGCAGGGATTGGCTGTCGAGGTTGTCCAGAATATCATACGATGCCGGAACGATTTTCATTTTCTTTTCTCTCCTGTTTAATACTCAAACCATTCACAGGTGTCCCGGGATTTTACTCACCGGGTTGTCCGCCAGGCTGTCGGCTGCAACCTCCGATCACCTGCGAGCAGTGGGGGCTTCTGGAAAAATTGTCCTTTCATCCGGAGCCTGTGATCAATTACAATTTTTTGCCTGTCATGATCCCGAAAAAGATCCTCATATTTTCAGACACCCGTTGCGTTATTCTTCTTCCCAGAAAGGTGACATCTTTCTGAGATCGGCAATGATCGGCGGCATCTTGTCCAGGACGAAATCAACCTCTTCCTCGGTGTTGTAGATGGAGAGGCTGAAACGGATGGAGCCGTGGGCCGCGGTGAAGGGAACACCCATGGAGCGCATCACATGGGAAGGCTCCAGGGATCCCGAGGTACAGGCCGAGCCGGACGAGGCGCAGATGCCGTACCGGTTCATGTGCAGCAGGATCGCTTCGCCCTCGACGAATTCAAAGCTGATATTGGTGGTATTGGGCAAGCGGTTTTTCCTGTCGCCGTTGAGGAGAGACTTGGGAATGGCGGCCAGCAATCCCTCCTCCAGCTTGTCCCGCATTTTCCGCACCCGGTTGTTTTCCTCCTCCAGCTTGTCGGCAGCCAGCCGGCAGGCGCGCCCCAATCCAACGATGGAGGCCACGTTTTCCGTACCGCCGCGTCTCCCATGTTCCTGGTGTCCGCCGTTGAGAAAGGGGACAAAGGGAGTGCCCTTGCGCACATAGAGAACGCCGACCCCCTTGGGGGCATGGAGTTTATGTCCGGAGAGCGACAGAAAGTTGATCCTGGACTCCGCCAGATTAATGGGGATCTTGCCCACGGCCTGCACGGCGTCGGTATGAAAGAGAATGCCGTATTCGGCGGCGATTGCCGCCATTTCCTCCACCGGAAATATCACCCCGGTCTCGTTATTGGCCCACATGACGCTGACAATGGCGGTATCCTCGCTCAGGCTGCTGCGGAATCCGTCCAGATCCAGCCTGCCCTTGGAGTCCACCGGCAGCCAGGTGGTGCGGTGTTTATGCCCGGTGAGCCGGGTGAGGTTTTCACAGAGATTCTTGATGGCGGCGTGTTCCACCCGGGTGGTGACCACATGACGATGATCCGGGAAGGAGTGCAGGGCGGAAAGAACGGCGGTGGAATCACTCTCGGTGCCGCAGCTGGTGAAGATGATTTCCTCGGGGCTTGCGCCGATGAGATCGGCGATTTCCTGCCTGGCAGTCTCGACGGCCTCTCCCACCTGGCCGCCGAAGGTGTGCATGCTCGACGGATTGCCGTAACAATCGGTGAGAAAGGGCATCATGGCGTCCACCACCTCCGGGGCGATACGGGTGGTGGCGTTGTTGTCCATATAGATAATCTTGTCGCTGTTGCAGTTCATTACTTATCCTCCTCGACAATGAGGGTATCCAGCACCTGCTCCCGGAGTTTTTTCTCCACATATTCTTTGAGAGTGGTCTGGGATTTCTGACAGCTGGAGCAGGAGCCGCGCAGGGAGACTGTGACAAAATCACCGTCCACGTCCACCAGTTCTATATCACCGCCGTCCTTTTTGAGCGAGGGCTTGATCTCCCGTTCCAGCACCTCCTCAATTTTCTTGATCTTCTGCAGCGTGGTCATCTTTTTCACTTCCGGCTTGGGCGCCGCCGGCAACCCCTTGACGGTTGCCTGCAGGATTTCGCGCAGCTTGTCTTCGCACTTGCCGCAGCCGCCTCCCGCCTTGGTGAAGTTGGTGATCTCCTCCACCGAGCGCAAGTCGCTTTCCTCAATGGCGCGGATGATCTCGAGATCAGTGACTCCGAAACATTCGCAGACCACCTCTCCCTGGGCCATGGGCAGAATAACGCCCCGGAAATCAGCGATGGCTGCTTCAAGCGCCTCGCGTCCCATGACCGAACAGTGCATTTTCTCCTTGGGCAGGCCGCCGAGCTCCTCGGCAATATCCTCGTTGGTGATTTTTTCAGCCTCTTCCACCGACATGCCCTTGATCATCTCGGTGAGGGCCGAGGAAGAGGCAATGGCCGAGGCACAGCCGAAGGTTTTGAATTTGGCGTCGGTGATGATATTGTTTTCATCAACCTTGATATAGAGTTTCAGGGCGTCGCCGCAGGCCAGAGACCCCACATCGCCGACGCCGCTTGCGTCTTTTATCTCCCCGACGTTACGGGGATGCATGAAGTGTTCCTGAACTTTATCCGTATATTCCCACATGGTAAACCTCTTTGATTTTCTCTCGGCTCGTTAATGGGCTCCCCTTTCCGATTGCCGACGAAAAGCATGTGTGCCGCATCAAGGGGTTCCCGGTTTTGGTTTCAGATAAACACTAAGGAAGAAGTCCGATTTCGGCAAGCATGCTTTTGGCGGCGGCAACAAGTTTTTCCGTGTCCTCCGCTGCCCGGGCTTCCACGTAGAAACGCACCTTGGGTTCGGTGCCCGAGGGACGGATCATGATCCAGGAGCCGTCTTCCAGAATCATTTTGCGACCGTCGATGGTGATCACCTGGGTGATCTTTTTGGCTATCCCTCCGATGTCTATGGTCCGGCCCCGATCATATTTTTCCAGCCGGGCCAGTCTCTGCTTTAACTCTTCGCCCTGAAGGGAGACGGTGACACCGTCGCGATCAGGATAATAGCGGCCGAAACGCTCCTCGATTTCCCCGAGAAAGTCGCCGAGATTTTTGTTGAGCGACAGGGTCATGTCCAGGGCCAGCAGCAGACCGATATAGGCGTCTTTTTCCGGAGTGTGTCCGATAATGGAGATCCCGTCCGATTCCTCGAAAAAGACCAAGGCTTTGCCGATGACCGGTTTGAATTCCTTGAAGCCTACCCGGGGTTCAAAGACTTCCTCTCCCAACAGTTCGGCGATGCGATTGGCGAAATTCGACGTGGCCACGGTTTTGGCAACCATTCCCTTTTTTCCCTTCACCTCGTGGAGGAAGTAATAGGCCATGGCCCCGAACTGGTTCATGCTGATTTCCGTTTCGCCGTCGGTGAAACGGATACGGTCGCCGTCAGGGTCGATGATGGCCCCGAGTTTGTACTTCTCGCTGCGGTTTTTCAGCAGGTCGACCACCGGTTCCATGTTTTTTGAAGAGGGCTCGGGTGCGATACCGCCGAAGGTGAAATCCTCGTTGCCCCGCAATATCTTCAGTTTTTCACCCGGTTTGCCGAGCAGATCTCCGATATCCCGTTTCGAGGCGCCGTGAACGCAATCCACGGCCACGACAATGTCATTGTTTTCCCTGAGCTGTAAGAGCAGGCCATCGTAGTCGATCCCATGTATTTCCCGATTCTTGCGGACCAGGCTCTGCCAGTGGCGCAGCCCGTTTTCCTCGCTGATACCGGCAATTTCGGTCCGGGGACGGAGCAGATCCGTTCCGGCGGGGATAAGTTCGGTTTTTCCATCATCGAGAAAGCGGTTGGCCTGTCGGGTGATGCGATTGGTGAGAACTGGAGCTGCCGGGCCGGCATCGGCGGCATTGTATTTGAAACCGCCATACTCCAGAGGATTGTGACTGGGTGTGAGGTTGATGGAAAAGGCGGCGTTGCTTTCCATCACCATGGCGGATAGCGCCCCGGTGGTCGATTCTCCGGCATAGAGGATGGGAATGGAATTAGCTGCCAGGACATTCATGGCGCTGCAGGCAAGGAGCTCGCCGCCGAAACGGTTGTCAAAGCCGATAACGCATCCCCTGATGCGGGCATCTTCCAGACCGCTTACGCCCAGAGCCTCCCGCAGCTCTTCATCCTGTGCGGCGTCGCGGTAGAGGGAGAGGATGGCGGCGGTCACGAAGGCAACGGTTCTGATGTTGAGATCCTTGCCGAGGATGCCGCGCCATCCCGAGGTGCCGAATTTGACCCTGGAAAGGGGCGGCCCGGTATTGGTGATGATTTCATCGCGCAGCAGGCCGTAGATCATGTCGATTTCAGCCTGGATCTCCTGCCGTGCCTCTTGATCTTTTGTCATGTTCCTCAGGGAGACCAGGGCGGAAATGGCAGCGAAGTAATCGCTGTCTGAGTGGTTGTTGTCGATGATGTGGCGCCTGATGATCTCTCGGGGGGAAGGGTTGCTCATGCTTGCTCCTGCCGGTTGGGATGGATTGTAGATTGGAAATGGTCGATAATATAGCTGGTTGTTGACGTCTTGGCAACGACTGTTCCCTTGAAATTCACCTCTTTTCATAATTGCGCTCAGGGGCCCGGTTTCCATTGACCTGATTGTAAAAATTGGATAAAATTCAATAGATGAGATTTTTTTTATATGGTTTTTATTCAATCATTAAAGGTAAACAAGTAGGGAGAAAACACCATGGCAAACGCACATGACCAGGCTTTTATTCTCTGGTTCGATGAAATCGGCATTGAAGACGTACCGCTGGTTGGGGGGAAAAACGCCTCCCTGGGTGAAATGTATCAGCATCTGACGGCAAAGGGAGTAGCGGTCCCCCATGGTTTTGCCATAACCGCCTATGCCTATCGCTATCTGTTGAAGGAAGCCGGGGTTGAGCAGGAGATCAGGGATGTGCTCGCCGATCTCGATACCGAAGACATGGATAACCTGGCCGAGCGCGGTGAGAAGTGTCGGAACATCATCCGACATGCCGAGTTTCCGGATGAATTGCGGGACGCCATAATCGAAGCCTACAAAAAGCTGGAAGAGGAGTATGGTGAAAATGTCGATGTCGCCGTCCGCTCCTCGGCCACGGCCGAAGACCTGCCGGATGCCTCCTTTGCCGGGCAGCAGGAGACCTACCTCAACATCCACGGGTATGAGAATATCATCGAAAACTGCCGCAAGTGTTTCGCCTCCCTGTTCACCAATCGGGCCATTTCCTACCGTAAGCATCAGGGTTTTGGCCAGTTCGACGTCTATCTCTCCATCACCATCCAGAAGATGGTACGTTCCGACTCCGCTTCCTCGGGAGTTATGTTCTCCATCGACACCGAATCCGGTTTCGAGGATGCGGTTTTCATTACCGGAGCCTGGGGCCTTGGCGAGAACGTCGTCCAGGGCGCGGTGAACCCGGATGAATATTACGTATTCAAACCCACCTTAAAGCAGGGCAAGCGGCCCATCGTCGGCAAGAAACTCGGTTCCAAGGCTATCAAGATGATCTATGACAACGATCCGTCAACCGAGGAACCTGTCAAGAATATCGATACAACTGAAGAAGAACGGAACTCCTACGTGATCAGCGATGATGAGATCCTCAAGCTGGCCGAGTGGGCCTGCATCATCGAAGATCACTACGGCAAGGGCATGGATATTGAATGGGCCAAGGACGGCGACGGCCGGGAAGTGGGTACCGGCGAGCTCTTCATTGTCCAGGCCCGTCCCGAGACCGTGCACTCCCAGGCCAACAAGGGCGTCATGGAAACCTTCAAACTCAGGGAGAAGGGCGAGGTGATCGTCGAGGGGCTGGCCGTGGGCACCAAGATAGGTCAGGGTGTGGCTCACTGCATCGAGGATGTCAAGGATATCAACACGTTCAAGGCTGGTGAAGTGCTGGTTACCGATATGACCGATCCGGATTGGGAACCGATCATGAAGATTGCCGCAGCCATCATCACAAACCGCGGCGGCCGCACCTGTCATGCCGCCATTATTTCCCGGGAACTGGGTATTCCCTGCGTTATCGGCACCGGTAACGGCACCGAAAAGATCAAGACCGGCCAGGAGATCACCGCCTCTTCGGCAGAGGGTGAGACCGGGTATGTCTATGATGGTCTGCTCCAATATGATGTGGAACAGGTGGACCTGGGCGATCTCCCCAAGACCAAGACCAAGATCATGATGAACCTGGCGATTCCGGAGAAGGCCTTTTCCGAGTGCCAAATTCCCAACGACGGTGTCGGCCTGGCCCGCGAGGAGTTTGTCATCAACTCCCATATCGGCATTCACCCGTTGGCGCTCTACAACTATGAAGAGCTGAAAAACTCCGATGATCCCGAGAAACGCGAAATTGCCGCCGAGATCGACTCCCGCACCAAGGCCTACAGCGACAAGAAGCAGTTTTTTATCGACAAGGTGGCTGAAGGCGTCGGTCGCATTGCCGCCGGTTTCTATCCCAAGGACGTTATCGTCCGGCTGTCGGATTTCAAATCCAACGAATATGCCAACCTTTTGGGGGGCACCCTTTACGAGCCGGACGAGGAAAATCCGATGATCGGATGGCGTGGGGCTTCCCGCTACTATGATCCCAAGTACCGGCCGGCCTTTGAACTTGAGTGCATGGGGCTGAAAAAGGCGCGGGACGATATGGGCCTGGACAACATCAAGCTCATGGTGCCCTTTTGTCGCACCCCGGATGAGGGCCGCAAGGTGATCGAGGTCATGCGTGACTGTGGTCTGGTACAGGGCGAGAACGGGCTGGAGCTTTATGTCATGTGCGAGATTCCCTCCAATGTGATTTCAGCCGATGCCTTTGCCGATATCTTCGATGGTTTTTCCATCGGCTCCAACGATCTTACCCAGCTTACCTACGGCCTGGACCGCGATTCCGGCCTGCTTGCCGGTATTGCCGATGAACGTGACGAGTCGGTGAAAGAGATGATCCGCATGGTCATCAAGACCGCCAAGCGCCGCGGCAAGAAGATCGGCATCTGCGGCCAGGGACCCTCCGATTTCCCCGAATTTGCCACCTTCCTGGTGGAACTGGGAATCGACTCCATGTCACTGATCCCGGACACGGCCATCAAAACCCGCCTTGCCGTTCACGAGAAGGAAAAGGAACTGGGTGTCGCCCCGGAATAACCCGCAAGAGACAAGAGAGCAAGATTCCTCACCCAAAAGGCGGAGCCGAAAAGGCTCCGCCTTTTTTGTTTGGGAAGTACAGCAGGCACAATGGAACGGAAAGCAACCCTACGACAAGGATATCCAGTTGTTCGGAGATCTTGGCGGTGGTCGACCGTCAAGGCCGGATATGATCTTGGCCTCTATTTGAATTCCATGGCGGTGGCAGGGATTCTTTCTCCCGGTGGGATGATGGAGCCTGCCGGGAAATGTTCGATCGCGGAGGGAAAATCCTGGAACGGAGTGAAGTAATCCGCCTGGGAAGGATGTCTGGTGTAGTGGGCCTCTGTCCAGATGGCAAAATCAGTGAGCCCTAGGGTGGAAACCAGTTCCCTTTTGGCGGCGATCTCGTTGCTGCGGGCGGAGACCTCCAGCCGGCCGCCCAGAAAAAGCGCTCCGAGCACCACCAGTTCCAGGATAATGAAGAGCGTGAAAGAGAGATGTTTCATGCCAAAAAGTCAAACCGTTCGGGGAACAGGCCGTTCTTCCGTTTTTGGCTCGCACCGGCGGGATTTGCGGAAGTCGGGCCGGGGTTAATTTCGCCCGATGAACATGGTAAAGTAGTTGAGATCCGGGGTAAGTCTTCTGTCCGGCGGCCCAATCCTGCGGCCGCGGGAACCCTTTCTGCGGTCGCCGGAGCCCCGACGGCGTTCGACCCGGCCCTTGCGCCGGTCCTGCTCACCGTTTTTCCTGCCACCGACATGCTGAATGGGCAGGGAAATGGTGATGCGTGTACCGCCGGAGCTGCGGTTGGCCAGGGTGAGACTGCCGCCGTGCTCCTCGACGATCTGCTTGGCCAGGGTAAGACCCATGCCGGCTCCGTGGATTTTGGTGGTAAAAAACGGCTTGGCCGCCTTTGAGATGTCGCTGTCGATGAAACCGATGCCGGTATCCCTGATGACGATTACGACTTCCCCCCGGCGCGCTTCGGCGCTGATGGAAAGGGTACCGCCATTGGGCATCGCCTCGATACAGTTGCGGATCAGGTGTACCATAACCTGGCGGATCATTCTCCGGTCGATGAACATGACCGGCGTTGGATCCGGCAAGAGCAGTTCATGAGTTATATCCTGTTTCTGCATGCTGCCGCGGAAGAGCAGCAAGGCCTTGCGGATGAGCGGATAGAGTTGCACCTCCTCTCGCTTGAGGGTAACACGGTCAACAAAGTTATAGAGATCCTTGAGGGTTGTTTCGACCTTGGCCGTTTCCCGGGTCATGACATCAAGGAATTTCCGGCAGTCGGGATCGTTGATTTTCTTGGTCAGCAAACGGGCCGTGCCGCCGATGGAGGTGATCGGATTGCGGATGATGTGCACCAACTGGGCGGCAACCTGGCCCACGGCGGAATAGCGCTCCGCCTCAATGAGCAGATCCTTGTTTTTTTCCAGTTCGTCGGTGATCTCTTCCAGCTCGGTGATCTTGTTCTGCATGGTGGTGTAGAGACGGCTGTGTTCGATGGCCAGGCTGGCCTGGGAGGAAAAGATCTCCAGGGCCTCGATGAGATCAGCGGTGATGGGCTGTCCGGTGATGGAGTTGTCGGCGATAATGACCCCCAGGGGGCGATCCGGGGAAAAGAGCGGCACCACCACAAAGGTGTCCTGTTGGAGCAGTTCGATGAGATCCGGAGGCAGAGGGAATTCGCAGGAGCCGTTGACCACGTTGATGCAGCGGCGCTGGAGGGCTGTTCTGATGAGGATGTGATCGGTATTGTCCGTGGCCACCCTGAGCCTGCGGATGGTCTTGTTGATTTCATCCCTTTCATCCAGGGCGCATTGGCGGATGTTGTTGATGATATCCTGCATGTGGAGTTTCCGCCGCTTCATCTGGTGCCACACCTTGCCGGCTTCGTGACGGCAGCTTAGGCCGATGGCCATCCGCCCCACCAACAGTTTGCGTTCCTCGTCGAACAGGGCGAGAAAAGCCCGGTTGAAACCCAGGCCGTCCTCGGCGGTGATGCCTACCAGAACGGCGAGCAGTACTTCGTTGAGTTCATGACGGGTAAGATAGACGGTATTCATCTTGACCGCCAGGTCATGGAGAAGCTGGGTCCGGAAACGGGACTGTTCCAGCTCGCGCTGGTAGCGGCGATTGGTGATGAGCAGCCGTCGTTTCTCCAGGACGTTTTCGATGGTGGCAGAGAGATGGTCAATCTGGATTGGTTTCACCACGTAGTCGTCGGCTCCTCTGCGCATACAGTCCAGGGCTGTCTGCAGGTCCGTGTTTCCGGTGAGCATAACCACGGCGAGATCGGGATAATCCCGTTTCAGTTCGGGTATGATTTCGCTGCCGTCACCGTCCGGCAGGCCTATGTCAAGCAGAACCAGGGCAATGGTGTTTTCTTCGAGTTGCCGCCTGAGAGCGGCGATGGAATCGGCGCCGATGGTGGGCAGTCCCTTGCCGTTGAGTGATTCCCTCACCAGGTGAAGGATATCCGGATAGTCATCGACGATGATGATGACCTCGTTTTTCTCCAGCAACCGGGTATCCGCCAACCGTTCCGGGGCGGCGGGAGTGATGAGTTTGTCCATTCAGTTTCGGTATTCCGATGCCGTGATGTTGCGACGACGCATGATTTTCTGCAACGCCGCCCTGGAAAGACCGGAGAGCTCGGCGCCCCGGGTGACGTTGCCGTTGGTGGTAGCCAACAGATTGGCAATATATTCACGGGTAAACTTATTTACCACCCTTTCCTTTGCCTTTTTGTAGGTTTCGATGGGAGCGCCGTCGACGGGCTTTGTCTCCGGGGCCTTTTCTTCGACAGCGGCCGAGATCTCTCCGGGGGTGTCCAGGTCACGGCAGCGGATGGTCTCCTCGGAACAGAACATCACGGTTCGCCGCACCACGTTCTGCAGTTCACGGACATTGCCCGGCCAGGAACGATTCATCAGGGTGGCGATTGCCCGTTGGGAAAAGCGTTTTTCCGGCAGTTCCAGCTCCCGGCACACCCGGCGGGTGAAATGTCTGATCAGCAGGGGTATGTCCTCCCTGATTTCCGCAAGAGACGGGGTCCTTAAGGTGACGACGTTGAGTCGGTAGAAGAGATCTTCACGAAAGGTGCGGTCGGCGATTTTCTTTTCCAGATCCCGGTTGGTGAGGGCAATAACCCGCACATCGATCTTTTGGGTCTTGGCGGCGCCCAGTGGTTTGATCTCCTGTTCCTGCAGAACCCGGAGCAGCTTGCTCTGCACCGAGACGGGAATATCGCCGATTTCGTCAAGGCAGATGGTGCCTCCCTCGGCCTCGGCAAAGAGTCCGATCTGGTCCTGGGTGGCATTGGTAAAGGCGCCGCGCCGATGGCCGAAAAGCTCGCTTTCCAGCAGATGTTCAGGGATTGCGGGGCAGTTGACCATGACCAGTGGTCGGTTGCGTCGTTTGCTCAGGGCATGGATGGCGCGGGCCGTAAGTTCCTTGCCGGTGCCTGATTCGCCCCGGATCAGGGTTGTATAATTGGAACGGGCCACGGTTTTGAGGTGTTTATAGAAGGCCAGCATGGGCGGTGATTGGCCGATGAAGTCTGAAAAACCGGTTTTGGCGCAGATATTTTGTTTCAGGGCCTGGTTTTCGCGGATGAGGCGGTTGCGTTCCACGGATTTGCGGATCATTCGGCAGAGCACCGCCTGGTCAAAGGGTTTGGAAATGAAGTCGTAGGCCCCGCGTTTGATCGCCTCCACCGCCATTTCGATGCTGCCGTAGCCGGTCATCATGATCACCGTCAAATTGGGATCTTCATGCCGCAGGTAATTGAGGAGTTCAAGGCCGTCCATTTTCGGCATTTTGATGTCCAGCAGGGCCACGTCCACTGGTTCCTCCTGGATCAGCTTCACGGCCCTGGCCGCTGAATTGGCGGTGAGAATTTTCATATCCGGAAATTCCCGCCCCAGCATGCGGACAAGGCCGCTGAGCATGTCCTTTTCATCGTCGACGATGAGGAGGCAGTCTTCGATCATGGTCACGTATGTTCGGCTCTAGACAGGAGAGAATCACCCCGAGGGGGGGCTAACCCGCTGGTATATTGTTCCTCTTCGTTGTCACTACTTCTGAAGATACTTTTTTCTATTTTTCTTGTATATTCTTTTAGATATAATAAGTATCAAGCAGCAGGCACCTGTGCAAGCAAAAAATAGCGGCAGGGCCTGCCTGTGTAGCCCGTCCCGACAACCCCACCAGTGATTCGCCACCGGATTATCACGTACCGGTCACGGCATCGTCACGTTTTGTAAAGGTCTTTTATAAAAAAACAGCGGCCAAAACAGGAAAATGGAGAAAAAATGACCACCGCCGCCCGGCTCTTCGTGCAATGTCTAGAAAATGAGGGTATCGAATATATCTTCGGCATACCCGGTGAAGAGAACCTCCATGTCATCGACGCGCTTCTTGACAGCGATATTGAATTCATCACCGTGCGCCATGAACAGGGTGCTGCCTTCATGGCCGATGTTTACGGTCGTCTCACCGGTCGCGCCGCCGTCTGTCTGGCAACCCTGGGTCCAGGTGCCGCCAACCTGGTAACCGGATTTGCCGACGCCAATATGGATCTCGCCCCCATTGTCGCCGTGGCCGGGCAGGGAGCGACCACCAGGCTGCATAAGGAGAGCCACCAGGTATTGGATCTGGTCAATCTCTTTGAACCCATCTCCAAGTACAGCGTCGAGATCCTTGAACCCGATGTGGTGCCCGAGGTGGTTCGCAAGGCGTTCAAGGAGGCCCAGACCGAAAGACCCGGCGGCGCCTTTCTCAGTTTTCCGGAAAATATCGCCGCCAGACAGGCGGCAGGTGATGTGAGACCCCTCAAGGTCCAAGGCCCGTTAGCGCCGCATCCCGCCCGGGAAAAAATCCGTCAGGCTGCAGATATCATCTCTGCGGCCCGGTTTCCGCTGATAATGGCCGGTAACGGTGCGGTACGTGCCGGATGTGCCGATGCCCTGGTACATTTTGCCGAGAAACTTCATATCCCGGTGACCGAGACTTTTATGGCAAAAGGAATCATTCCCTTTTCCAATCCGTTGTCATTGGGCGCCGTCGGCCTCCAGGCCCATGATTTTGTTGCCTGCGGTTTTGACCGTGCCGACCTTATTATCTGTGTGGGCTTCGACATGGTCGAGTATCATCCTCATCTCTGGAATCCGGGAAGGGATAAAAAAATAGTTCACATTCATCAGGTGCCTGCTGAGGTGGATGCCCATTACATTCTTGAAGCCGGTGTTATCGGCAATATCGGCGAATCCCTTCTCCGTATTTCCCACCATGCCTCGCCCCGGGATGACAGTGGTGTTGTCCGCAACCTGCGCAGCTTCATCAGGGATGAACTGGACCGATTTGCCGACGACACCTCCTTTCCCATGAAACCGCAAAAGATTATCTACGATACCCGCAAGGTTATGGGAAAAGCCGATATTCTCGTCTCCGATGTCGGCGCTCACAAGATGTGGGTGGCCAGGCTCTATCGCTGCGAACGACCAAACACCTGTATTATTTCCAATGGATTTGCCTCCATGGGTATCGGGGTGCCCGGCGCCGTAGCCGCCAAAATGGTCTATCCCAAACGCCGGGTAATGACCGTAACCGGTGATGCCGGATTTCTGATGAACTCCCAGGAGATCGAAACCGCCATGCGCCATAATCTTGCCATCGTCATCATGATCTGGAACGACGGCGGCTACGGCCTCATTCGCTGGCACCAGGACCGTCGTTTCGGGCGCAGCGGCCATGTGGGCTTCACCAATCCGGATTTTGTCGCCTATGCCGAGGCGTTCGGTGCCAGGGGCTATCGGGTGCGGGCGGCGGACGAGCTGGCTCCAACCCTTGAACGTGCTTTTGAGGATGACACCGTGGTTATCGTTGATGTGGCGGTTGATTATTCCGAAAATATGCGGCTGACAAAGCGGCTGGGCAGGCTGATCTGTCCCGTTTGATTTCGTTGGATCTTACCCCCGGAGAGGGAACATGACCAGGTATGAATATGGTATCGTTATTATTGTTTCAGAAACAGTGCGCCGGGGCTTGCGGTTTTTCTTCGGCTACAGGGGGAAAGCCCTTTGAGAAAGCGGCAAAAAGAGAAAATACAGCCGGGAGAACCCATTGTGATAAACAAGATGCATCTTTTTTTTCAAATGAGCAGGTATTTTTTCCTGATTGCCGCCTGTCTTTTGTGGGCGGCCTCATCAGCCATGGCCGCCGAACCTTTGCGGGTGACCGTCTCCATCGCACCGCAGGCCTATTTCATCCAGCGAATTGGCGGCGAATTGGTTGATGTCAATGTTCTCGTTCCTCCGGGTAAAAGTCCTGCATTGTACAATCCCACTCCCCGGCAGATGGCGGCCCTTGCCCGCTCCCGTCTCTTCTTCCGCATCGGCCTGCCCTTTGAAAACGGCATCATTGCGAAGATTTCCGGCGGGACGAAGGTGAAGATCGTGGATACGCGACAGGGGATTGAGTTGTTGCCGGTAGCCTCTGCCGGGACCGCCTCCGGCGAACTGGATCCCCATATCTGGATGGATCCGATGCTTGCAAAGACTCTGTCGCAAACCATGCGGGACGCTCTCATCGACCTTGATTCCGCCAATGGACCATATTATGAGAGAGGTTTCCGCAATCTTGCAACGGATCTTGACTCCCTGGACGGGAAACTGCGGCTTGCGCTTCAGCCGTTGGCCGGTCGTACCGTCTATGTCTTTCATCCCGCCTTTGGCTATTTTTGCCGCGCCTACGGCCTGGTGCAAAAGGCGGTGGAAAGCGGCGGCAAGGAGCCGGGGATCAGGCAGCTGACCAAGCTTATCCGGGATGCGCGCCGGGATGGGGTGAAGGTGATCTTTGTGCAACCGCAGTTCCCGAAAAAGAGTGCTGAGGCAGTTGCCCGGGCCATCCAGGGCACAGTGGTGGTGCTTGATCCCCTGGCAGGCGATTATATCGCCAATCTGCAACGGGTGGCCGCTTTGATCGGGACGGCGTTGCGATGAGGGGAACATGGCGAGTCTCTGAATATTGCGGTTGGCCGGGTTGGCGTGTGATGGTAAAATAAAGTATTTCGTAAGCCATGAAAAACAAGGGGCTTTTCCCGCAACTGCGCCACTATGCAGTGAAAATTGGTTGAAACCAGTGAGTTGAGATGACATCACCGGATCAGCATGACAGGAACTCCGCCGCGATCATTTCCGACCTGGAGCAGTACTTTATTGACATTTCCATCCGCTGTCCCTATGAACTTCCCCATACCGCCACCTATCATCAGGCCCTTTTTCACTCCTTAAACCCGAAAACCATGGGAGATTTCCTCGGGCGAGGGTATCGACGCAACGGTAACTGTGTTTATGCCATGCACTGCCGCACCTGCCGGAGCTGTGTTCCCATTCGCCTGCTGCCTGCCCGGTTCAGGCCCAACCGTAACCAACGGCGGGTGTTGAAGAAAAACAGTGATGTTTCGGTGGGAATTGCCCCGCTTTCCATGTCGGAGGAAAACCTGGAGTTACTGGACAGGTTTTTGAGAGACCGGTTTCCCGCCACCCGCAATTCCGCCGAAGAGTATTACAGCGGTTTTTTCCTCAGTACCATCACCCGCTGCTTTGAGATCCGTTATCGTGTCGCCGATACGCTCATGGGGGTTGCGGTGGTCGATGCCGACGATTGCTGGCTCAACGCCGTCTACTTCTTCTTTGATCCCCGGCGGAGCAGACGCAGCCCCGGGACCTTCAACATTCTCTATCTCATCGATTTCTGCAGACGCAATGGATTTGAATATCTCTATCTGGGATACCAGATAGAGGAAGTCGGCGCCATGAACTACAAGGCCCGCTTCAAACCGCACCAGCTCCTTGTCAACGGTACCTGGAAGGCGAGCGCCGACCGGTCACATGGTTCGTGATCCAGTGGTGTAAGTGATCACAGGCGCCGCATTTTTCCACGATCTCCCCGGCCGCCGAATCTTACTGTGCCGGCGGCAGATATCAGGGGGCGTGCGGTGCCGGTGAATTAATCACAACGGACAAACACCGGCTCCTCATCCGGAATAAGCTGCGATAAAGTACAGGTCCGTTTCACTATTTTCTGGCATCAACCCCGTCTTTGCGTTATTCTGGTTTGGCTACATAGGGGCATGGAGGCTGGTTTCCCTTGGGGAACCGGCATCGTCCATGGAACAGGGCCAGGGATCAGAGGTGACAGGATGTTGACGCGACGACACTTTCTCACCGGTGCGGCATGGGGGCTTCTTTCCGGAGCATTCTCTTTCCACTCGCCACAGGCCCTGGCAAGGATAATATGTCCCGATTTTGGTCAACTGCGCTTCGGGGTCATTGCCGACCTCCACACCACCGTGCAGGGAAAGGATTCCCTGCTCATGAGTGCCCACAGCCTCCGGTGCCTGAAAGAGAGCATCGCCGCCCTCAACCGCCACCCCGATCTCGACTTGGTAATCGTAGCCGGCGATCTGCTCTATGACGGTGAATGGGAAAATGCCGCCGTGGTCAAGAAAAATCTCGACAGACTTCAGGCTCCCTATTTCGTCGTTCCGGGCAATCACGATTACGTGCCGAAGAACAAACAGCGCCGGCGCAGTGGTTATTCCTATATGACTATTGACGAATTTGTTACATTTTTCCAAGGTCATGGAATCGATAGCAGCGACCGGCGTTACTGGGCCCATACCGTCAGACCGGGTGTTCGTCTCATTGGTCTGGACAGTTGTCTGCCGCAGGAGGACACGCGGGGGGGAAGGGTTTCCGCCCGGCAGCTGAAATGGCTCAACCACCAGCTCTGTTGCTATCCCAACACGTTACACATCATTATTTTGCACCACAACGTTATCCGGTGGTCATCAAACGAGCAGCGGGGGAGGCCGGCCGAGTGGTACTGCATCGATAATGATCTGGAACTGCGCAACCTCCTGACCCGCCATACCAAAACGGCAACCATCGTTATTTCCGGCCATCGGCATATCGGCCTTCATTCCCGCCGCATCAACGGCGTTTCCTACTTTACCATGCCGTCGATCAACTCCTATCCCATGAGCTATACCCTTTTCTCCCTTTCCCGACAGGCGGTTTCCTGGGAATCAATACCGGTGGCCATCTGCCGGGATATACACAAGAAGGCAAAGGAAAATCTTCTTGGTGCTTGTGAAATCGGTGGTCAGTGGCTTCCCGGAGGTACGGGATGCGGTAGTGAACTGCTTGATTTCTATGAAAATATCGCTGGAAGAAACGGAAATTACAGTCTCACCCGCGTCTAAATTTTTTCCGGAGGTACGGTCGTGCCCGACCTGAGGCGCTTGCATGGGGCAGGGTCGGTGGCCGCAGCCGTGCTTCTCTGTCTTCTTCTCCCGCCTGCCGGCATTCTGATAAAAGGGAAGTCCATCGCCCCATATTGCCGTTTTCCACCCCTGACCCGATACGTGGTTCATGCCGGATTTTCATGGCCGGTGTGGACGGCCGGAGCGATTGGCCTGCTCTGCCTGGCGGTTGTGATGATGCCGCGGGGGAGGGTGGGACTGCGGCATATCCCCCGGCAGGCTGCGGCGTTTGCCTTCCCCTGGTGGGGATATGGTGGGTTGATGCTGATCCTGGTGAGCTGGATTCTTGCCTGGAACCGTTTTTCCTGGTTTACCGCCTTGCAGGCGTACACCTTCACGCCGTTATGGATGGGCTATATCCTGGTGATTAACGGATTGATCCGGCGGCGGCGGGGGAGAAGTCTTCTTTCCGCCAGGCCGCTGCGGTTTTTCCTGCTGTTTCCGCTCAGTGCGATGTTCTGGTGGTATTTTGAGTATTTGAACCGCTTTGTCCAGAACTGGTACTATGTGGGAATCGATGACTTTTCCGCCGTCGGCTATGTGGTGCACGCGACGATCTGCTTTTCGACCGTGCTGCCGGCGGTTCTCAGCACCCAGCGCCTGCTGGTGGAACTGCTGGATGTTCCCCTGTTGCCTTGTCCGGGCACCGGGGAAGGGGCGGCAATGCCCGGTTTTGGCGGCAGGATCACGGGGGTATTGCTGCTTTTGCTCTCCGGCGTCGGACTTGCATTTATCGGGATTTGGCCCGACTATCTCTTTGCCCTGCTCTGGATTTCTCCCCTGTTGATCATTACGGGATTACAACTTGTCCGCGGGCAGGAGAATCTGCTTGCAACTCTTGTCTTGCGTGGGGATTGGCGGGAAAAGTTGGTGCCGCCCCTGGCAGCGGCATTGGTTTGCGGATTTTTCTGGGAGATGTGGAACTGGAAAAGCCTGGCCCAATGGCACTACTCCATTCCCCATGTGGATCGGTTTCATCTCTTTGCCATGCCGATTCTCGGCTATGCCGGATACCTGCCCTTCGGCCTTGAGTGCTATGTGATCGGCACGCTAATTTATCCAGACCTTGAAACGGCCTGAGTCGTTTTTCTGTTTTTTGTCTTCAGCGTTGCAGGATTTTGGGCTTATGGGGGGCTTTTGTCCGTTTGCCGCCGGCAAGTTTGAGGACGATCTTGTCCGTGGTGAGCAGGCGATCCACCAGGGCCGCGAAGAGATGTTTGGAGACATCGGGATACTGTTCGATGATTTCCTCCAGCTTGTCACCGGGATAACGCTTCACTGTGGAGCGACCCCGGGAGACGATGGATGCCGAGCGGGGCTCCCCGGAAACCGCGGCCATTTCCCCGAAATAGACTCCCGGCTCGGTAATTTCGGCAATCTTCTTGCCGCCCTTCAACACCACCAGGCCGCCGCGGATCAGTTTGAAGAAGTCGTTATCGGTATTGCCCTCGCGGATAATGATATCCGTGTCTTCATACTCCTCGACATCGGGATTGAGGAGATAGGCGGGCAGGCTTTCCTTATGGGAGATCGTCCGCCGCATGATTTCCTCGACCGAGGTGACACCCTTGCGGATCTTTTCAAGTCCTGCCTGGCGCAGGGGAACCATTCCCTCCTGGATGGCGATCTTCCGCAACTGTTCCTCGGGTACTTCCGAGTTGATCGCCTTGGCCACCTCGTCGGTGACTTCCATGAGTTCGAAAAGACCAACCCGGCCCTTGTACCCCAGGCCGTTGCAGACCTGGCACCCCTTGGGTCCGTAGATCGTCAACTCAGGTAGTTCATCCCGGTCAAATCCCAGTCCGATGAGGGTTTCCTCGTCATGATCCACCACGGTCTTGCAGTCGTTGCAGAGACGGCGGGCAAGCCGCTGGGAGAGGACCATGGTCAGGGATGATGCGAGCATGTAGGAGGGGATGCCGATGTCGATCATCCGGCTTACCGTTGCCGGCGAATCGTTGGTATGCAGGGTACTGAAGACCAGGTGGCCGGTCATTGCCGCCTTGATGGCGATTTCGGCGGTATCGATATCGCGGATCTCGCCCACCATGATGATATCGGGATCCTGGCGCAGGAAGGCGCGCAGGGCGGCGGCAAAGGTCATGCCCACCTCGGTGTTGACGTTGACCTGATTGATGCCCTTGAAGTTGAATTCCACCGGATCTTCGGCGGTGAGAATTTTGATATCCTCCTTGTTGAGGGAATTGAGGGCGGAATAGAGGGTGACGGTTTTTCCGCTTCCGGTGGGTCCGGTTACCAGCAGTAAACCCTGGGGACGGTTGAGACAGCGACGGAGTGCGGCAAAGGTTTCCTGTTCAAAGCCGAGCTTGGTGAGGTCGACGTTGAGGGAAGATTTGTCGAGAATTCGCAAAACAATGCTCTCACCCCAAAGGGTAGGCAGGGTGGAAACACGGAAATCCACGGCCTTGTGGCGACCAAGCCGCATCTTGATCCGGCCGTCTTGGGGGACCCTGCGCTCGGTAATATCGAGATCGGCGAGGATCTTCATGCGGGAGATCAGGGCATTTTTGATGGTCAACGGCAGGTTCATGGACTTGAACAGGGAGCCATCTTTGCGGTAACGCACCTGCATGGCCTTTTCGTAGGGCTCGATATGGATATCGCTGACCCCATCCTGCACGGCTTTGACCAGAATCCCGTTCACCAGTTTGATGATCGGCGCGTCCGATGCCGAGAACTGGTCAAAGGAGGCTTCGTCATCGTCGGCGCTCTCGATCTCATAGTCTTCCACCGCATCCGAGACCAGGGAGCCGAAATCGTCGATCTCGGTGATCTGGATCTCCTCTTCAACCTGGTTGCCGGCTCCGAAAAAAGATGCGTATTCCTCGTCATCGATCTTGTAATGTTGACGATAGGCATCGATCACATCTTTTTCCTTGGCAACACAGACATTCAACCCTTTCTTGACGGCATCCTGCAGGGACTCCACCGATGCGGTGTCCGTGGGCTCCACCATGGCCACCTGCAAGGTGTTGCCTGCCATGCGCAACGGAAAGGCCATGTGGGCCTTGGCGATTTCATATGGAACGAGTTCCAGAACATCGGGGCTGGGCGGTTCCTTGGCAAGATCAACCGGGGTGTAGTTGTGTTGGCGGCTGAGGAAGTTGACAACCGTATCCTCTTCGATATAGCCCTTTTCCAGCAGGATATGACTAAGTAACTCCTTGGTGCGGTGCTGTTCCTTTTTTGCCTCGTCAAACTGGGTCGAGGTGATATATCCTGCCTTTCTGAGCAGTTGGCCGATCTTGACCTTGCCTGCTCCGGACTGGTCTTTGACCGTGGCCCGGAACTTGGTTTTTTTGGGTTTATATGGCGTTGATGATTTTTTGATGGGCATCGTATCGCTGTCGCTGTTGCTTCCGTATGCGGGAAAGATAAAGATAAAAATTAATATTTAAGTATAAGAGATATTTCGTTGAAATGCAATAACCCCTTGCTGGGAACATTTTTAACGAGAATCGACAACGTATTCTTTTGCCGGAAGAAGGCCGGGGGGAAGGGCGCTGAAGAGGGAATGTGGGATGTGAATGTGCACAAAGTTGCACCGCAAAAAAAAACGGGTTACGGCAAAGGACCGTAACCCGTGCGGAAAGGTTATCCGACAAACGGCGGATAATTAGAAAACACCCTTGACCTTGCCGGTTTCCACATCCACATCCACCCGGCGGTAGGCGGGATCCGACGCTGTGCCCGGCATCAGGCTGATGGCTCCGGCAACCGGAACCACAAAGCCGGCCCCTTTGTAGGTGAGGATATCGCGGATGGGCAGGGTCCAGCCTTTGGGCACGCCCTTCAGGGAAGGATCGTGGGAGAGCGAAAGATGGGTTTTGACCATACAGGTCCCCATCTCCTTCATGTCCGGATCGGACTCGATACGTTTGAGTTTGGCCCGGGCTTCCGGGGTATAGCTGACGCCGTCGCCGCCGTATACCTCCTTGACGATGAGTTCGATACGTTCGCTGAGAGGAGTCTCCAGATCGTAGAGGAACTTGAACTCGTTGGGCTCCTCGCAGGCCTCGATAACGGCATCGGCAAACTCCAAAGCGCCGTCGCCGCCGTGTTCCCAGTGACGCGACAGGGCGACGCGGGCACCGGCATCTTCGGCCAGGCGGCGTACCGCGGCAATCTCGTTGTCAGTGTCGGTGTAGAAGGCGTTGATACAGACAACGGGGTTAATACCGGCCTTTTTCACGGTTTCGATATGATGGATGAGGTTTTTGCAGCCCTCTTCCACCCAGCCGACATTTTCACCCTTGTACTCTTCAGGCATGGGTTTGCCCGGAACCGGAATCGGTGCACCACCGTGACACTTCAAGGCGCGGATGGTGGCGACAACAACGGCGCAGTGGGGTTTGAGGCCGGAGTAGCGGCACTTGAGGTTCCAGAATTTTTCAAATCCGATATCAGCGCCGAAACCCGATTCCGTAATATTGTAATCGGCAAGTTTCAGGGCGACACGGTCCGCAACCACCGAGGATTGGCCGATGGCGATATTGGCAAAGGGGCCGGCGTGAACCATGACCGGCTGGCCCTCAAGAGTCTGCAGCAGGTTCGGGTTGATCGCCTCCACCATCCAGGCGGTCATGGCGCCGTCCACCTCCAGATCGGCTGTGGTGATGGGGTTGTCCTGCTTGTCGTAGGCAACGACGATTTTGCCGATACGCTCACGCATATCCCTGAGATCCTTGGCAACGGCAAGAATCGCCATGATTTCCGAACTGACGGCGATGCCGAATTTGGATTGCATGGTAAAGCCGTCCATCTTACCGCCCAGGCCGATGGTGATGTTGCGCAGCGACTGGGCGCAGAAGTCCATGATCCAACCGAACTCGACCTTCTTGGGATGGATATCCAGCCGCTTGAGATTGCGCATGGCCAGCTGTTCGTCCGTATAGTTGCTCTCGTGTTGCATACGGGCGGTGAGGGCGACCATGCCCAGATTATGGGCATTCATGATGGCGTTGATATCGCCGGTCAGACCGAGGGAAAAGGGCGTCAGCGGGATGCACTGGGCCAGTCCGCCTCCTGCGGCACTTCCCTTGATATTCATGGTGGGACCGCCGGAGGGTTGGCGGATGGTGCCGATTACGCTTTTACCGCGTTTCCCCATGCCCTGAACCAGGCCCATGGCGCAGGTGGATTTTCCCTCTCCGAGGGGTGTGGGGCTGATGGCGGTGACGTCGATGTACTTGCCGTCGGGCTTGTCTTTCAGACGTTCGAGTATCTTTTTGTAGTCGAGTTTGGCGACATAATGACCATGGGGCAGCAGCTCTTCCTTTTCCAGGTTCAGCTCTTCAGCCAGCTGATATACCTGTTTCATGCGGCTTTCAGCCTCTTCCGCTATCTCCCAGTCCTGGTGCTTGGTCGGGTCTAATACCATGTGATCCTCCTTGCCGGTTACCTGTTGTTGACTGGTGCCTGGGACAGACACCGATGAAAAATAGAAGTGGGCGCGGCAGCGTACAGCTTGCGTCCGCACAAAAAACATCGAAGCGTATAACTACCAAGTTTTGGAAATTGTGTCAAGAATGAGTTCTTTCGGCAATTTTTATTGTAATCATGTTCAAAAAATTGTATTATTGGATTCATCAAAGAGATAAACGTAGCTACTGTATGTAGAGAGTTACTTCAGGTCTCTGAATAAATCAGAACAGTTGCGATTTTTTCAGAGGTAAAATCGTATATCAATGAAAGAGGTTGTGACATGTTTTCTTTTCTGAACAAATCGGATGATGCAGCAAAGAATAATGATCGTCGCAAGAAAAATAGAAATCAGATCCAACATACTTTACTGGTCCGGTTTAACGGCGATAAACTGCAGTTCGGGAAAATAACCGATATCAGTCCCGAGGGATTGGGATTCAGTTATAACTCCAACTGGCAGAAGTTTGTTGACCGCACCCTGGAGATTGATCTCTTTGACTGTCTACACGGCAAAGTGCTGGAACGCCTTCCCATCCGGGTGGTTCGCAACAAGACGGACAGCCGCAAGATCGGTGGTCAACCCCTGATCATCATGAATAACGGCGCAAGTTTTGAAAACTTAAGCGACGATCAGGAAAAGATACTTGATTTCTTTATAGATCAGTATTCGCTGGAGCAGTAAAACGGAAACCTTTCGGCTGAATAAAGAGAAAGCCGCCCGGAACGCGACGGTCCGGGCGGCTTCCAGGCAATCTGCAACAGATTATCTTACCAAAAAAATTGCCGGCAATCTTCTGATCAGGCGCCGGTAATCTACTCTTCCGAAACGGTGATTCTCATGATCTTGTCACCGGGGCCCAGGGCCTGCCCAACCTTGGCTGATATGAGCGTCACCGTGCCGCTGACTTCGCTCACCACCGGGGTCTGCATCTTCATGGCCTCCAGGATCGCCACCCGGTCACCGGCAGCCACCTCCTGTCCTTCCTCCACGCTGATTTCGTAAACATTGCCGTTGAACGGCGCCCGGATATCGCCGGATTTGGCCAGGTCAAGGATCTCTTCCTTGCTCAGCTGCACCTTGGCTGCGCTTCCCTGTGTCTGCTCCGGTTCAAAGACGAAGACGCGCTGGTTGTGGTCCACGTTGAGATAGATGTTGGTCTCGCCGCTGTCCGCCTGCTGGGATGGGCCGATCTCCACCAGGTGTTCCTTGCCGAAATGGTCTTTGAACTGGATGGGTTCACCCAGGGCGAAACCACCCTGCTTGAGAAAGATGGCGGGCGGCAGCACATAGGACTTGCCGAATTTTTCCTCGAATTTGAAGAAATCGACCGCGTCATTGGGGTGCTGCAGATAGGTGACCAATTGCTGGTCCGTGGGTTCATAACCCAGTCGTTCGGTGAGCGTCTCCCGTTCACGGTCGAGGTCCATGTCTTCGATTTCCTCGACCCCGCCCTCATTTTCCAGGATTTCCTTCCAGTTGGAACCAAAGGCCTTCTCGTAGATCCAGTCTTCGGGCCGATAGAAGGGAAAGGGTCCGTATTTGCCCAGCAGCAGGTTTTTCAGGTCGCCTGAGGGGTTGCCGTAGCGTTCGCCGTCCACCACATTGCTCACGGCGGTGGTCCAGAGAATCTGCGATCCGGGTGTTACGCTCCAGTAATTGCCCAGTTCTTTCTGGACCCGGGGCAATTCCTTGTGGAGAATATCCGGCATCTTGTCAAGAAAACCACCTTTTGCCGCCTGCTCCAGGGAACTGCCCATGGCGCCGCCCGGCAGCTTGTGGATCTGTACCGTGGGCATAAAGCCCTTGATCTGGGCCTCAAACTGAGCATAGTGGCGCCGTTCATCCCGAATAACATCCGATGTTTCGATAACCGCATCTTCGTCGATGCCGACGGCGGTCTTGTCATAGTCCCTGAGGGTCTGGATAACCGTGAGGATGGGTGGTGGTCCGTAAAAACCGGTAAAGGCATGATCCGAGGCATCGACAATGGTGGCGCCGTTGATCACCGCTGCGGTGATGCGGCCGATATCGTTACCGTCGGTATTGTGTCCATGGTAGTGAATGATGAGTTCGGGAAAGGCCTGTTTGACGGCATCGACCAGCCTGCCGATCCGCTGGGGAGTTCCGAGTCCGCCGTGGTTTTTGATGCAGAGGATGATATCCTCGCCGGTGACGTCGAGAATTTCCCTGACCTTGGAGACATAGAACTCATCGGTGTGTTCGGGGCCGGTGGAAAAACAGATGCAGGGTTCGTTGATCTTGCCGGCTTTGGCCACCTCTTCGAAAACGGCCTGCATATTGGGTATATAATTCATGAAGTCAAAGGTGCGCCAGACATCGACATACTTGGCAAATTCCCGCACCGCGAAACGAATGACGTTCTGCGGATAGGGACGGTAACCGAAGAGGTTCACTCCGCGGCACAGGGTCTGGAACATGGTGGTCGGCATTTTCTCCCTGAGCAGTTCAAGCTTGAGGAAGGGGTCCACCTGCTTGCGGAGGATATCGACGTGGACCGAAGCACCGCCGGTGATCTCCAGGGAAAAGTAGCCTGCCCGTTCACGGGCATCGGCTGCAAGGAGATCCGTGTGCAGCAGGATGCGGTTTTTGTAATCGGACTGGGACATATCACGGGCGGTGTTGGTGATATAGTATCCGTCCGCATTACGCAGGGTATCGAGAACCTCGGCCGGGCTCATATCAATGGTGATTCTGGTCATATCGCTTCCTTTGGATCCGAAAGTCCCTCCGGCAGCTGAAAATGGTGCCGGATGAATTTTCCTGGTTTACATGTTTGTTGGCATACCAAGCGGCAAAGCAGCGGTCAATCAGGCCGCATAACTGTTTTCGCCCTTGTAGTGAATTTCGGCGATCAACCGCGCCAGCTTATCTCCTTCCGATTTTTCTTCTTCATACTCAAAGAGATATTCATGGTTGTCGAGAAACGAGGTGTCGAAGTTGCCCCTTCTGAAATCCGGATCTTTGATCAGGTTGAGATAAAAGGGAATGGTGGTCTTGGGGCCGGTGATAACAAAGTTGTTCAAACAGCGTTTGAGGCGATCCACGGTTTCGTTCCAGGACCATCCGTGAACGGTGAGCTTGACCAGCAGGGAGTCATAGACCTCCGGAACCGTATAACCCTGGTAGGTGAAACCGTCCAGTCGCACCCCGTAACCGCCCGGTGATTGATAGACGGAGACGGTTTTTCCTCCTTCCGGCATGAAGTCGTTCTGGGGATCTTCGGCGTTGATTCGCATTTCCACGGCATACCCCCGTACCTGAACATCTTCCTGGCTGAAAAGCAGTTCTTTGCCCAGGGCCAGTTTGATCTGGGTGCGGACGATATCGATGCCGGTGACCATTTCCGTTACCGTATGTTCCACCTGCACCCGGGTATTGATCTCCATGAAGTAGAAGGAGTTGTCATGATCAAGGAGAAATTCGACGGTGCCGGCATTGAAGTAGTCGGCTGCCTCGGCCGCCCGAACAGCGGTCTGACAGATGTTGTCCAGGAGGACGGGGTCGTCGATGAAACCTGGAGCGATTTCCACCAGTTTCTGGTTACGACGCTGGATGGAACAGTCTCTGGTGCCGAGGTGGACCGTCTTGCCGGTTTTATCGGCAATGATCTGCACCTCGATATGGCGGGGATTGACCACCACCTTTTCCATATAGACCGAGTCGTCGTTAAAGGCGGCTTTGGCCTCGGAGCGGGCGACGTTATACTGTTCCCGTAGTTCCTCATCGTTTTCCACCTGGCGGATACCGCGGCCGCCGCCGCCGGAGGTGGCCTTGAGCATAACCGGATAACCGACCTTGGCGGCAAAGTGGAGGGCCTGGTTCAGGCCATCCTCACCGGGAAGCAGATTATCCGTGCCGGGTACCATGGGAATATTGGCGTCTGCCATGATTCTGCGGGCCTTCACCTTGTTTCCCAGGTTTTCGATGACCGTGGATGAGGGGCCGATGAAGATGATACCGTTTTTTTCGCAGGCCTTGGCAAACTCCGGGTTTTCCGCAAGGAAGCCGTATCCCGGATGAATGGCGTCGGCGCCGCTGTGCCTGGCGGCCCTGATCACGGTATCGATATTGAGATAATCGCTCCGGGGACCGTCTCCTATCCAGATGGCCTCGTTGGCGATGCGGATATGCCGTGAATGACGGTCGGGAGTTTCGTAGATGGCGATGGCCTCGTAATTGAGCTCCTGAATGGCCCGGATGATACGGACGGCTATTTCACCTCTGTTGGCAACAAGGATTTTTTTCTTCATCATCTTATGGATTTCTCTTTGTAAATCTGGTGTTGATCAGCTGGGACGAATATACGCCGGCCGGAAAATGTGTAAGAGAATTTTTATAGCATAAAGAAGAGGTTAAGACAAGAAAAAGCGTAAAATGGCCAAATATTATTGGGAATAAGTGCCGTTTTGCCGTCCCGGGCATGAAAGCGGTTGCCTGGGTTCGGATATATGAAAGGGTGGCGGACTACGGGGTTTACGGGATGGATGCCGCTGCCTGAGATGCAAGTTCTTCCACAAGACGACGGAGGCTTGAGAAGCTGGGGCAGGCGAATATTTCATTGCGAAGCCGCGTCGCACCGGGCAAAGCCGTGAAATAGCGACAGGCATGATTTTTCAGTCGGAAGAGGACCTTGTCCGGATCGGGATAGTGGCGGGCCAACTGCAGATGACGCCTGAGGGCTTCCAGCCGGGGGGAAGGGACGGCAGGCCGCTGCTCACCACGGAAGATCCAGGGATTGCCCAGGGCGCCACGACCTATCATGGCCGCATCGCAACCGGTGAGTTTGCGCATGCGTATGGCGTCTGCCGGGGTAAGAATATCGCCGTTACCGATAACCGGAATGGTGAGCTGTTCTTTGACGGCGCGAATCAGCTCCCAGTCGGCCTTTCCCTTGAATGCCTGGACCCAGGTACGGGGATGCAGGGTAACCGCCGCGGCTCCGGCATCTTCTGCCATGCGGGCAAAGTCCACACAGTTGATCTTGTTGTTATCAACGCCGCTGCGGATTTTTACAGTAACAGGCATTCTTGCGGCATCACGAACTTTTTTGATTATTTTGTCGGCTCGTTTCGGATCAGCCAAAAGGGCGGCGCCGGCGCCCTTTTTCGTCACCTTCCGCACCGGACAGCCCATGTTGATGTCGATGATATCAATGGGCAGATCAGCAAGCAGGGCAGCGGCTTCCGCCATGATATCCGGGTCGTTTCCGAAGAGTTGAAAGGCAACCGGTCTCTCCCCTGCCGAGCTCCGGAGCATGGCAAGGGTTTTTTTCTGCCGGTGCACCAGTCCGTGGCAGCTGATCATTTCGGAAAAAACCAGGCCAGCACCGAACTCCCGGCAGAGCAGACGGAAGGGGAGGTCCGTGTAACCTGCCAGCGGAGCCTGCAGCAGCGGTGAGTCAAGGACGATGTCGGCGATGGTGACCATGGCAAGGAAAGAGGTATTTTTTCGGAGTAGTCCTTCAAAATAGGACCGATGATGTCAATATTCAACCGGGAAGTGGAATGGGGCCGTCTTTTTTGTGGAGACGCATCGATGTTCACAGGTGCTACAGATTCGCCGAATTTCTCCTGAACACTCTATTCCAACTATGCGGCAGGTTCGATTTGCGTCGGCCGGGCCACTTTCGGATTGCCAATTGAAGAAGAGATGGTTAGCTTATCTTGTGTCTATCCATACTTGGAGATTTTCCCTCAATAGTCCATTCCGGAGATGATCGCCCTTGGCCGTTGACCTGCACACCCATTCCACCTTTTCCGACGGCACCCTGACCCCCACGGCCCTGGTGGACCTTGCCGCAAGCCAGGGAGTGAGCATTCTCGCCCTCACCGATCATGATACCGTCGAAGGGGTGCCGGAGGCCTTGGAGCGGGGACGGCAGCTGGGAGTCGAGGTCGTTTCCGGACTTGAAATCGGCTGCATCCACCGGGGCGTCTCATATCACATTCTTGGTTACTGGATCGATCACCACAATGTTGAGCTGCGGTCTTGGCTGAGGAAACTGCAGCAGGGCAGGCGGGAACGCAACCGTAAAATCCTGCAACGGCTTCAAGGGCTGGGGATAGACATTGACGAGGGGGAAGTGCAACAGGTCTCGGGCTGCGGCCAGACCGGCAGACCGCATATAGCCCGTTTGCTTGTCCACAAGGGTGTGGTTGCCGACCTTGATCAGGCCTTTCGCAGATATCTCCGCAAGGGTGCGGCTGCCTGGGCTTCCAGGTTTGTTTATTCGGCGGAGGAGACCATAGCCATGATCCATCTGGCCGGCGGAGTGGCGGTGCTGGCCCATCCGCTTCAGGGGGGTATCTCACCTGCGCAACTGAACGGCTGTATCGGAGAGCTGGCCACAGCCGGGCTGGATGGACTGGAGCTGTACTATCCCTCCCACACCAAAAAAGGCCGCAGACGGCTGCATCGCATTGCGCTTCAGTATGATCTGGCCCTTTCCGGAGGAAGCGATTTTCACGGAGACAATCGACCGGGGACCCGGCTCTGCCGGGTGGGTAACGGCTGTGAGGTGAGCGAAGAACTTGTCTCCTTGCTTGGTCGGCGACGCTTCCCTCCGGCAGTGCACAGGCCGGCAGCGTAACGGTCAGAAGGTATGTAACCCCACGGTATCTCGTACTCCGAAACTGTAATTGATCACAGGCAGGTTGATTATGCACACGATACTTGTTGTTGACGACGAGCCCAATTATCTCATAGTTCTGGGAGAATTGCTCAGGGATGAGGGCCTGGAGGTATACACGGCGGACAGCGCGGTCGAGGGGATCAAGATCGTTCACAAGACCGATCTTGACCTTGTGATCACCGATATGAAAATGCCGGGTATGGATGGCCTGCAATTTCTCGAAAAGATCAAGAAGTATAACCGCAACCTGCCGGTGATCATGATTACCGCCTATGGTGAGGTGGAAAAGGCGGTTGCCGCCATGCAGGCCGGCGCCTATAACTATCTGGCCAAGCCCTTTCCCAACGATGAACTGCTCATCAACGTCAGCAAGGCCATCGAGCATTACGACCTGGTGCGGGAGATCAAGCGGTTGCGCGACGAGGTGCATCCGCGCACGGGTTTTGTCGACATGGTGGGAAAAAATCCCCGCATGCTCCAGGTGTACAAACTCATCGAAAAGGTGGCACCGGCCCCCTCTTCGGTGTTGATCACCGGAGAGTCGGGCACCGGTAAGGAGCTGGTTGCCAAGGCCGTACATGCCCTGTCCCCCCGTAAGGATGCCCCCTATATATCGGTCAACTGCGCCGCCCTTTCGGAAAATCTGCTGGAGAGCGAGCTTTTCGGCCACGAACGCGGGGCCTTTACCGATGCGGTGGCCATGCGCAAGGGGCGGTTCGAAATGGCGGATCAGGGCACCCTGTTTTTGGACGAGATCGGCGACCTGCCGGTGGCCCTGCAGGCCAAGCTGTTACGGGTGCTGCAGGAGAGGACTTTTGAAAGAGTGGGGGGATCCCACACCATTAGGGTGGATGTCCGGATCATCGCCGCCACCAATCGTGATCTCAAGGATGATGTTGAAAAGGGTAAATTCAGGGAAGATCTCTACTATCGCCTTAATGTGATCAATATTCACATGCCGCCGCTGCGGGAAAGGGTGGACGATATTCCGGCCCTGGTCACCTTTTTTATCGAAAAGCACTCCAAGAGGCTGGGTAAGGATGTGCTGGATATTTCGCCGGAGGCCATGCGTTTACTGGTCAGTCTGCCCTGGGACGGCAATATTCGGGAGCTGGAAAATACCATTGAAAGGGCAACCATTCTCTGCAGCGGCAACCGCATTGAGCCAGAAGATGTTCAGCCCGATACCCATGACATGTCCGGAAGCCATGACTGGAGCGCCGGACTGGATATAGAAAAAATGGTGCCCCCGAACCTGACGCTTTCGGAAATTCTCAACGGTATTGAAGAAAAACTGGTTAGTCGTGCCCTGGAGGAGGCGGGAGGCGTACAGACCCGGGCAGCTGAAAAGCTGGGGATCACCAAGAGTCTGCTGCAGTATAAGATGAAAAAGTATAAACTCAGAAAGAAAAGAAAGTAGGGGTGTACCGGAGAACTGGTATTGGTAACACCCCTGGAAGCAACGGGCGATTAAGCCTATTCTTCAATCTTGGTAAGGATGATTTTCTTTCCTCTGAAGGTGAGTTTAAATTTGTCATCCTTGGTGAAATTGCTTTTTTTCATTATCTTTTTCGGGATGGTGATATTGAATTTCGGTCCCACCGCTACCACGTTATCAGCAGCACCCTTATTGGATCCCGAAGCAATCTCGTAGACTTTCTTGTCGGTTTTAAAGAGCCGCAGCTCCAGACTGTTGAACTGGGGGTAACCGGCGATATTCATTTCCTTCATTATTTCAGGCTTTGTCTTTCCCGCCAGTACCAGTTTGCGGAACTGATCGATATCGTATTTTGCACCTTTGTTCATTTTTCTCCTCTTCTCCGATTAAATTAACAACCTCCAAAAAACACATTTTGATATAATACATACTTCCAATTTGTCATTCTTTCAATAGTGAAAATAAAAAAAAAAGGAGAAAATAGCGGCGGGATTATCTTGCCAATTGGCGATACCACTCCGGAAGGATAGCGCATGAATCCTCTGTTAAAAGTTTAGAATGGGAGGTGCCGTGACGCCCAATTACTGTGGTAACGACGGCGGCAAGGGGATTGTGGATTAGCCTGCAAGCAGTAAGATAAGGTTTAGAAGTCCGATGAGAAAACCGAGCAGGGCACCGAAGAGATTGATATAGGTAAACTGTTCTTCCATGATGGAAAGCAGCAACCCTTCGAGCTGAAGAAGATCGAGACTGTTGACCTTGTCGACAACGATGCGATCGATATCCAGACAGTCCACCATGTCAGGTACCTCGGACAGCAGCAGACGATTGGTCTGCCGGACGCAGAGGGCCGTCAGCTCCTCCCGCATCCTGGGTGGGGCCAGATCCGCCGGACGTCCAAGGGGAGCGAGGAGAGCGGCCGCCAAGAATTCGTCGAGAATCTTTTGCAGCAACTCCGCACCATGGGGTGATTGAAGACCGGCTGTCATTTTTTCAGCGATCGTCCGGGCAAGTAAAAAGCGGTTGTCGGCGCTCTGAAGCTCCGTCAGAAATTCACCGGTTTTTTTCCGACCCTGATCGCAGAGATTTTCCAGGGATGTTTCCAGAAATTGAGAGTAGGCAGCGACTGCGGCGTCACTGCGCAGCGCTTCACTCATCTTGAAAGCGGCTCCTGCCGCCAGGTTCTGCAAACGGCTTTCACCGATTTCCCGGAGCAGCTCCGAGATCGGCATGCGGGTAAAGGTTTCAAGGCGGTCAAGGAGCAGGGTCGTGAATTCCTTTTCCACAGCCGGTTCCAGCAGCCAGCGTCTCAGCTTGCCCTTCCGGTGATCCAGGAACTCTCCTATTTTGGCAGCGATCATCTCCCGGTCAAGGAAACCACCGGCCATGGCGCCCAGGGGACCCAGGGAGGCGATGAACTTTTCTATGGCCGACTGCACGGCGGCGATAATCCGATCACGGATAACGGGTCTGGCGATGAGACGCGTCAAACCTTCAAGGATCAGAGGTGATTTTTCCCGGAGAAGATCGGCGGCAACCTCGATCAAGGCCGGAGGCAGGATCTCATCCAGCCGCTTTCCCGTTGAGGCGGCATTTTCCAGACTGCTTAAGAGCATCTTTGCAAGCTGTTTTTCCAGGGCCTCACCTTCCAGGACGGAGACCGGAAGAGAGGCGAGCAGAGCGTAGATTTTTTTGCGCTCCCGGGTGGAGAGCAGCTGCTCGACTTCCGTTACGGAAAGGTGCTGCAGCATCCCCTGTAATTCAGCGATGAATTTTTCGCTGGAGAGCATGGTTTGCAGCTGTTCCAGGATAAAGCCGGCCAATCGGGTTGCCGCTTCCCATCGGATTTCGGCTGCGGCTTCCCGCAAGCCCGGCGAAAGCAGACTGTCGACGGAGCCCAGTTCCTGGTCGAGAAATTCGCTGATGCGTTGGCGGAACATGGAGACGATATGCTCCTGGAACCGTTCCTCGGAAAGTGCAGCGCCGATATCCTTATGGGTAAGGAGGTGGGAGCCCACCATGCGGCCGATGTTCAGTGCCAGTTCACCCCTTTTTGCCGGAATGATTCCCGGGGTCATGGGAACCCTGATACCCAGCAGGTACCATGGCTTTAAGGGCCGAAACAGCATGCGGATGGCGATTTTATTGGTAAGATAGCCGATAAAGGCGCCAAGCAGGGGCGGCGCTATAAATGAAAAGGGAATATTCATGGTCATTGCATCAAAAAAAACGATACGGTTACAGGCCCTGGGGGAGCTTTATCTCCTGCATGAACAGTGGTTGAGCCGGATGCACTTTGCCTGCGGACCCGGTTGCAGCCAATGCTGTTCGGTCAATGTCACCGCCACCAGCCTTGAGGTGGAGTTTCTGCTGGCAACGGGTAAAAACAACGGATCGCACGACATCATCCGTTCAGTCGTGGTTGGCGGAAAAGTCGGCGGAGAGCGCTATCGGCCCACCTGCACCATCAATGACGCCGCCGGACGTTATCTGCGCGGCCGCTCGCCCCTGGAGGATAGTGGTAATCATGCTCCCGGTGTCTGTCCACTGCTGGATGAAGACGGAACCTGCGCGATCTACGCCGGTCGGCCCTTTGCCTGTCGTGCCATGTCGTCGCTACAGCGTTGTGGCGGTCGGAATGGGGAAGCGGTGTTGCCGCCTTTTTTCGTTTCCCTTTCTTTTGTGGTTTCTCAGATCATCGAGCATCTGGATTGCCATGGCCGCACGGGCAATTTTCTCGACCTGCTGGAGGCGGCAGTCTGCGGCCGGAGCAGCGGCCGGCTGCCGGACAATCACCCCCTGGTCGAACCGGTCTTTGACCCGGCTTTTCGCAAACCGGTGAACGATTTTCTTGCCGCTCTGCTGCCACGGCCGGTGGGTGGGATCACCTTTGGCGATCTGCTGCCGTCCCGGCTGCAACCGCGCTGATCACTTCACGGGGATGGGCGGCCAGCAGGCGGGCGCCGGAATCTTCCAGTTCGTCGGCGGTGCGGAATCCCCACAGTGCCCCCACCGGAAACATGCCGGCGCTGACCGCGCATCGCATATCCGTGGCCGTGTCGCCAAGATAGAGGATCTCCGCCGGCGCAAGATCCAGGATTTCGGCAATCTGCAAGGCGCCCGCAGGATCCGGCTTTCTGGGAACACCCTGTCGGTCCCCGAAAACCAGATCAAACTTCCAATTGGCGAAAAAGGTATCCACACAGTGGCGGGTAAATTCGTGGGGCTTGTTTGAAAGCACGTTGAGGCTGATTTTCTTCCGGTCCAGCTCTTGCAGCATGGCGGTGATTCCCTCGTAGGGGCGGCTCTTCACCCGCCAATTGCGGCTGTAGTCTTCGCGGAACAGCTCGCTGAGACGGGTGATGGATTCCCGGGTACGATGTTGTTCCGGCAGAATGCGGGAAATAAGGGTCGTAAGACCGTCGCCCACGAAAAAGCGGTACGCCTGCCGGGGATGGACCGGCAGGTTTTCCCTGGCCAGAACGCGGTTAGCGCTGTCGGCGAGATCGTCCAGGGTATCCAGCAGGGTGCCGTCCAGGTCAAAGATTACAGCTTGAAAAGCCATCTGGTCACCTCGATTATTTTTTTGTATTCTTAATTTGACAGGAAAAAAAGTGACCCTTATAGTGGGTTGCAACCATATTTATAATAATTATCATAAATTGACGAGAAAATGACAAAAGTGATCGCCATGGCCGGGAAGGGCGGAACCGGCAAGACAACCACCTCGGCCCTGCTGCTTAAATACCTCCTTGACCGCGGGATGACACCGATTCTGGCAGTGGATGCCGATGCCAACGCCAATCTCAACGAACTGCTTGGACTGGACGTGCATCTGACTCTAGGTGAAATACGCAAAGATATCAAGGGAGAGATACCCCACGGCATGAGCCGTGATCAGTATATGGAGATGAAGATCCACCAGGCCCTCATCGAGGAATCCGGTTTCGATCTCATGGTCATGGGACAGCCGGACGGACCGGGCTGCTACTGCGCCGCCAATCAGTACCTGGCCATGACCATGGATAAGCTGGCGGAAAATTATCGCTACATTATCGTTGACAACGAGGCGGGCATGGAGCACCTGAGCCGCATGAACATCCGGGAGATCGATTATTTGCTCATAGTCTCCGATCCCTCGGCCCGGGGTATCCTCACCGCCCGCCGCATTGCCGATATCACCGAGCCCCTTAAGCTTGAGGTTGGAAAAAAGTACCTTGTGATCAACCGGGCGCCCGATCCGGTACCCGAGGCTTTGAAGGCCAAGATCGACCAGGCGGTTCAGGAGGCCGACCTGCCGTTGGGCGGTATCATCTCCTCCAGTGACGAGCTCATCACCCAGGAACTGGAAGGTGAATCCTATCTCAAACTTGATGAGGAGTGCGGAGTGATCCGGCAGGCCTACGAGATGTTTGATCGTATTTTTGCGGAATGAAAGGAGAAGTTACCACCAGAGTCATGGTCGACCTCATCAAGGTGACCAAGTTTTTCCCGCCGGATGTCACGGCGCTCATCGACATCTCGGTGAGTATTCAACGCGGTGAGATGTTTTTTCTGGTCGGTGCCAGCGGTGCGGGAAAGACCACTTTGCTCAAGCTCATCTGCAACGTCGAGGAGCCTTCCAAGGGGCTGGTGGAGGTGGCCGGTGAAGATCTGAGCAAGCTCAAGCCCAGACAGATCCAGAAATTGAGACAGCGGATCGGCGTTGCCTACCAGGGGTTCAAGTTACTGCCGGAACGCACCGTGGCCCAGAATATCGCCATAGCCATGGAAGTGGCATACAAGCGCAAGGCGGTCATCGTCAACCGGATCCGGGATCTGCTGCTGCGGCTGGATCTGGAAGACAAGCATGATACCAGGGTGCGGGATCTCTCCCGTGGTGAACAGCAGCGGGTGGGTATTGCCAGGTCCGTGGCAAACAATCCGGAACTGATCCTGGCGGACGAGCCCACCGGCAACCTCGATGGTGAAACCACGGGCCGGGTAATGGAGCTGTATCGCCAGTGCAACCAGAGCGGGGCCACAGTGATCATCGCCACCCACGACGAGTCCATCTATACCCACACGACCCACCGGGTCATGGAGCTCAGGGGCGGCCGCAAAATTTCCCTTACCACTGCTTCCACCACTCCATGAAGTTCATCAGTAACGCAATCGTCCAGGCAAGCCGCAATATCCGCGCGGTCTGGGGTTCCCAGCTCATGACCTTTGTCACCGTCAGTCTTTCGGTGCTGATTTTTTCCTTCTTCTTTTTGATCTATATCAACATGATCCAGGCTGCCGGTCATCTCGGCGACAACCTTCGGCTCATAGTCTATCTTGAAGAGGAGCCGAACCAGAAGATGAAGGAGCAGTATCGCTATAAGATCACCACCTACGAGCAGGTGGAGGATATCAGATTCATCTCCCGCCGTCAGGCCTATGAACGCTTCCGCCGCCAGCTGGGGGAAAACAGCGATATCCTTGCCGACATGCCCAAGGACTTTCTGCCGCCTTCCATCGAGGTCTACCCCATCAAGTCTTTACGCACCCTGGCGCGGGCGCGGGAATTTTCCGAATACCTCCACACCCTTCCGGGGGTCGACCGGGTCCAATATGGCCAGGAATGGTTGAAACGGTTCTACTTTTTCATCAAACTGCTGCGAATCGTTGTCATGCTCTCCGGCGGATTGCTGATCCTCACCTCGGTCTTTATGGTTTCCTCCACCATCAAGCTGACGATCCTGCAGCGAAGTGCCGAACTGGAGCTGTTGAGGTTGGTGGGGGCCAGTAACGCCTATATCCGCACCCCTTTCCTGCTGGAGGGGTTTTTCCAGGGGATGCTGGGGTCGACCTGCGGCCTGGCAGCCCTTTATCTCTTCTATGCCTGGATCCGCAGCAGGTTTTCCATTCCCGAAATACCCGGTCTTTTTGATTTTACCTTTTTTTCACCCCAGATGGCCGCCGCCATTGTCGGCGCCAGTATCATTTTATGTGTACTCGGAGGAATCCTGTCCATCCATAAATATCTGCGGCTCTGATTTGCGATTCACCTCCATGAAGTTTTTCTCCGCCCCTCTTCCGTCTCCGGCGACTCAGCTCCTTGTGCTGCTGATCGCCTTCATCGCACCGATACCGTCTCCGGCCGGACAGCTAGAAGGAGACGTTATTCGGCAGGAGAGTAGAAGGCTTGAAAAAATTCATCGGAGCATGCAGGAACAACGGGAAAAGGTGCAGGAGGCCAGGGAACTGGAAAAATCGATCCTCGGTGAACTTGAGCGGCTCGATGCCGATTTCCAGCGTCAGCGGGAAAACCTGGCGGAGATGCGCAGAGAGATGGCCAGGCGGGAGCATGAGCTGGCTGAAAAGGAACAGGCACTGGCCGCCACCCAAGAGGCAATGGTCCGGGTGCGGCAGCACCTTCGGAACCGGCTGCGGGTACTCTATACCATGAGCGGCTCGGAAATCATCACCGTGGCCTTTTCCTCCAGGACCCTGCCGGATCTGCTCACCTTCAGAGACAGTTTCCAGGTACTGCTCAATCACGACCGCCGACTCTTCGACTCCTACCGCAGCAGTCTGGCTGATCTTACCCGCTCCCGGGAGGCGCTGGAACTGCACAAATCCCTGCTGGACAGCGTGGTTCTCAGGCTTGAGGAGGAAAAGGCAAAACTGGATACGATCCACCGGGAGAAACAACATCTGCTGGAATCCATCCGCACCCGGGAAAAACTCCATTCCCAGGCCATCAGGGAGATGAAAAAGGCGGAGAAAAGCCTGGTGGCCACCCTGCGAGAGTTACGGCAGGAACGGCAAAAGCGCGCGGTATCCCAAAAAGGGATTGCACCGGCAAAACAACCGGCGCAGCCTGATTTCGGTGAGCGAAAGGGGATGTTGCCGCCGCCGGTGCTCGGCAGAGTTGTACGCCGTTTCGGGGAGGAACAAAAGGATGCTCTGCATAACCTGGCCAAAAACGGCATCGTCATCCGGGCCGCCGACGGCAGCGAGGTACGGGCAGTGTACGCCGGCAAGGTGGTTTTTGCCGCCTATAAAAGGGGATACGGCAACACGGTGATCATTGACCACGGCAGCCGGTATTATACCATTACCGCCCGTCTTGCCGAAATCTCCGTCAAAAAAGGTGATATGGTCAAGAAAAACGAACTGGTGGGTAAAACCGGCGATCTTGCCACCTTACTGGATGAGGGTATCTATTTCGAGATCAGACACTCTGCCGAACCCTTGGATCCGCTGGTGTGGCTTGCGCCCGGATCCCTGGAGAATAAATTGACCAATCCCTCTTTTTTCTGAGTATTAACCCCCCTGAAATGATATAAAAGAACAGGACAGGGGATTTTTTCGACGGCTGCAGCGGGCCGGTAACCGGGCGCACACCCTGCGGCCACTGTCACCGAGACCCGCCGCACTCTTCAAGGCAGCCTTTCATATAAGCTTGTAACCAGAGAGATCCATGAGATTTTTTTCCTTGCTTCCCACGATTCTGCTCAGCGGACTTTTGGCACTTCCCGCGGCACGCGCCCAGGTCGATGACGATAGCGACCAACGGCGGCAGACCTATCAGAGCCTGGAGGTCTTCTCCAATGTCCTCACCCTGCTGCAACAGCATTATGTGGAGGAGATCGACACCGGTGACGTGCTTGAAGGCGCCATCCGCGGCATGCTCATGTCCCTTGATCCCCACTCGTCCTATCTGAAGCCCGAGGACTTCAAGGAGCTGCAGGAGGAGACCCGCGGCAGTTTCTCCGGCATCGGTATCGAAATCACCATCCGTGACGGCCGGTTGACCATTGTTTCACCCATCGAGGGTACACCGGCCTTTGAAAAGGGGCTGGAGGCAGGAGATCAGATCATTGCCATCGACGGAGAGCCCACCAAGAACATGACCCTCATGGATGCGGTGAAAAAACTGCGGGGGGAAAAGGGCACCCGGGTGGTGATCTCCGTCCACCGCACCAGCTGGCAGCAACTACATGATATCACGATTATCCGGGATGTTATTCCCTTGCATTCGGTGCGCTCGGAGATGATTGACGACGACTTTGCCTATGTGCGCATCAGTAATTTTCAGGCCAATACCCTGCGCGATTTCAGCAGCGCCCTAAAGAAACTCAGCGGTGATGAGCCGTTGGACGGCCTGATCCTCGATCTTCGCAACAATCCCGGCGGACTGCTCGATCAGGCGGTCAAGGTGGCGGATCTCTTCCTGGACAGGGGAGTCATCGTCTCGACCCGGGGCCGCAATCCCGATCAGACCTCCAGTTTCGAGGCCGAAAGCGGTGACGATTATCTTGACTTTCCCATCGTCGTCCTGGTCAACGGCGGTTCAGCCAGCGCCTCGGAGATCGTTGCCGGGGCGTTGCAGGACCATGGTCGTGCAATCATTGTCGGCACCGAAACCTTTGGCAAGGGGTCGGTACAGTCGATCATTCCCATGCCAAACGGCGCCGGTCTCCGCCTGACAACTGCCAAGTACTATACCCCCAGCGGTGATTCCATCCAGGCCACCGGCATCAATCCCGACGTTGTCGTCGAGTTCAAACCCTTCAGCGAGGAAGAGGACGACAACAAAACCGCCCGTCCCTCGCTGCGGGAAAAAAACCTGCCCAACCACTTTGAAAACGAGGCAAGCAAGTCCCGGGAGCAGTCCCAGAAAGAGACGGGAGAGAAGGACGATGCCAAGGCAAACGGCGCAGCAAAGCGGCTGCGCCGGGACAATCAGCTGCGCACCGCCTATATCATCTTAAAGAGTTTGAAGATCGTTTCCGAGAAGACCCGATAGGAGCCGGCTGGTGCTCCCGGAGAGGCTAGAACCCCAGCTCGCGCAGCACCCGTTCGTCCCGGGTCCACTTTTTCTTGATCTTGATCCAGAGTTTGAGAACCACCCGACAGCCCAGCAGGTCTTCGATTTCCAGGCGGGCCGCGGTGCCGATTTTTTTCAGCATGCGGCCGCCGCGGCCGATGAGGATGGGCTTCTGCGAAGGCTGTTCCACCAGGATGGTGGCATGGATGGTCACCGGTCCCCGGGCGGCCTCCTGGAAGGCGTCGATGATCACTGCCGTGGAGTAGGGAATTTCCTGGTTTGTGGAGACAAAGATCTTTTCCCGGATGATCTCAGAGACGATGAAACGTTCCGTGGCATCGGTGGGGATGTCGTCGGGATAATATTGCGGCCCCTCGGGCAGCAGATTGACAATCTCCCGCAGCAGGATATCGACCCCTTCACCATTGAGGGCGGACATGGGGATCAGGGCCTTGAAGTCGTGCAGTTCCCTGTACCAGTCCATGAGGGGCAGCAGCCTTTTTTTTTCCAGCAGGTCGATCTTGTTTAAAGCCAGCAGTGCCGGGGAGCGCACCTTTTCCAGATACCCGCCGTATTCACTGCGCATCTTTTTCTCGCGGCCGCCCAGGGGAATGGTGATGTCGGCGAGAAAGAGCACCACATCCGCCTCGGACAGGGAGTCCATGGCGATGCGGACCATTTCCCGGTTAAGGGGTTGCCTGGCCTTGTGCAGGCCCGGAGTATCCAGCAGGATGATTTGATGATCCGGGCCGGTGACGATGCCGAGAATCCTGTTCCTGGTGGTCTGGGGTTTGGGGGTGACAATGGCGATCTTCTGGCCCAGCAGCCTGTTGAGCAGGGTTGATTTGCCGGCGTTGGGCGGCCCGACAATGGCGACCACCCCTGATCTGTATTTTTTCTTCTCTCCTTTCCCGCTTTTTCCCACTATTTCTCCCGATCTGAAAGTAATGAATGACAATCGTCTTTAATCCTGCTAGTCTCCGCACTCTACCACGATTACCCTCCACTTCAACAGTTGATTCACAACCCAGGCTATGATCCCCCGCGGCAGTATCATCGAATATCTAGACAACGGCAAATTCATTTGCGCCCTGGTCCTGGAAGGCGGCGACAAAAGAGTGCGCCTGCTCAACCAGAACGGTCGGGAGCTCAAACTGCCGGCGGCGCGGGTGGTGATTGGTTCACGACGCAGCCATTCCCTTGATACCGGTCGCGAAGCCCTCATCGCTCTGCTGCGGGAATCGGCTGCCAGACGTCGGGAAATCGCAAAGAAAATCAACGTGGAAGAGGTGTGGGAGATCGTCTGCGAGGAACCGGACTCCGACTATGGCGTCGATTTTCTTGCCGAGCTCTGTTTTGGTGATGATATTTCGGATGACCAGCGGGCGGCCTTCATGCGTGCCGTCTTTGCCGACCGTCTCTTTTTCAAATACCGTAAAGGTACCATCACCGTGCATTCCCCTGAAAAGGTGGAGATTTTGCGTCTTCAGAGGGAAAAGGAGCGGCAGCGGCAGGAGCTGCTCCAGGCAGGCGCCGCCGCCCTGGTGGAAATCATGGACGGTGGTGAAGCTGCGGCGGAAAGCCGGCCGCAGCTGGATTTCTGTCTGCAGGCAATCAGGGATTTCTATCTCTTCGGGTCCGAGGCCGCCGAGGCTGATCTTGCCCGCGAATTGCTGAAAAAGGCCGGCCTCAACCGGCCCCACGACGCCTATCATCTGCTTGTCAGGGCCGGAATCTGGAAGGCGGATGAGAATCTGGCCCTGGCCCGTGCCGATATCCCGGTGGAATTTTCAAGCGCTGCTAAAAAACAGACAGCCGCTATCGTCGCCGCTGCCGGGGAGAAACTCCGGGAGTTGTCGGACGACCCCGGGCGTTTGGACTTCAGCGACAGGGAGATCATCACCATTGACGGGGCCATGACCCGTGATTATGACGATGCTCTGCACGTGGAACATCTGGACAACGGCGGCCTTCGCGTGGGTATTCATATCGCCGATGTCTGTGAATATGTCAAACCGGATGATCCCCTCTTTGCCGAGGCCGCGGCCCGGGCCACTTCCATCTATTTTCCCGAAGGCCAGCTCTCCATGCTGCCCCCCGAGCTTTCCCAGGATATCTGCAGCCTGGTCAAGGACCAACTGCGGCCGGCCATCTCTTTTCTGGTGGACTTAGATAGTGAGGCAAGGGTGACGGCCTCGACCATAACGCCTTCGCTGATCCGGGTCCGGCGGCGTCTTTCCTATAGCGAGGCGGACCGGTTGATTGCCGTGGATGGGGACCTGGCAGCGCTTGACCGGCTGGCGAAAAAGCTGCGTGCCCGTCGGCTTGACAACGGTGCTTTGCTGTTGCCCTTCCCCGATGTGGTTTTCCATATCGACGACAGCGGGGTGGAGGTAAGTCTGTCACCCTCGGACACGGCCTCCCGGGTACTCATCGCCGAGTTGATGATCCTGGCCAACACCCTGGCGGCACGCTATCTGAGCGACCGTGAAGCCCCGGGACTCTTTCGTTCCCAGCCGCCTCCCAAAAAACGACTGGTCTTCGGCGATGATACCAGCCTGCTGCTCAACTCCCAGCAGCGAAAACGGCTGTCGCGGGGTGAGCTCTCCACCCGTTGCCGACACCACAGCGGCCTGGGGGTCGGCGGATATACCACCGTGACTTCGCCCATTCGCCGTTTCCTTGATCTGGTGGTGCTGCATCAGATAAACAGCATGATCCGCGGCCGGGGTATTCTCTTTAGCCTGGAGCAATGCCGGGATTTCGCCGCAATGATTTCGCAGAACCTGGGCAGGGCCGCGGCGGTGAAGCAGCAGCGCCATCGCTACTGGTTGCTGCGTTACCTCGAAGGCAAGGTGGGAAAAAGCGTCAAGGCCCTGGTCATCAACCGCGGGCCGCGGCGGATCAATCTGCTGCTTACCGATTGTCTGCTCGATGTTGATCTGCCGGTTAATCCGGCGCGTCCGGTGGTGCCGGGTGATGAGGTCCTTATCAGGGTGGAGAGGGCGGACGCCCTGGACAATACCCTGCGGGTCGGCTGGTAGGGCCTTACCGCAAGAGAGTCCGGCAGAGATCAGGGATAGAGTTCGGCCTCACGCAGGGGCGGGGCCTTGCGATCCTTGTCCGAAAGCAGCGGTTCGGAGGTCAACGGCCAGTCAATGCCGATTTCCGGGTCGTTCCAGATAATCGCCCGTTCATGCTCGGGGGCGTAATAGTCATCGGTGAGATAGAGTACCTCGGCCCGGGGCGAGAGCACGGCAAAACCGTGGGCCATTCCCGCCGGCACCCAGAGTTGCCGTTTGTTGGCGGCGCTGAGCCGGTAGCCCACCCATTTACCGAAGGTGGGAGAGGCGCGGCGGATATCCACTGCCACGTCAAAGATCTCGCCGACAATGGCGCGCACCAGTTTACCCTGGGGTTGCCGGATCTGGTAATGCAGGCCGCGGACCACATTCCGGACTGAAGCGGAGTGGTTTTCCTGGACAAAACCCGGTGGCGAGCCCATGGCATCCTTCCAGCGGCGGGAGTTGAAACTTTCAAAAAAAAATCCCCGTTCATCACCGAACACCTGCGGTTCCATGAGCACCACTCCCTCGATGCCGGTCTCGATAATCTTCATCTTGTCTTCTCTTTTCTCTACCGGATGATTGCAGGCGCAGCCACGCTTTCTACCTGTTGCCGTACATGGTCTGGTAATACTCCTTGTAGGAGCCGTCGAGCACCGCTTCCATCCAGTCGCGGTTGGCCAGATACCAGTCAACGGTTTTCCTGATCCCCTCCCTGAAAGTGACGCTGGGCTGCCAACCCAGTTCCCTTTTGATCTTCGAGGCGTCGATGGCATAGCGCCGGTCATGCCCGGGTCGATCCTTGACAAAGGTAATCAGCCGGCGGCGCGAGGTGCCCGATTTAAGGGGAACCTTTTCGTCCAGCAAATCGCAGAGCAACTCGACGATGGTGATGTTTTTTTCTTCGTTGTTACCACCGATGTTGTATGACTGGCCGACGCTGCCCTTTTCAAGCACCCGGATGATGGCGCGGCAGTGATCCCTGACATAGAGCCAGTCCCGCACATTGCCGCCGTCGCCGTAAACCGGCAGTTCCATGCCTTTGAGACAGTTGTTGAAGACAAGGGGAATGAGTTTTTCCGGAAACTGGTAAGGACCGTAGTTGTTGGAGCAGTTGGTGATGAGCACCGGCAGGCCGTAGGTGTGGAAGTAGGCCCTGACCAGGTGATCCGAGGAGGCCTTGCTCGCCGAATAGGGCGAGCGGGGATCATAGGGGGTCTCTTCGGTGAAATAGCCGGTGGATCCAAGGGAACCGTAGACCTCGTCGGTGCTCACGTGAAGAAATCGACGGGAACCGGCCCGGTCCTGATCCGAGAGCCAGAAATTGCGGGCGGTTTCCAGCAGGGTGAAGGTGCCGGTTATGTTGGTGCGGATAAACTCGGCTGGACCGGTAATGCTGCGGTCCACGTGTGATTCGGCGGCAAAGTGGACCACGGTGTCGATCTTATCCCGGCGAAAAAGAGAGTCAAGGAGTTCACGGTCGCAGATATCGCCCCTGATAAAGCGATATGAATCATCTTCGGCAATACCCCGCAGGTTGTCCAGGTTGCCGGCATAGGTGAGTTTGTCCAGGTTGATGATCCGCCATGAGGGCCTGATTTCCCTGACCAGGTGAATGAAGTTGGCGCCGATGAAACCGCAGCCGCCGGTAACCAGAATTGTCTTGTCCATAAGTCGTGTCTGTTGATGAATGGTGATGGGGCTCCTGAAAACAGCTACTATAAAGGTGTCTTGTTCATCTGTCAATTAAGGCACGGGATATTGACTTGCAAAGCATTGGGGGATCATTTACCCTTATGAACCAATTGACAATTCCCCTTGCCCTGGGCCGGATTGCACCACGGAAGCCCATGGATAGGGACATGGGAAAACGGAAAATTACATGTAAGTCACAGACGCTAAAGATTTGCACGATCTCTTACGGTCGCTACATCCCCGCTATGCCGCCGGGAGAGATTCAGTGAAGGGCGGTGGTTGTGATCAAAGACAATTACATGCCGGATGCTGAGCCGAATACTATGAAAAAAATCGCTGTTCACAAAGACTGGTTGCTCGTTGCCTCCGGGCTGCTCTGGAGCGGCGTGGGTCTGCTGCTGATGAATCTTGCCGGGCACTGGTTGGGTAACATGGCTGCCAAAAGAGCAATTTTTTCCTTGTCTGCCGGTCTGTTTTTCGGCCTTTTGATCATGGTCTTCGGCTTTCGCCGCATTGTCGGCAAGAATATCGTGCGCATCGACACCTATGACGGGAAGGTTTGCCTCTTCGCCTTCCAGCGCTGGCAGAGCTATCTGCTGATTTTGGTGATGATGAGCATGGGCATGTTTCTGCGCACCAGCGGTCTTGTCGGCCGCCCCTATCTTGCCGCCTTGTACCTGGCCATCGGCATGGCCCTCTTTGGCTGCAGTTTTCTCTACTATCACCGCTTTTACGTCTGTCGCGGCAACCGAAAAATGAAAGGGAAGGAGCATTATGAAAACCCTGCATCTCAGTGAAACCCGGGAGTTCAAGGAGAACGGTATCAAGCGTTTTCTCCTCCACGATTCTCCCTATTTCCGAGTCCTGAATTTCAACCTGCGGGCCGGCCAGGTCTTTCCGGTCCACTCCCATCCCGCCGAGGGCCAGCTCACCATTCAGGTGGTGGAGGGCAAAGGAGAGTTTCTGGCGGAAAACGATGCCGCCATTGAAGCGGATACCGGCGATATCCTGGTCAGCGAGATCAGCGAGCCCCACGGCGTACGGGCAAAGACCGACATGCGTATCCTGGTGACCATTGCCCCGCCTTTCTGAAATCACTCCACCGGTCGCAGCGGACCGTATGATTCCCACTGATAGCCGGCCTGCACCCGGCGGGCCGCATAGATCATGCGGCCGTCGGTGCGGACGTTGATCATGCCCGGCAGGATCTTTTTGAAGGAGTGGCGGGCAAGGCGATTGGCCTCGTTTGTGGAGTAGTCGAGGGCGGCCAGGGTGGAATCCGCCATTATATCGGCTGGTTCCGCCGCTGATCCGTTGCCGAAATCCCGAAAGGTTGCTGCAATTTCCGTTGAAAAAATCAGGGGATGCCTTGAGCGTCCCACCCGACCGACGGCGCCGAGAAACGAGGCGCGGGGATGGCCGTGGTCCGGTGCGTCTCCGGAGGAAACCACGGTGATCATCGGCCGCACCGCCCGGAAAAAGGGCGGGTGAAATTCATGGGAGCCGTGGTGGGGGGCCTTGAAGATGTGGGCATCGAAGCCGGAGGGACCGTGGTGGGCCAGCAGCCTTGCCGCTCCCGGTGGATTGAGATCTCCGGAAAAGAGAACGCGGACTTTGTTGTAGCAAAGTCTGAAGACCACGGAATGGCCGTTGATGGTACGGGCCTTGTCCCTGAACCAGGGCAGGGAAAGGCTGTTGTTTTCTCTTTTGACAACCGGTCCGAGAAATTCCAGATCCACGGCAGTATCGCCAATGTCAGGGATTCGGGCCCCGGCATGGACGGCCCCGTAGGCCGCTCCTGATTCCCGCACCGCCCGGATCCAGGCGGCAAAGGTATCGGCAAGCTCCATGCCCCGCAGCTCCCCGACCCGGCTGTGGAGGGTGGTGAGTCGGTTGTCGCTGGTTTTGTGACCCAGTTTGGTGTTGAATCCTCCCCTGAACAGGGCAATGCCGTTGTGCAGGATCTGTCTGACCCGGATACGCGGATGGCGCAGGATGGGAATAAGTCCTTCCAGGTGATCCAGGTCGGCGTGGGAGAGAACGAGGCAGTCGAGATCTACGGAGTTGGCCGGTCGATCGAGCCGGTATTTCCAGATGAGAAATCCCAGGGCCCGGTTGCGCAGGCCGCCATCCACCAGAATTTTCCTGCCGCCCGGCGTGACGATGAAGGCGGCATCCCCCTGGCCCACGTCCAGAAAATAGAGTTCCAGAGACCGTTGTGCCGAAAGCCGCGGCTTTTTCATCTTGCCCGTGCGGTTGCGGTAGACGGCCCTCACCCAATCTCCGGTTCCGGTTCCGTCACCGGGGACCAGGCTGATCTCATCGCCGAAGATCAGCACGTACGACCGGCGTTTTCCCCCGGAGTCGGTGAAGAAAAATCGATGGGTTTTCTTGTCGAGATAACGGGTGGACATATGGCGGGGGAAGATCAGCTTGATTTTTTTGGTGTTGTGATGATGGCCATGGCATCGCCGTAGCTGAAAAATCGGTAGCCTGCCTGGATGGCCTCGCGGTAACAGCGGGCAATACGTTCCTCTCCGGCAAGGGCCGAGACCAGAAAGAGAAGGGAGGAGCGCGGCAGGTGGAAGTTGGTGATCAGGTTGTCGATCAGCCGAAAACGGTAACCGGGGTAGATGTAGAGATTACACCATCCTCTGCCCGGGATCAGACGGCCGTTGTCATCGGCAAAGGATTCCAGGGCCCGCACCGTGGTTGTGCCCACTGCCCAGATACGTTGCCCTCCGCCGCTTGCCTGGTTGATCAGTTGGGCCGTACGCTCCGGGATTTCGACATATTCCGCGTGGATGTCATGGTCTCGGATATCCCGGCAACGCACCGGAGCAAAGGTGCCGTAGCCCACATGCAGGGTAATGGTTGCCAGGCGCACACCCAGGGTTGCGATTTCCCGGAGTAATCGGTCGCTGAAATGCAAGCCGGCCGTGGGTGCGGCCACGGCTCCGGTACGGGCGGCGTATCTGGTCTGGTAACGGTGGATATCCTCCTCTGTTACGCCCCCGGGACGCTGGATGTAAGGGGGCAGGGGAATCGAGCCGGTCTTTCCCAGGAGTGTTTCCAGCTTTCCGTCAGCGCCCGGATTGAAGAACAGGGTGACCTTTGCCTTGCCGTCCTCCAGGAGGCTATCAACCCGGCAGCCGAGATTTTCGGAAAAAAAGAGTCGGCTGCCCGGCCGGGGGCGGCGTGAGCTTCTGAGCAGAACCGTGGCTGTGGCTGTCTGCGGCTGAGCACTGTTTGGTGTTGAGGTAATTTCGGGAAAGTGAAGGAGCAACATCTCCACCTTGCCGCCGGTTTCCTTGCGGCCGAGAAGGCGGGCGGCAAAGACCCGGGTGTCATTGACCACCAGCAGGTCACCGGGGTCAAGCAGGGAGAGGATATCAGGAAAGCGTAAATGACGGATGGAGTCCGCCCGGCAGTCCAGAGCCAGGAGACGCGAGGCATCGCGTCGTTCTTCCGGATACTGGGCAATGAGATGCGGCGGCAGCTCGTAATCGTAGTATGCTGTGAGGAACCGGTCTTTCATGGTATTCGTTCTTGCGCGCCTTTTGCGGGAACGCGAAATTCTTGCAAACAACCATAACCTACTTTACACTCACCTGCACCGAAGACCTGCACACTTTCTTTACCGACATGTACCTGATCACCGCGGCAACCGAATTTGAAATGCGTCCCTTCCGGGCGGCATGCCCCCCATGGGCAACGCACCTGGAGCTGATTACCGGTGTGGGGTTGTTGGAAACAGCGGTGCGGCTCACCGAATATCTCGTCATGGAATCGGCCGCTGTAACCGGGGTGATCAACTTCGGGGTTGCCGGTGCCTATGAAGCCGAACGACCAAAAGGGTCTCCGGCCCTTCTGGACATCTGCCTGGCCCGGGAGGAGGTGGTGGGGGATCTCGGCATCTGTCTGGATGGACGTATCGAAGCCCTTGACGAAGATGTGTTGCCGGTGAAGGGACATTTTTTCCTCGATATGGATCTGCTCGCGCGGGCAAAGACGATTTTTGCCGGACAGGGCATCAGTTTTCATTCCGGAACCTTTGTCACCGTCAACTGCGCCACCGGTACCACGGCACGCGGCCGGCTGCTGCGCGACACCCATGGCGGGTTGTGTGAAAACATGGAGGGCGCTGCCGTGGCCAGGGTGTGCAACCACTTTGCTCTTCCATGTCTGGAACTACGTTGTGTGAGCAATATGGTGGAAGATCGCGACCTTGGACGCTGGCGGCTGCGCCGGGCGTGTGAACGCGCCGGAAAAATTACCGCTCTGCTTTTCAGGGAATTGTTCAAGGCCCGGGAACAGCAGGAGGGGAGCAGATGAAGAGGCGCCAGTCAATCCGGAAACGGCGGGTGAGTATCGGGTTTTCACCCTGTCCCAACGATACCCATATCTTCTGTGCCCTGGTCCAGGGGCGTATACCCCTGCAGCGGCTTACCCTTGCTCCCGAGGTGCTGGCCGATGTGGAAACCTTGAACGGCTGGGCCCTGGGGTGTCGCCTCGACATCACCAAGATCTCCTTTCATGCCATGGGATATGTCCTGGACAAGTACAGAATTCTTGACAGCGGTGCAGCCCTGGGCAGGGGCTGCGGCCCGCTGCTGGTGGCCGCGGATGAACAGGAGATTGCAAACCTGGAGGAGCTGCGGATCGCCATTCCCGGCCGCCTGACCACCGCTGCCCTGCTGCTTAAGCTGTATGCACCACGTTGCCGCAACCTGATTTCCATGCCCTTTGACGAGATTATGCCTGCGGTTGCCGGGGGCCGGGTTGATGCCGGGCTCATCATCCACGAGAGCCGTTTCACCTATGGTGCGCACGGTCTGCAGCAACTGGTCGATCTCGGCGCCTGGTGGGAGGAGGAAACAGGCCTGCCCATTCCCCTGGGATGTATCGCCGCTTCCCGCGCACTGGATAAAGCTGAGATTGCCGAGATCGAAACGGCCATCCGCCGGTCGATTCTCCATGCCGGAAACTATCCCGACCACTGCGAGGAGTATATCCGGCGCCATGCCAGGGAAATGGAAATAAAGGTGATGCGGAACCATATCGATCTTTATGTCAATGATTTTTCCCTGAGCCTGGGGGAGGAGGGCAGGGCGGCCGTGGAGGAACTCCTGCGCCGCGGCAGGGATGCCGCTGTTTTTTCCGAGGAGCTGTAGAGGGTGATGACGGAGCGGATCAACAACATGCCGGTGCTGGGCATCTGCGGCTTAAGCGGGGCCGGTAAGACAACCCTCATCGAAGAGCTGGCCCGCATGTTCATTGACCTGGGACTGCGCGTTGCCGTGGTCAAGGACGGGGCCCACAATGTCCGGGTTGATCAACCGGGAAAGGACAGCGACCGTTTTTACCGTACCGGTGCCGATGTCTGTCTGCTGGGCGAGGAGAACTTCCGGCGGCGACATGACAAGGGCGGCTATCCGGCTCTTTTCGGATCACTCTGCAGCGATCATGACCTGGTTCTGGTTGAGGGACATGGCTCCACGCCGGTGCCGAAAATCTGGCTGCTGGGCAAGGGATATAGCGAGCCGCCTCCGGGGGCCGGCGAGGTGTTGCTCACCCTTGAACGCAGCATGATCAACACGGAGGCGGTGTATGACTTCATTCTCCGGTGGCTCAGGGAAACCTGGCTGCGGACACCGGTGTGGGGATGTGTGCTCATCGGCGGCCGCAGCAGGCGCATGGGGTGTCCCAAGCATCTGATCGAAAAAGAGGGGCGCACCTGGCTTGAACATCTGATGGCGAAACTGGGTCCGGTGACGGATAAGCTGGTGCTCGCCGGCAAAGGCGAGCTGCCTTCGGGGCTTGGGGCAACCGTCCGTCTTGTTGATGCGCCGGGCGTGCAGGGGCCGCTTGCCGGAATCCTTGCGGCCATGCGTTGGAATCCTGCGGTCACCTGGCTGGTGGCTGCCTGTGATCTGCCTGATATTCAAACCGAAGCGCTGGAGTGGCTGCTGGCAAAACGCAGGCCCGGCGCCTGGGCCCTGCTGCCGGATCTCGACGGCCACGGCCGCGTTGAACCGTTACTGGCCCATTATGACTTCCGCTGCCGTCCCCTCTTCGAAGAGATGGCCCTTGCCGGATGCTACCGCATCAACCGCATTACCGGTCACAGCGCCGTCCACACCCCCGTCCCCCCAACCGGGCTCCGTATCTCCTGGCGCAACGTCAACACTCCCGAGCAACTTACCCTACCCTGATCCTTTCGCCAAATTTTCTTCCTGTTTTGCCCAATCGACAATTCTGTAAATTTTTCGATTTCATTTTTACATAAATGCATTGATTTGATTTTCTCGCGAGCCTTGATTTGCTTGGTAAAATAACCAGAATTTCAATTGGTTGAGAGAAAACCGGTGAGGTTGGCCCGATCCCTGCTTAGGTGATGGTGAACTGTCTGTTCCGTCTGCCGAGGGCAACGGAACACCGTCCATCAACTGCAAGCAAGAGGAGGATTGAACCATGAACACAGGTGATACGGCGTTTATGCTGGTCGCAACGGCAATGGTCATGCTGATGACCCCCGGCCTGGCACTCTTTTACGGAGGTCTTGTCAGATCGAAAAACGTGCTGTCCACCACCATGCAGAGCTTTTTCTGTTTGGGACTCATTTCCATTATCTGGGTGGCCTACGGGTATTCCATGGCCTTCGGGCCGGATATCGCCGGTTTTGTCGGCGGTCTGAAACACCTTGGTCTCAGGGGAGTTACCACCGGCAAATCAAGATGAAGATCATTGTCGGGGCCGATGAGGTGGAACAGGTGATCGAGACCGTTGTCAATGCGGCCCGCTCCGGCAAGATCGGCGACGGCAAGATTTTTGTCCTGCCCGTGGAGCGGGTTGTCAGGGTCCGTACCGGCGAACGGGACCGCGACGCGCTTTGATATACCCCGGCTGCAGCCGGAGTTTTCCGCCTGCAGCCGGCTAACCCGGCCCGCACGGTTGCACAGGCGGACGGCCGGGTAAGGTGTTCGCCCGGAATCCGCCCGACCTGCGTTTTATTTCGGGGTATCCGGTACCAGTTTGATTTTCAGCCGGCAGCCCACGGCCCCGGCATATTTTTGCAGGGTGGTGATGGAAGGAGAATGGTTTTTTCTGCCCCCGCCAGCCTCCAGCCTGGCAATGGCCGGTGGTTGGGTCCCCATCTTTCGTGCCACCTCTGCCTGGGTCAGACCGGCCCTTTGCCTGGCCTTGAGCAGTTCATCGGAAAGCGTTCCCGGGTCGGCCCAGGTGTTGTAGCGAACCTTGATCTTGTTTTTTTGTGCCATGGTTTCGTCCTCCCCCGCGAGTCTCCACTCCCGTGGACGTAACCCCTCACCCGATTCCGACTTCGGCCTTTGGCCGGAATCCGCCTCTTCTCCTTGCCGGCGAGGGGTCTGTTTTTCCTTCTCCCTGTAACGAAGTCTGAAAGATATCATAGTATTGAAGAATATTCAAATCCGTTGGTAATCGCTGTGGTCGCTCTTGGATTTTCGGCCCGGCAGCTGATGGTGATCCACCGTAACCACGCACAGGGGCACAACATGACGGCTGCGGTTGTGCACAAAAGTGGATCGAGTCCGCTTTTGTGTACAGTCGCAGCTGTTTTTTCCCCAAGGTCCACAGCAGGCAAGCGGTTGTTCCTTCGACTCTATTCACTGCCGCCGGCTGAAAATGTATTCATGGCACACTTTATGCTTTATAAGCAATCCGGACAGGACGATCCACCCGGCGGAATTGCAACGGCCATGGATCATCATTGATCCTCAGTGCCGCCTCCAGCCAAGTGGTACATTATACCCTCTGGTTGCAAACCTTTAGACCGGTTACCGCCGATCTCTTGGGTTGCGTCCGGCTAACCGGCAGCGGGCAGAGATCGTCGAGGTACGTAGCAGCCAATGGTATCAACCAGGAATAACAAAAAAGATGAAGAGTATCAAATCCAAGATCATTATAAGTTACTGCGTGATGGCCCTGTTGATTATCGGCACAATCACCATCACCGTATCCATGAAACTCTCTTCGGGAATCTCCAAAAAAACCGAGCTGCTCATTGCTGAAAAAAGAGCGGAATCCGAAAAGGTGGTGGCTGGGCATCACAAGATACTGGAGTCATTTTTCGAAGATCTCCGTCTTCGTATCGCTGATAAACGGGATGATCTCTGCAAGAGTCCCACGGTTGCCACCAATATCGAGTCCCAGCAGCTGAAACCCCTCTCCCTGCTGCTGAAGAAAAAGGCGCTGCGCAGCGGCTTTGATTTTGCCTTGATTCATGATCTTGAGGGTAGGCTGCAGGCGGCCTATCCTGCCCAGGTCAAACCGCAGGCCGGAAACAAGGCATATGCGCTTCTCGGTTTTGCCAAACAGGTTCCAGACGTTGCCCGGGGGAAACTGGCTGCGGAAAAGTTACGGATCAACGGTATATTCAAGTATGACACCCAGGTACTTGACGGATTGGGCCTGGGGAAAATGAATGCCGGCGGCAGGGGAGCGCTGGTCATTGCCGCAGGAGGTGTGATCTCCGATGACTTCGGTGATCCCATCGGCAGTCTGGTCATCGGCAAACTGATCAACAACCATGACGGACCGTTGCAGCGCCTCAAGGAGGCCACCGGTTCTCCCTCGGCCATATTTCTCGATGATTATCCCCTGGCTCAGGCGGGTTTCGGTACCACGGCCCAACTGAAACTCAACGGTGACACCATGGCGAAAATCTATGGGTCCGAACATCCTGTTACCCTGGTGCAGAAGCTCAACGGCGAGAGATATCTCTTCACCGCCTCGGCAATTACCACCTTTGACGACGAAAAGGCCGGGGTGCTGCTCACCGCCATGCCTGAGAAACAGATCGACAAGATTCGCAAGATGGTTATCGATCGCGGCGAGGCCACCATCAAGGCTATCCAGGGCTGGCTGCTGGGCATCGGCATTATGGCCCTGTTGGGTTCGGCCCTTATCTCCTTTTTCATTGCCGCCAAAATTGTCCGCCCCATCAAAATCACCACGGAAATGATCCAGGATATCGCCGAGGGTGACGGTGATCTCACCCGTCGGATCACGGTGAACAATGAAGATGAAATCGGTCAGATGTCCGGCTGGTTCAACATGTTCATCGCCAAACTCCATGATATTGTACAGAAGATCGTTGAATATTTTGAAACGGTCAGCGCTTCCGCCACCCAGTTGCTCATTATCTCGCGGCAAATGGACGGCGGAATCCGGGAGATGAATGAAAAGTCCGCCTCTGTTGCCAAGGCGGCGGACGAAATGAGACGCAACATGGAATCCATTGCCGAGGCCAGTACCCAGGCAACCACCGGCGTCAATATGGTAGCCGCTTCCATGGAGAATATGAACAAGACGGTCAGCGAGATCGACAACAGCTCCTCCAAGGCCCTGGAAATCACCAACCGGGCCGTGGAGGAGACCAGACAGGCCTCTTTGAAGGTCAACAGCCTGGGTACGGCCGCAGCCGAAATCAGCAAAGTCACCGAGGTGATCAGCGATATTTCCGACCAGACCAACCTGCTGGCGTTAAACGCCACCATTGAGGCGGCCCGCGCAGGTGAGGCGGGCAAGGGCTTTGCGGTAGTTGCCAACGAAATTAAGGACCTGGCCATGCAGACGGTCGAGGCCACCCAGGGCATCAAGCAGGAGATCGAGGGGATTCAGAAATCCACCTCGGAAACAGTAGCCGATATCACCCGCATAGCCGATGTCATCGCCGAAGTGGATAATATCGTCGGCACCATTACCGGGGCGGTGGCTCAGCAGACCAGCGCCAGCGAAGAGATCACCAAAAATGTCGGGCAGGTTTCGCTGGGTATTGAGGCGGTGAATGAAAGCGTTGCCCAGAGCAGCTCCTTTTCCTCAGAAATTGCCACGGATATCGCCGAGGTGAGTACGGTTGCCGCCTCCATTGCCGGCAGCAGCAGACGACTGAGCAAGAATGCCTCCAACCTCAGCGCCTTATCCAGCGACCTGCAGAGCCTGATCAGGGAATTCAAGGTACGGCGCGCTGCAAAGAGTGATTCGGAGATTTCCATGGCCGATTCCGAACTCATTGCCTGGGACAACAGTATCAAGATCGGGATCGACAAAATCGATGAACAGCATTTCCGGTTGGTGGAACTGGTCAACAAACTCTACGGAGCCATGATTAACCGTGCAGGGAACACGATTCTTCAGACCCTGCTGGGAGAGTTGGCGGAATACACCGTGACCCACTTTGCCGACGAAGAGGAGATGATGCGCAAGGCTGGATATGCGAAGCTGGTGGAACATCAGAAAGTCCACGAAAAACTCGTGGGGCAGGTGATGGAATTCAAGGAGAGATTTGAATCGGGAAGCGCCACGGTGAGTATCGAACTCATGTCCTTCCTGGGTGACTGGCTCATCAACCATATCCAGGCAACGGACAGGCAGTATGTTGCCGCCATGAAAAAGGCGGGGCTGCAGGGAAGCTGACGGTCCTGCACCACCCGTGAACGCTTACCGTCAAGAAGTACCATCTGATTGATACAGGTGGTATGAAAAATATCCAACTGGCGCCAGCCGGCGCCAGAGCCTGGCGGAAATTCTGATCGCCTCCGGCAAGATGGTATGCCTTCCCCGGCGATGCAGCCGGCGGACCAAGTCGAAATTCTCCATAATGGGCGGGGAGGCAATTCCTTGCCTCAAAGAAAATCCGGCATTACATGAACAGGCCTGATCGCCGTAGGGCAGGGGGAGTAACCTGGAGCGGAGATTGGTGCCCATTCAAAGAGATGCAAGGTGATGCGGCAGGTACGGCAGTGACGCAGCGATTCACCACTGCTGCAGAAGCTGATATCCGGTGGTTGAATGCCGGATTGGTGATGCTTTCTGGAGGAGAGCCGCCTTCCGGGATCGAGATCCCGGTGCGGGAACAAGGCGCGTAATTGGTCACAGGCACAGCATCTTCACCCGATCTTTCCTGGCCACATAGTAGGTTTAGGTTTTAGCGGCCAGGAGAGATCGTGCAAATCTGCAGCACCTGTGACAATTACAGTGAGAAGGTATGATATACTGCAGGGTTATTACGCCCAATGATCGGTTACCAAGGTGCGTCTTAACCGACCCTGCCACCAGGACCAAATTTGTCCCGGCGTTTGGGCTTGCCCTCCATCTGATCGGTTATTTTCCCGGGCTTGCCGCCGGTCACACTGATCGGATGAAGGGCTTATCCCGTTTACTTGCAGATCGGATAACAGGTTATCGCTTCAAAGTCATCCGGAATATAGCCGTTAAAGTCCTGTGCCAGGTTGGTTACCGGTGTGCTTTCACCGGTATTTTTATTGATTCGGAACAGGGTCGCGCTGGTACCTGCAGCACTGAACTCAAAGCCGCTGACTCCATAGAGTGAATTCAGGCTGAACAGGGTCAGTCCCTCTACATCCTGTATGGGATGATCACCATTCGCCAGTGCTCCCTGATCTCTTACCCTGCCGGTCTGCCTGTCTATGATTACCAATCGATCCTGGCCGCCGCCTCCGGAGTTGCCGGCAACACCGTAGATCGTGCCGTTGGTGTCAATGGCGATGTCGTCAATGTCGAACACACTGAGACCGCGGGTATCAATGACGATGTAATCTTTTCCCGGCCCGAAACCGTTTTCAATGTATCGGCCGGTTGCCGGATCTATCTGGATCAGCAGATCCGATTGGCTGGCTTCGCCGTCGGCTATCCTGACGCTGGCAAACAACCTGCCGGTAACCGGGTCAAACGACATGCCGTCGATATCATTGAACTCGATGACTCCGAGATCGCCGGAACCACTGCCGATGCCATCGGTGTTGACGGGAATGAAGGAATTGGTCAGGCCCGGGGTGGGGTCAATGATCCCCAGGACGCCATTGTCGGCTCCGTACAGAGTTTTGCCGTCCAGAGAAAGGGTGATTGCCTCCACATTGCCGACGCCGAGACGCCCGAGCATCTGATAGCTGCCGCTTGCAAAATTATAACTGAAGAGCGCCGAGTTGGTTGATCCTTCATTGTCTCCGTCGGCAACAAGATAGCAATAATCAGGCTGACCGGGACAACGAGGCTGGACCAGATGAGTATACATGAGCCACGGAAAAGGCGGATTGCCGTAATGGTGTGTGAAATCGACATCGTGCGGAGATCCGTCAATTCCCTGTGGCGGGATTCCGGTAACCGATGCCGAGGATTCATACCGGCCCGCCTCGGCCGTACCGCTGGCCGAACAGGTCATTGACTCGCCGGGGGCAAGAGTGGTGCCGGGACAGGAAACCGCAATACCCTGGCTGTCGGTAACTGTGATTCCGGTGAGTTCCACATTTCCAGTATTAGTTACCACATAAGTCCATTCCACCGGATCTCCGATGGTGATTTGGGGACCGTAGCCGCTGTCCGCGTCCTGCCCGTTTGTCAGTTTTTCGATATCTATTGCCGGAACCGGTTGGATTTCAACAAGACCGGCATCAATGGTGAGATTGTTTTCAGCGCTGCCCAGGGTGACATCCACTCTGCCGCCGGCTGAAACATCGGAATCAAGTTCGTCATCATTACCGCTGTCGGCTGTGGTAAATCCGTACACAACCGGATGAGCCGGATCGATCGGCGGCAAGCTGAAGCAGACCCGGTAATCACCGGCAAGAAGGCTGGTGAACAGGTAACTGCCGTCGGCCCCGGTTGTTACCTCGTAGGGCTGGCCGGTGGCCGGATCAACAGGTGGCGCGGATCCATCCGGTGAACAGAGCCGGACAACCGCCCCGGCAATACCGTTTTCACCACTGTCCTGAATGCCGTTGCCATTGGTATCAACCCAGACCCTGTTTCCGATTGAACCACTGTACACAAAGGCGGACACAGTGTTTGACAGCACGGCGTTGGTTACTCCCACCGCTTTTGCACCCGCGGTATTGGAATAGACATTGTTATGGGCGTTGTCGGCGGTGGCGTATTTCAGATTGAAAAAACAGGTTCCGGATGGATCCATCGTAACGCCGCGCAGACGAACAGCAGTTACATCAGCAATATCAAAACCGCATTCTTCTCCAGGGCCAGTGGCACTGCCCTGACACCAGCCGGCTGAACCTCCCGGAATGGCATTGGAGCTATGCAGGGGGCTGATATCAAGGGGGCCGGCTGCATTGGTGAACCAATATTCTACGGCATCACCATTGCATTGACCGTTGTTCTCATCAAACGACATGGAGTCGAACCTCAACATTCCCGCAAAATTGGTAGCCGGTTCCCGGTTGCGGTTCACAGTGGTGCCGACCTGGGGGGTAAAGGTAAAGCTACCGGAATTTCCATCGCCATTAAAGGGCAGGATGTCTATGACATCCAGCTCGGTGAGTTCTCCTGAGGAACCATTTCTCAGGCCGACCTCAAACTCCATCCAGTTGAGCGCATCTCCGCTATTTATCTCATGGGTGGGGGTAAGCACACGTTTCACGATAAGCAGAGAACTGGGAACGGTATTGTTGACATTGGCATTGGCCACTCTCTTGGAAGAAACGCTGGAATCTGCCGGCGAGGTGATCTGGGCATAGTTGTGCAAGGTCCCCGCCGGGGCATCAATGGCTACAAGGGTTTGAAATTCAAGGGAATGAAAGACTGTTCCTGTTTCCAGGTCACCGAGATCCCAGACCAGGATCGACTCCTCACCGGTACCGCCGTTCAAAGGCCCGCAGGGAAATCCTTCGCTGACAATATCTCCCGCATATTCCAGGCAATTACTCTCGTTTGCCGGATAGATGGCCGGTTCGCCATAGGGAGTGGATTCAGTGCCGTAGGTCCCCGAGGTCGATCCGTGAACATAACTCAATCCCTTTGGCAGGAGATCGGCAACTGTGACGTTATCGGTCCTGGAATTAAGACTGTCGGTGGTAAAGCTTGGTGACAGGGTTACAGTTGCCTCTCCGCCGGGACTCAGGGAGGTGGGCGCCATTTCCTTGACGATTCTGACCTTGCCGCCGGTCATGATCAGCCGGTCGCCACCGCCGCTGCCATTACCCGGGGATTGGGCGGCATCCCTGGGGAAATAATCTCCTGCCCGGTAAATACCGCCGGTGAGGCTACTCTTGTAGGTCGCATGATTCACCAGGATGGTATTATTGGGAATAGGCTGACCGGAGCTTAGAAAGTGTGAGCGTGCCGTGTGTCTGATCCGCATTGCCATGGTGCCGCCGGCCGGCAACGACGGTGCTGATATCCGTACCTTGGATACCGGCCTGCCATCGCTTGCCTCTGCGGTTGCCATATCGGGATACCAGGTGATTCCCGGATCATCACATTCCCTGACCACCTCATCCGGTGCGTTGGCGCCGGGGGGTTCATTGGGGTCAGGAGGCCAGGCTCCCACATATCCGGTTGCGTACTCGATGGTCAGGCCGGGTACGTTTTCGGTGCTGCCGTAATTAAGGTCAACGGCATGTTTTGTATCATCCACAAATGTCGCGGGGTTGTCCGTTTCCGGATCAAGGATAGTCATTTTGTACGTTTCCACATCAATGACGTCACACAAAACCGGATTGTCGATATCCGTGCCGCCGGAATTTTGGTACACGGTATAGGTCCCCCAGACACTGCCGGGAGTGACATATCCGTCACCGGCTTCAACAACAGAGGCATCGGTCGGCGGCAAAGACCAGCTGCCGCCGCCCCATTGGGTCCGTTGATCCTCCTGATCGCTCCAGCCCCGGCGGAAATTTTTATCCCACCAGCCAGCACTGGCATAAAGAGTTATTTCACGGCAGTTATCCGTTTCACTTTCGCGGGCACCACCAAAGTTTGCTCCCCCTGAAATCCCCACCGGGTCAAAATTGGTGATACAGTTTCTGGTTGTCAGAGTGCCGCCGGCATCCTGGACATCCGACAGGGGAACAAAGACCCGCATCAAACCGATTGCGGCAATTTTCCGATTAACCGGCAGAGCGCCGCCGTTGCGGTTTCTGACAGGGGCATCTGTCAGGGTGCCGTCGATACCTGTAACTTCCACACTGACGACCTGATTGGCGGCCTGGTCGCAGGTTACCCCCATCTCGCCGGCGGCAACCGGTATGCTTCGTTCCGGGTGGGAAACATTGAGAGCCGGATAAGGCTCGTCGCTGTTTGTATAAGTATCCATATCACAGGCATTGGATACGGGAGAAAACGATGTATTGGAACTCCAGGTTACCAGCTTGGCATTGGGCGATATGGTGTTCAGGTCCACCTGGAAGTTGACCGTGGCATCGGAGCCACCTTTAAGCGCCTCGTTGCCAAGCGCCGGATTGATGGCGGAATCCGTCTCGCCATCGACCTCATCTACTTCAACAGTGAAGTTGTACCAGAGTTCCCAGCCGGGTTGACCGGAGTCGTCCTCGGCTCCGTACCTGGTGGTGTAGTAACCGGGGCCGCCGTGCATGTCGATGTTCCAGCGCGGGGCCGCGGTGACCTTCAGGAGATTTGCGTCATTGCCGTCCCGGACGCCGTCGGTTACCGGTCCTGAACCGGTTGGGTCATCTATGGTAATGGTGATGTCTCCGGGGACACTGCCGTTGACGGCGTTTCCTTCAACTTTGACAGCGAAGACAAAGTCTTCGGCGTATGAACCGACATCATTGGTATCAAAGTCCTTGCGGACGCAGGTAATGACCTTTCTGTCTGCTGAGAGTTCGCTTAACGCCGCATTACAGGATCCCGGGATACCGTCCCAGATAAATCCGGTCCCTGAGGGCAGGGTGCCTGTCAGGGTCACCTGTTCTTCATTGCCACCGGCGTTTCCAAGCCAGCTCCAGGCGGCAATGAGCTCAAAGCTGTCATTGGTTCGCACGATGAGATCACCGGTATAGTAATCATCATCCGGCGCGCCGGTTGGTCCTTCCTGAAACCCGGCGTCACCGGACATGTCGCAACCGGGCGCATTGTTGTTATAATCATTGACCTGGGGGCAGATCTGCCGACCATTGACCTGATCGCCCACCTGGTTGAAATTACCGGCAAGGCCGCCGGTGGCACCATATTTGGTGACCAGATTCAATGTTGCCGCCAGAACATTTGTGTCGCAAAACATGACACTCAGTACTGTAAGCAGGAAAACACGTACGGTAATTTTGTTCACCATTCTTTCTCCTTTTTTTTTTCAGAAGAACCGGCAAGGTCTCCGCATGTATGCAAGACGTTGAAAAAAAGTATATTATTTTCAATAGCTGTCCTATCGGTCATGCAAATAAAATTCTTTAGTCCACGGTAAATCATTTTACTTTTTGACAAAAATCATATAATAACGCGATGATAGCAAGAATCTGTTCTTGCAGAACAAAGGGAGAGGATTATGAGGCATGCAGCGCTTTCCCGCAGGGGTGGACATTCCCGATGACCGGGCGAAAAAGGTAATGTCCGGCTGAATTTTTCGGGCCCGGTAAGGCAACGAGGGCTACTCTACAGCCATACATGGAGAGCAGAGGTGGGACAAGCATAACGTTCAGGTGACCAATTACAGTTTGATAGTGAGATATACCGCATGACTACAAAGTCTGTGATTGGTTACAACTGTGTGAATTAATAAAAATAGAAGGAACTTTCAGATGAAGAGGGAAGAATTTTCAGCCATCTTGCTTGATATTTACAAGGCATCTGCGGTGCCTGTCCACTGGCAGGCAGTTCTTGAGAAATTATCCCGGTATGTGAGAAACGGTAAATCGGTTCTCACCCGGCGAAGCAACATTGATGGTCATATTGATGTGAAAAATTTGTTAAGTTCAAAGATACATAATATTGAGCAGGAGTATGTTGATAAGTATATCCGTGAAATCATATATTATGACGTCTGGACTCCTTGTGAACAGAAACACCAGGTAGGGGAGCTTTGTATATTCTCGGAAAATTTACCATTAGATGAATTACAAAAAACCAAATATTACCGGGATTGGCTTGCTCCCCAGGGGATTAACGATGGGATTGCTATTCAGTTATACAACACGGATATCTTTCGGATAGTTTTGAATGTTCTTTATGACCATGAATCCGATAATATTAATGCACTCCACAACGATTTGAAGATACTGACACCACATCTCTGCCAGTCCGTTGAGCTATGGATGGCTTCCCTGGAAAAGGATGATTCCTGTTATGCGGTTGTAAACTCAGATTATCTTGAAAATAAGTACGATTTGACTCCAAGGGAGGCGGAAATAGCCAATCTCACGGCCCGCCTTGGTACCTACAAAGAGATAGGGGACTATCTCGGCTTGGCTGAGAGCACCATAAAAAGCTACTGCGAATTCATCAAAAACAAGATGGGAGTGCGCCGCAAACACGATATCATGCTCATCGCCTCCGGCTTCATAGGCTACAGCAAGCTAAAAAGAAAAAAACCTACTTTTGGTCTATAGACGGCCAGGAAAGAATTGGATAAAATTAGCTAATTCTTGAACAGGGAAAATATATGTTCGTACAGGCAACTTATCGGGAGTCATTGTCATCTTCTCTAATTCATTGGTGCTTACTTGATGTCTATCAATAATAGTTACACTCATGTTTTTTCTATACGACAAAACGGAGGTGTTAAATGGTAAAAATTCTATACGATCAGCATACCAACGAAGTTCATGAAATGGACAGTTGTTGGCGCCCCACTGATGAAATATCATCAGCAGGGCATGCTCTGCGTATTTTTACACCTGATAACACTCGGGATAAATTGTTACAATTTGAAAGGAAAAGAAAATTAGATAACATTGGTTATGGCGAGGTCTCGCAGGGCGATGTCAATCAGGAACTTACCAGGGTGATACGTAAACTTGCTGTGACCAGAAAGGAACGTGATATATTAAAAAAAGCAGCGGCATGCTTTGCCAAGGAGACGCAGCCGGATACATGCTGATAAAAATTCTGCGGACACAATGTCTTATTTACATCTCCCTGCTTTCAGGAATAATGGAAATTATAAATTACCGCTATTGAACCAGGAAACCTTTTGTCACCAGGAGTAATCTGCGAAAGGGGACAAACCCGTGATCGATTCTTAATCCTTGGCTTCCAGACCAAAGCACGGTAGGTCGTGGTTGAGGGAGATATCGTTATTTCTGACTGTGAGGTTGGGGCTGAAGTATGGATCCCCTTGACTGAGGAGGGCTTGGTGGTGCTTGTAGAAATCACGGTGTCCGGCGGGATCCAATATTTTTCCCATGTCCGCCGGGTTACGGGTTGAAAAACGGGCAAAAGGTGTATAGACGATGCGGTTTTGGCGGGAGCGTAGCACCAGGGAAAGGGTCAAGGGGAGAGGATAGGTAGCTGCTGCTTTTAGCTCTTTCAGGGAAGCTTCCAGTTCTCGGCGGCGGATGGCGAAGCAGCCGGGATGCACCAGACTGACGTTATGGGCACTGGCTGCCCAGGCCATGTATCCCGGGGTTTCCTCCACTGATTTCCCTTGATAGATATATTGGATTGCGCCCTTGCGGTCATGAAGAAGCCCGGCGTGGACGATGCAACCGTTGCTGTCGATGAGAAGGCCGGTTGTCATGGCCACCCGGTCAATCTGGAACCAGGAAGTCAATTCCTCAATGGTGCGGCTGTTCTCCGGATTGAGGCGAGCATCCAGGAAGACCAGATAGGGCCTGTTGCTGGAGACAAGAGCCTGCTGAAAAAGAGGCCGCCACTGCACCCGGAGGAAATCATCGATCCGATGCAGGGAAATGGCATCCGTGGCCGGATGTTCAAATCTGACACGGTAGTTTCCCCGCCACAAACCGGGGATTTCCTCCACCGTGCCGCGCAGACCGCGCCGCTGTAGCGCCTTTTGAACAGAAAGCGTGGCTGCGTCGTAGGCGTACTGTTTGGAGTCCGGATTCAGGGCCACTGATTCGGGATGCTGTCGCCAGTGATAGAGAATTTTGGGAATATGGACTACACAGGGATCGGTTTCTTCGGCCCGGAGGATAAGGTCATGATCCTGGGATCCTTCGGTTTCCTGGTCCAACCCCTGCAATTTTCTGAGCAGTGAGGTGCGGTAGATGGTGAGGTGGCAGAGATAGTTGCTCGACAGGATGGTCTCGGGTGCCCAGTCCGGTTTGAACAGGTGCATGAAGCGACCTCCATTGACAGAAATAAGATCTCTGTCCGAATAGATGATATCCGCCTCCGGAGTGCAGTTGACAACCTGGGCCGCCTCAAACAGGGCGTTGGCCGCAATGCGATCGTCGTGATCAAGAAATGCGCAGAATCGGCCGCGGGCCAGCGAAAGAGCCCGGTTGGTTGTTGCGCATATTCCCAGGTTTGTTTGATTGGTATGAACCTGGATGCGATCGTCGAGACGGGCCAGGCTGCGGAGCTGTTGCCGGGTTTCCGGTCGGGTGGAAGCATCGTCCACCAGCAGCAGTTGCCAGTGGGGATAGGTCTGGAAGAGAACCGATTCGACACAGCGGTACAGGTAATCGGGGGCAATATTGTAAACGGGGGTCAGCAAGGTAAAGAGAGGAGGGCGACTCAGTTTCCGGCTCAGTTTTCGTTGGCGGGTCCAGTCCAGACTGCTGAGAAAAGCATAGCGGAAGAGCCAGACCTGGTAGTCGGGCCACTCCGCTTCGATCATGCTTTTGAGCCAGGTTTCAGGCGGCGGCGTATTGCGCCATTTTCGTAGTTTTGCCTTGATGCCCTGAAGAGAAAGAAGGTTCACTGTTTCACCAAGTTTCCGGGAAAAAGACGTCGATATACCCGTCTGACCCGGGCCGTGATACGCTGTCGCAGGCCGGGTAAGGTGTAGATACACGCTGGGTTTGGTTCGATCAGATTGTTTTCCGCAAAATTACCATTTGCACCGCGGGCAAAGAAAAGGGCATGGCACTGCTCTTTTATGGTATTGTCACAGATCGAGTTGGCAACCGAGGGCAGAAAATCGAGCAGACTATTCTTATCGCCGCTGAACTCATTTTGCCCCATTCCCACCCCCAAGGCTGAAATTCCATGGAATCCCGGCAGGTAACCATTGTTTCCCAGGGCGTTTGACAACAGAAGGTTGTTGCTGATACGGTTGAGAAACGAGGCCCGGATCATCTTGATGCCGCCGCCGTAATTGCTGATGATCCGGTTTGAATCAATCAGGTTCATGCAGCCGTTATCCATCGAGATTCCGGGAAGCTTCATGCTGGATGAACCGTCGGCAAGCAGGGGGTACTTTTCGATGAAGTCGATGCGGATCTCCTCGGCTGAGAGAGCCCTGCGCTCGCCGTTGAGGGTGACGAGGTTGTTGACAAAGAGAGAGTTACAACTGCCCCAGTCAAAACAGATACCCTCCTTGTTGTTGCCGACGATGATATTGTCCCGGATGAGACAGTTTACCGCTCCTTCCAGATAAATCCCCTGGGCCCGGCAATGGGCAAAAGTGGATTTTTCGATCACCATACCGCCGGGACGCCGGGTCTTCTTTTCGATTGACAGGGCCTCGTGGCATTTTTCCGGTATGTCGCTTCCTGTGACATGGGTTGAGGTGGCACAGAGATGCACCCCGGCATCGCAGTTGCAAAAACCCCGCAAATCCCTGGCAGTGCAATGGCGAATTTGGCCGGTATGTGATTGCCCGACGATCATGATTCCTGCCAGGTTTTTTTCCACCAGACAATTTTCCAGAATGAAGTGGTGACAGTTATGAAGAATGATGCCATATCCTTCACCTTTCCTGCTGTTGACTCCATCCAGAGAAAAAGAATGACTGTCTGAGACCAGCAGAGTATGACGACCGCCAACGGTCCGCAGGTTATCAAGGGTGAAGTGGGAGCAGCGGTTGATGTCCAGGAAAAATTTCTCCACCCCTGTCGGGCGCAGGACTCCGGTTGCCCTGATCCTGATCCCGGTGCAGTCCACAAGGCGGATCGGGCCGCCACCTTCCAGCGAATCCGCTTGGATCACCAGCTCCATATTGCGCTCACCATGCAAAGAGAAGGGGAGGGCGGTAATTGTTTTCCGCCTCAATCCGGTGAACGAAACAGCGCCCGCCTCGTCGACCGCTTTGCAGAGCTCGTCACTGCCCAGGGCAGGTAAACCCTGTGCCGCCCGGACGGCCATGGGAAGCGGTTGACGAATCCCGCTGCAGGCCCGCAACACCGACAGATCCAGCTGCGGCGGCTGCACATTCATTGTATTCGTTGCGGAACTGTTTGACATCTCTTCATGTTTTTAGTGAATATGAAGACCGTTTCACCTACCCATTCTAGCCAAAATGGAAAACTTTCCCATCTTTTTTGCTCCGGCCTTGCTGATGCTGAAGGGTGATATGGTGTACACTGGTCAGGTTTCGGAATGCTGGAAAACGGAACCTGCCGATGCAGATCACATTTGATGTTTGCTTTGCGACCTCCTTTGGGTGATAATATTCCCAAACGGCGAAAGGGTGTAAAATCCCCACCGCCACCCGCTGCAAAGGAAATCCGCTTGCGGACAAATCTGAAACCAAGAGGTCTGTATCTGATATGAATACAAAAAATTTAAATTTTCAGGAGCCGAAAGTTTACCGCTCTTTGACGTCTTTTTGTTTTTTCATGATTTTTTTCATTTTGATGGGCGGTGCATCCAGGGGTGAGTTGCCTGCCCTTGAATTTAAGGTTATTGCCGATTCCGAAGAAAATTTTGAGAAACGTATTTACTCCTACGATATGGCTGTGGATGCCGCAGGCAACGTTCACCTGGTGTACCTGAAACCCACTTCCGGGGATAACGGAGAGGTGATTTATCTGCGACGTACTTCATCCGGCTGGTCGCAAACCGTTTTGACCACTGCAGCCTACCGGGCCAGTATTTCAACCAGGCTGGTGGTCGACTCCGCCAATGTTGCCCATGTCTGCTACATCAAGAATGATCTTAACCTTTATTACCGGAGGGTCAATGGTACGACTCCGGGGACCGAACATTATATCGGCCCGGGAGCATGGCATACCAGAATGCAGCTTGATGGGAATGGTTATCCCATGTTTATCAGGGAGAATGAAACCTGGCCGAATCCGGTGTCAAGCCTGGTGTTGACCAGGACAACGGATGGAACAACCTGGGACAAACAGTATCTGCAGTTGCCGGCGGTCAATAAGTTCAGAGTTGGTGAATTTGTCTATAAGGACGGCATTTTCCATATCACCTATGGCGACAACATCGAGAGCCGGCCGGTACTTGCCGGGAAAGACTCGACAACGACAATTCAGGGCATTTTCCACAACCTCTATTACGCCACTTCCAGTGACGGTCAGATATGGAATGTGCGGATGGTTGATGCCGGCAAGTCCCTCTACGAGATGGAATTCTGGACAGACCTGGTTGTAAACGGCAGCACCCCGCTGGTGGCCATGTACAGCTATGCCGAGTACAATAACGAGTACAATACCGGCACCTCGGCCCTCCTGGCCGAATGGTCGGGAGCTGCCTGGATAAAGACCAATATCACCCCGGCCGACTACCCGGAAACCAGGGAAGGCATGGGCGTTGGTCTGGCCGTGGCCGCAACGGGAGAGGTTTATGGCGCCTGGGACTTCTCACCAGACAATACCCATGATGACGAATTCCGGGGATCCCGGGGCAATATCGCCGTTGCCCGAAGCGGCGCCGACGGATCATGGCGTGAAAAATGGCAGCTGGCTCCTTTCTCCGCAGAGGGTAAGGTGGAGGTGAGGATTCGGAATAATCATCTCTTTCTTCTCAGCCTGGGAGATTTTGTCGACAGCAAACTCTATTTCTGGGAGATCGACCTGGATCAATTGGGGGCAACGGCATCTCCGGTGACGCTGCCTCCTGATCCCAGACGGAACGGAGAAAATGCCCTGCCGCCGATCTATATGCTTCTGCAATAGGTTTTCCGACTTATAAGGCTGGTCGGCAAAACGATCTGCTCCGGAAAAGAGCCATCACACCCACCACGCTCGCTCTTGCCTGGACGCCATATTTCACTAGGTGTCCAGGCGAGAGTTTTCCTGCAACAGTTCCATCTCCGGGCTCTCTGTCTGTAGCCCGAAAAATTCTCCAAAGACGCGGTACAGGGAATAACAATCGGTGATCCCTGCGGTTTCCCTGATGGAGTGCATTCCCAGAGTCGGCACACCGATATCAACGGCGGCAACGCCGATTTTGGCTGCCGTGATTGGGCCGATGGTGCTGCCGCAGGCCATGTCCGCCCTCATGACAAAGTCCTGAACCGGGACCCCGATATTCCTGCAGATGCTGCGAAAAATAGCCGCGGTGATACCGCTGGTTGCATACCGTTGGTTGGCGTTTGTTTTGATAACTATCCCGCGGTTGAGCAGGGGAGTGTGGTTGATATCGAATTTGTCCGTGGCCCCGGGATGAAGGCCGTGGGCGTTATCGGCGGACAGCAGCAGGGAACGGCTGAGACAACGGCGTCTGGTTTCCGGGTGTGGCAGGAGACGGTGCAGGACGCTTTTGAGCAGTTCTCCCTGGGCTCCGGAGGCGGATACACTGCCCACCTCTTCGTGATCATTGAGGATGAGCAAAGTGTTCCGGCAAACAGCATCGGCATGGGGCAGGGCAAACAGAGCGGTGAAGCAGGAGATAAGGTTGTCAAGCCGGCCACCGGTGATAAACTCCTGCCGCAGGCCGGTCAGTGCCGGCGGCTGGGTATCATAGAGAAAAAGATCAAAGTCAAGCACCCGTGGGGTGTCACTTTGCCGATAGCGCTGCCGGATCTGCCGGGTCAGAATAGCGCCAAAATCTACCTCCTCATCACCATCGACCTGCATAAGAACAGGAATAATATCCTTGTGTTTCTTGATGGATCGTTTTTTATTGGCCTCACGGTCCAGATGAATGGCCAGACTGGGAATTATCGCCACCGGCCGCTTGAAGTCGATCAGACCCCGATGCAGTTGCTCTTCCTCGTGCCAGACCACGCGTCCGGCAATGGAGAGATCCCGGTCAAACCAGGGCGCGAGCAGAGCGCCTCCGTACACCTCCACTCCCAACTGCAGGAAAGAATGAACAATCCGCACGGGTCTGGGGTGAATGCGGAGAGAGGGACTGTCGGTATGAGCGGCAACCATCCTGAAACCTTCCCGGGCCGGCTCGCCTGCGGCCAGTTGAAAAGCCACCAGGCTGGAATCGTTGTGGATAAGAAAATATGATCCGGGACCCAGTTTGTCCCAGGAATCCCCGTCGGACAGGCAGTGGAACCCCCGGTCGGCCAGCAGGCCCGCCATCTGCTCCACTGCATGAAACGGCGTGACGGATTTGGTGAGATATTTTATAAACTCTGTCGTGAATTCAGGTTGCTTCATGGCGGCTATCTCCTGAAGATTATTTTCCTGTTTTGGTGCATGCTACCACGGAAAATTATTTTTGATAAGAAAATCACTCACTGATAATTTCACCCAAAATAAGAGAATTTCCCAGGGAAGACGGAGAAAAGCAAACCTGTAGAACCTGTGACCGATTACAGTTTGGAAGTATGATATACCGCGGGGTTACATATACGAACCCCGGAAGAGAGAACAACATGGCGGAAAACATCATATTGATCGGCTTCATGGCCGTGGGCAAGGGGAGAACAGCCCGGAAATTAAGTGAAAAGACGGGACTATATACCGTTGATACCGATGACCTCATCGAAACCCTGGTCAACAAGAAGGTTAAAAAAATATTCAAAAAAAAGGGAGAAGGGCACTTCAGGGCCCTGGAACGGAAAACAGCGGACTGGCTTGAAAGACATGTCTCCGGGACAATCGTCTCCACCGGTGGCGGTTTTTTCATGGTCGAAAACATCAGAAGGCTCGGCACGGTGGTATATCTGCATTCCCCCTTTGATGCCATTATTGAAAAACTGAACCGTTCCCCGGCCGGCAGCAGAAGAATCAAAAAGCGCCCCCTGCTGCAGGATCCGGTTCAGGCCCAAAAACTCTACGACACCAGGCTGCCGCAATATCGCCGTGTCGCCCATGTCGAGGTATCGGTGCATGACCGGAGCAGAAGCGCAATCGTCGATGAGATCATCCAGCGATTGGATATCTCCGTTGATCGACGCCATGGCTGAAAAACTGCTGTTGCTGCGTCATGCCGAAACCGGCCCGAGATTTCGCGGTCGATTTCTCGGCTCCACTGATGTTGCTGCCTCCAGGGAGGGGCTTGAGCGACTCGGCAGGCTTCAACCCTTACTTGAGCATTACTCTCCGGCCTCCTGGTATTGCAGCCCCAGCACCAGGGCAAAGCAGACGGAAAAGACGCTGCGGCGGATATTTTCCGCAAACCATGACACCTGTTTCGATTCCCTGCTGCAGGAAATCGATTTTGGAGATTGGGAAAAACAGACTTTCAAAGAGGTTGCCCGCACCCAACCCCATGCTGTGGAAGAATGGCTCCGCCGACCCCTTGATTTTTGTTTTCCAGGCGGAGAATCCCTGGGCGATTTTGCCGGGCGCATGGAAACCGTGCTCCATCGTTTGCTCAGTGATCCGGCAGAACACATACTGGTGATCACCCATGGAGGAGTGATACGGGTGATAATCTGCCTGCTGCTGGGACTGAGTCCGGCAGATTATCTGCTCTTCGAGGTTGAGGCGGGACGGATGACTCTTTTGGATATTTTCGGCACCAGAGGGGTTCTCAGTGGGCTCAACCTCTGAGAAAGCATACCGTTGCTAAGGGAAAAATGGCCAAAATAATTTTGATAACCGGGGGTTCAAGAAGCGGCAAGAGTGAGTTTGCCCAAACCCAGGCCGAGGCCCTGCCGGGCCCCAGGCTTTTTGTTGCCACTTCTCCCGTTACCGATGAGGCAATGCGGGAACGTATCCGGCAACACCGGCTGTCACGGGATCCGGAAAAATGGGACACCCTGGAAGAACCCCTGGCCCTTGCCGCTTGCATTGTCGCCTCCAGGTCCCACCGCATCGTGCTGGTGGATTGTATAACCATGTGGATCAACAATCTGATGTATGATGCTGACGGATCGTATAAAAAGATCGATGAAGCCGACATGGAAGCCCGGACGTCGCAGCTGTTGCGGGCCTGTCGACAGCGTCCGGGAACGGTTTTCTTTGTAACCAACGAACTGGGTTCGGGCATTGTACCGGATAACGAAATAACCAGGGTATACAGAGATCTGGTGGGGCGTTGCAATCAGCGCCTTGGCCGGAATGCAGATGGTGTTTTCCTGGTCAGCTGCGGTATACCCCTTCAGCTGAAATAATCCTGAATCCATAAGCGTTCGTGCAAGGGCAGAAGATTCCGTCACGGATTTGAGATAATGTAAGCACTCACGCACACCGCCGGATTTTGGAGATTGCAAGCGGTTGCGCCGCAATGAGACGGGAAGAAAAATAATTTCTACAACAAAAAGAGGATGCGCAGGAAATGAAGAACAGGGCGGATAACTTTCTTGAGGCAACATTTCGCAAAATTTTTCCTCTGGACACCTCATATCGTGATCGGGCCGAAAAACGTCTTTCCCGGTTGACAATGCCCCACTGGGCCCTGGGAGACCTCATGGATCTGGCCATGGACCTGGCCGGCATGACCCGTTCCCTGCAGCCGCCGACGTCCCGGAAAAAGATCGTGATCATGGTGGGCGATCACGGTGTGACCGCGGAAGGGGTGAGCAAATATCCGGCCGAGGTGACCGGCCAGATGGTCCACAACTTCGTTGCCGGTGGCGCCGGGATCAATGCCCTGGCAGCCCAGGCAGGTGCCGAGGTGGTGGTGGTTGATATGGGGTCTGCGGCAGACCTGCGCAACTTGGCCGACCAGGGGGCGATCCTCTCCAAAAAGATCGGCGCCGGCACCGCCAACATGGCAAAGGGACCCGCCATGACCAGGGCCCATGCCGTCTTTGCCCTGGAGGCGGGTATCGAGGTCGCCAATGAGCTGGCCCCCGGAGTGGATCTTTTCGGTACCGGTGATATGGGAATCGGTAACACCACGCCCTCCACCGCCATTGCCGCCGTACTCACCGGACATTCACCGGATAAGCTTGCCGGTCGCGGCACCGGGCTCAACGATGATGAGCTTGACCACAAGATCAGAGTTATCGAGGAGGCCATAGCGCGCAATAATCCCGACAGCAACGACGCCCTGGACATATTGGCCAAGGTCGGCGGTTATGAGATAGGAGGAATCGCCGGGCTGATCATCGGTGCTGCCGCCCATCGAAAACCGGTGCTGGTGGACGGTTTCATCTCCACGGCCGGGGCCATGATCGCCTGTAAACTCGAACCGTTCATCCGGGATTATATCATCTGTGCCCACCGCAGCATGGAGCCCGGTCATCGTTATATGCAGGAATACCTCGGTTGCAGGCCGCTGTTGCAGCTTAACATGAGGCTGGGGGAGGGCACGGGTGCGGCCCTGGCCATGAACCTGGTCGAGGCCGCAGTCAGGATCCTCACCGATGTTGCCACCTTTGAAGATGCCGGCGTTTCCACCTCTGCGCAATAGCTGCCGGGCATTTATCGCCGCCATCGGCTTCCTCACCGTGATTCCGGTTCCGGCTTCGGTCGGAGATCATGATCCGGGGATGGCGGCATCCCTGCCATATTTTCCCCTTGTCGGCCTGTTCCTCGGGCTGGGAGGAAGCCTGGCAACCCTGTTGTTCTGGAGCATACTGCCGCAAACGACGGCAGCAGCCCTGGTGGTGCTCTACCTGGTTCTGATCTCCGGCGGTTTGCACATGGATGGTCTTGCCGATACTGCCGACGGATTCTTCTGCTGCCGGGAACGCAAGCGCATGCTGGCGGTTATGCGGGACAGCCGCATCGGCACAATGGGCATGCTGGCGGTGGTCTTTGTGCTGCTTGTCAAAACCGGGGCGCTCGCCTCCCTGGATCGACGCAGGGCGATGCAAACAACCCTGCTCATGCCGCTGGCCGGGCGCTGCGCCATTCTCATGCTCATGGCCCTTTGTGACTATGTGCGGCCGCAGGGAGGACTCGGCACCGGTTTCTTTCAATCCAGCAGCAGAACGGGGCTCGGAATCCTGGGAAGCCTTTTCCTTCTCGGTTTTGCGGTGGCGATTTCAGGCTGGAAAGGGCTTGGGATCGCCCTTGGCGTCTGTTTTTCGGTGTTTTTATTCGGTCGTCTGTGCAGGCAAAAAATAGGAGGGGTTACCGGTGATACCCTGGGGGCCGGATCCGAACTGGCGGAAGCTCTGACTGCCCTCCTGTACAGCGCAATCTAACTGATCATTATCGCAGGGAGATGATCTTCCAGCCCCTTTTTTTGGCAACCTGCGCCAGTTTTTCATCCGGATCAACGGCCACTGCATGATCCACCTTTTCCAGTAACGGCAAATCATTCATGGAATCGCTGTAAAACCAGCTCCCTGAAAGGGAATAACCGGTTGATCGCAGCCATAGTTCCAACCGTTTAACCTTACCCTCATGGAAACATGGTATGCCGTCAACCTCGGTGGTATAGCGGCCATCAATGATTTTCGGTTCAGTGGCCAGTAGGTGTTCAATACCGAATTCCAGCGCGATGGGACGGGTAATAAAACTGTTGGTTGAGGTCATTACCAGGAGAATATGACCCTGCTGGCGATGTTGTTCCACCAGGTCCCGGGCTTTTTGGGTGATCATGGGGCGGACAATGGTCTCCATAAATTCCCTGTGCAGGGCCTGGAGTTCATCCATGCTGCGTTCAGCAAGTGGCTTGAAGCTGAAGGCGCAATATTCATAGATATCCAACTCGCCTTTTTGGTATTGCCGGAAAAATTCCACATTGGCGGCTTCGTACTGAACCGGATCCACATAATTCTTTTTCACCAGGAATTGACCCCACCCGTAGTCGCTGTCACCATCAAGCAGGGTATTATCCAGATCAAAAATGGCAAGTGTCATGATAATTTGATCGATAAATCATAGAGAAAGAGGAAAGAACCAAAGTATTGGTCAAGTTGTTGCCGACTGGGAGCAGGGGGAGCCTCCAAGGGAATGTCTGCCGGCTCTGGAAATCAGAGCAATGAGAAAATCACCGGGTCTGATGCAACCATCAAGACCTTGCAGATGAACGATATGGTTGGTGCCGGTGCGGCCGCTGCCGCTGCCGTCCTCGTTGATTTTTTCAACCAGGAGTTCAACTTTTTTTCCTACATATTTTTTATTCCATTGAAATGTGATTTCATCCTGTCGCTGCTGATACCGGGCTAACCGCGCCGACTTTATTGATTCATCAACCTTATCATCAAAGGTTGCGGACAGGGTGCCGGGTCTGTCCGAGTATTTGAATGAAAATGCAGAGTGAAAACGGACGGTTTCCAAAAGCTGCATGGTTTTTTCAAAATCACTTTCAGATTCTCCTGGAAAGCCGACAATGATATCGGTACTGATGGCAATATCCGGCCTGGCAGCCCGCAGTTTTTTTACCTTTTCCAGGTAGTCGGAAATGGTGTAACGGCGCCGCATGCGGGCCAGAACCGCATCGGATCCGGCCTGAACCGGAAGATGAAAATGTGAACATAATTTGTTGATTTCACGAAAGCAATCAATAAGATCATCCGAAAGATCATGGGGGTTTGAAGTGGTGAACCGCAACCGTTGCAAACCCTCCACTTCAGCCACCCGGCAAAGAAGATCAGCAAACGAGGTGGAACGATCGGCAACCGGATTCGTCCTGCCGTAGGAGTTGACGTTCTGGCCCAGCAGGGTTATTTCCCGGACACCGCGGGCAACAAGGGTGCGCACCTCGTCAACAATATCGTTGACCTTCCTGCTTGTCTCCCGTCCCCTGGTGTAGGGAACAACGCAATAGCTGCAGTAGTTATTGCATCCCTGCATAATGGTGACAAATTTTTTAAAGCCAAGGCTTGGGGAGGGCAGGGGGGAGGCAGCTTCCCCGCGGTTTTTTTCCGAAAAATTCCGAGATGTGTCGAGTTGACGGAAACTTGGAAGGGAAAAGGAAGACGAGAGGTTTGTTGCCAGGTACCGATTTTCCCGGTTGTCCAGGATTCTGCCCACCATGTCGGTTAAATCGTAGAGTTGCTGGGTGCCGACGACAATATCCACATGGGGCATGCGTTGGAAGATCTTATCACCCTCCTGCTGGGCAACGCAGCCTGCAACAACAATAAGCGGCCGCCGGCTGTTTGCCCGGGTGGAGGTACGGGGATTGAGCTGGCCGAGAAAACTGTAGACCTTTTGTTCCGCCTTTTCCCGGATACTGCAGGTGTTGAGGATAATCATGTCAGCCTGGTCCATGCATGGATCAACAACATATCCCAAAGGAGCGAGAAGCTGGGCAATGATTTCGGAATCCCGCTGGTTCATCTGACAGCCAAAGGTTTTTATATATAGGGACTTGAGGTTCATGTTTTATGAAATATTGGTAAGTTGCATTTGATATTTCCAGTATCAGGTAAGCTTTAGGCCACCCAGAATATGGATAAGATCATCATAACACCTGCGGCAGCAACGAATTTTTACCAGACCTTGTTGCGCATCAATGGTGGAAAGCAATGCCAGCCCATCATATCCCTCAAGGATGAATTTCAGGTGGGCGATGCGTTCCCTGTTGAGTCGCAGATACAAGGTGGAACATTTCAATGGCATCCTGCTTCCCCGGTGATTTCAGACAGCCAGGGTGGAGTCCACGGAGCCGATATCATCCTGGTATTTTTCTAGAATGGGATCAACAACCTCCTGTAGATACTCGGTTGTCTGTTCCGCTGCCCTGCCGGTGAAGCGACTGTGATCAGCGATGAGTTCGTTGAGTTCTTCCAGGGAAAAGGGGATACGCTTATCCTGCCCCAGTCTGGAAAGCAGGTCATTGTCCAGCCCCTGTTCTTTGACGGAAATGCCGGCGGCAACAGAGTGTTCTCTTATAATTTCGTGCATTTCCTGCCTGCTTTCTCCTTTCTCGACACAGGCCATAAGGATTTTTTCCGTGGCCATAAAGGGGAGCTCATTGTTGATATATTTTTCTATTTGTTTTGGATAAACAACCATATCACTTGTGATATTAATGTAAAGCTTAAGAATGGCATCGGTGAGCAGGAATGCCTGGGCCATGTCCATACGTCTGATAGCGGAATCATCAAGGGTGCGTTCAAACCATTGGTTTGAAGCAGTGGATGAGAAATTGATTGGCAAACCCATGAGTTTCCTTGCAAGTCCTGTCATACGCTCCGAGCGCATGGGATTGCGCTTGTAGGCCATGGCAGAGCTGCCCACCTGCTTTTTGGCAAAGGGTTCTTCCTGGACCTTCAGGTTGGAGAGCAACCTGAGGTCAACGGCAAACTTGTGGGCAGACATGCCGATGCCTGCCAGGGTTTCGGCTATTTTGGTGTCAAGCTTACGGGGGTAGGTTTGACCTGTAACCGGAAAAACATCAGAAAATCCAAGTTTTTCAGAAACAAGCTTGTCCAGTGCGCGAACTTTATCGTGATCGTTGTCAAACAGTTCAAGAAAGGTGGCCTGGGTGCCGACCGTTCCCTTGGCCCCGCGAGCAACAATCTGTTTTTCCAAAAATTCCAGATAATTGAGATCCATTAGCAGATCCTGGATATACAGGGTGTTTCGCTTTCCCACCGTGGTTGGCTGGGCCGGCTGGTAATGGGTAAAGCCCAGTGTGGGCAATTCTTTGTATTTTCGACAGAAAATCGAAAGATTGTGAATGACGTTAACCAAGGCCTTTTTGATGAGGGCCAATGCCTTTTTTTGGATAATCAGGTCTGTGTTGCACACTACAAACTGGGAGGTGGCGCCAAGATGAATAATCCCTTCGGCCTTTGGGCACTGTTTGCCATAGGTATGGACATGGGCCATAACATCGTGCCGGATCTCTTTTTCCTTGGCCGCAGCGGTTTCAAAATCAATATCCGTTGCATGTTGTCGCAGTTCGTCGATCATCTCCGCAGTGACAATAGTATCCAGGCCAAGCTCATTCTGAGCCTCTGCAAGGGCAATCCAGCAACGTCTCCAGGTCGTGAACTTGAACCGTTCAGAGAAAAGCCGCTGCATTGCGCGGCTGGTATAGCGGCTGACAAGGGGCTCCTGATAAATATCGCGATCCATCTTTTTTTACTCCATTTTTTTTCTTTCTTTCTTTTCTTTAATCATCCGCCAATAAATCTCTCTATGTTTGGATTTTGGATGGTCGACAGCACTGAAATTTCGTCCCGCTGATTCCTATTGAGTTTTTCCATATTTTGAATGTCGCATAATATATATTATGTTAAATTAAGGAACTTTATGAAAAATCGGAATGTTGCGCGATGGCGACTACCTGGATCTCCCAGCGTTGCACTCCCCTGAAGCTGTTTTTTCTGAGTTTGAAATACATGGTCGCCGGTGACGCCGAGGCGATTCCATGGCGGTCGCCCATGCCGAAACCTATGCCGCCGATTGTTCTGTTATTATGACAGAGGCTGAATTTCAGATGGTCTTTGACCACCGTAACATTGAGAATATGCGGATGATCTAAACGGAAAACAGGTTCAGGGTTGCCCTCGCCAAAGGGTTCCATCTTCAGGTAATGATCCAGAAATTCTTCCTCAAAGATGTCGCCGTCCCTGATACGATAGTCCTCGGCCGGGTATCCCGAGTTGGGAATAACCTCCTGGCCGGATCCATCATCCTCAATGCTTTGACAAAAGGCCAAGGTAAAGTCGGCCAGATTTTCCTTTTTGATCACCAGGCCCGCAGCCATCCTGTGACCGCCGTATTGTTCGATCAACTCATCGCACTGCTGTAATTTTTCATAGAGATCAATGCCGGGAACCGATCTTCCCGATCCTTTAAGCAGGGCTGATTTCCGGCCATCCTTTGTTTCCTCTGCAAAGATAATGACAGGAACCTGAAAAACGTCCGCCAGCTGTGCCGCCACAATACCGACGATTCCGGCATGCCAGCAGTGATTGAGCACCAGGGCCCCCCTCTTCTCCTCGGCCATGCGCCTTTTCCCCTGTCCAAGGGCCTCTTCCAGTGCTCTGGCAGCGATTTCCCTTCTTTCGGTGTTTGTCTTTTCCAGGGTTTCGGCGATATCCACCGCTGCAGTGGAAGTTTTGCAGAGCAGCAGTTCAACGGCCAGATCAGGGTTGCCCATACGGCCGGCGGCATTGATCCTTGGAGCCAGCCTAAAGGAGATATCCTCGGCACTGATTCTGCCGCTGCCAAGCCCGGCGCATTCGCAAAGTGCCCATAAACCAGGTCGTGAGCGGGCAGCCAGAACTTCGAGACCGGCGCGGACAAGGATGCGGTTTGTTTTTACCAGAGGCATGACATCGGCAATGGTTCCCAAGGCGACCAGATCGAGAAAATCCTTTAAGTTTGGTGCGGATTCCCTTGACCAGTAACCATTTTCAACAAGTTTTGAACGCAGAGCAATCAGGAAAAAAAAGGCGACCCCAACCCCGGCAAGCTCATCAAAGGGAAAGGAACACTCCCCCTGCTTGGGGTTGAGAATGGCATGGGCGGCGGGCAGCTCTTCGGGTGGCAGGTGATGGTCTGTGACAATAACTGTAAATCCCAGTTTCTTGGCTGCCTCGATTTCACGGTTGGCTGTAATGCCGCAGTCAACCGTGATCAGCAGGGCCGGCATTTTTACCGTGGCAGCCAGTTTCTCAATGGCGGCGACATGGAGACCATATCCGTCGGTGAGCCGGTTCGGCAGATACCAGCCGGCCCCTATGTTGAGACAGCGGAAAAAGGTAGCCAGCAGGGCCGTGGAACTGATGCCGTCAACATCGTAATCTCCGTAGATTACAACAGAGTTGTTATTGCGTAATGTGTCCAGGAAGATATCCGTTGCCTTCTCCATATCTTTCATGAGAAAAGGCGAAGGCAGATCCGTGAGCCTGGGATGTAAAAAATCGTTGATTTCCCGCTGATCAGTGATGCCCCGGCGGGCAAGCAGTGAGAGCAGAGGACGGGGCAGATCAGGGGCGGCAGCAGTTGTCCTCTCCCGGCTGCGGCTGTTCCCGCCACTGGAACCACTCAGCCAGGAGTTGATTCTGTCTTTGATTTCATCCACCTTTTCACGTGGAAACCACTCAAGTTCCGCCTGATGACGGAACCAGGTAAACTGTCTCTTGGCGTACCGGCGGGTATCCCGGGCCAACAGGTCAATGGATTCTGACCAGGATTTCTCCCCCTGGGTGTATTGCACCAGGTGACGATAGCCAATGGCCTGCATGGGTTTGAGTTCCGGACCATAGCCCATTTGCAGAAGTTTTTCCACCTCTTCGAGGAAACCCAGCTTCATCATCTGCCGGGTCCGCCGGTTGATTCGTTCATAGAGCAGCGAGCGGTCGGCGGACAGGGCCAGCTGCAGGACATTGCCGAAACGGCCCCGTTTCTCCGCGTGGTTGGATTCTTGCCACTTGCGCAAATGAACGGACCAGGGAATCCCGGTGGCATGGACGATTTCCAGGCCACGCAGCAGCCGCCGGCTGTCATGGGGATGGATTCGGGCGGCTGAGTCCGGATCCAGTTTCCGCAGTTCCGCAAAGAGCGCTCCCCTGCCCTCGTCCTCTAATCTTTTTTTTAATCTTTTTCGTATCTCCTCGGGAATATCGGAAATCTCAAAGATACCATCCAGGAATGCCCGCAGGTACAGTCCGGTTCCGCCGGTAACAAGGGGAATTTTTTTACGGCTGGATATCTCCTCCACCACCCTGCGGGCGTCACGGCAATAGGCTGCCGCGTCATAGGATTGATCCGGATCAACGATGTCCAGGAGGTGATGCCGTACCTGCTTTCTTTCATCCCGGGTGGGCTTGGCGGTGCCGATGTCCATATACCTGTACACCTGCATGGAATCCATATTGACGATCTCGCATCCGAACTCAGCTGCAACCGCAAGGGCGAGTTCGGTTTTGCCGATGGCCGTGGGTCCCACCAGGACGATGATCGGTGCGCTATGTTTGAGAGACGACATGGTGGATTTTCTAGTCAAAAGAGACCCGGCCCGCCAGCCGGCCGACCTTGCGGGGACCCAGGCCCGGAACCTTAAGCAGATCCGCCGGACCGCTCATCGGACCATGCTCCTCACGGGACCGGATAATTCTCTCGGCCAGGCCGGGACCGATGCCCGGCAGCAAGGTCAGGGTCGCGGCCGAGGCCCTGTTGATGGACATGGGTTTGCCCAGGAGATATTCGCACCGTATGGCAGACACATCGTTCCCCGGACAGGTGATATCGGCAGGAACGGGCCCATCTTCCCTGCCCTCCAACAGAATTGCCGGGACGAACATATGGCCGATGAGGGCGATGATCCCCCATAAAAAAAGGACAAGCACCCGCTTGTCCTCCGGATCGATCACCTCGTTGTCCGCGGGAATATCAGGCCGTGTCCCCTGGAGTGAGTTTTTCATCTTTCATCAATTTGTAGTTGATGCTGTCTACCAGGGCCTGCCAGCTTGCCTCGATAATATTGATGGAAACACCCACGGTTCCCCACTGGCAATCCCTGTCCTTGCTCTCGATGAGAACCCGGACGCTGGCACCGGTGCCATGCTCGCCGGAAAGTACCCGGACCTTATAGTCGATCAACTCCATTTCCGCCAACTTCGGATAGAACCGAGTCAGGGCCTTACGCAGGGCATTGTCAAGGGCATTGACCGGTCCGTCTCCCATGGAAGCGGTATGCACCTCATGCCCACCCACAAAGAGGCGGATGGTCGCCTCGGTAAGCGGTGCCCTGTCCATGCGATATTTGTAGTTAATAACCCGAAATCCTTCTAGTTTAAAAAATCTGCGCTGCAGCCCGAGAGCCCTTCGCATGAGCAGTTCAAAGGAGGCCTCGGCCCCTTCGTACTGGTATCCCCTGTTCTCCTGTTCCTTGAGCGTGGAGACGATGGAAGAGATTATCGGATCATCGTCCGCCAGTTGCAGCCCGTATTTCCCGGCCTTATGCAGCACATTGCTTTTTCCCGCCTGGTCGGATATGAGAATCCTTCTGATATTGCCCACCTTTTCCGGTTCAATGTGCTCGTAGGTGAGCGGGTTACGTTTCACGGCGCTCACATGGATTCCTCCCTTGTGGGCAAAGGCGGATTCGCCCACATAGGGTTGATAGCGGTTGTGCGCCAGGTTGGCAAGCTCATTGACCAACCTGGAAGTACTGTAGAGTTTGTCGATGCGCCGGCCCGCTTCACAGCCAAGCCCCATCTTGAAGACAACGGCCGGCAGAATCGAGGTGAGATTGGCGTTGCCGCATCGTTCTCCATAACCGTTGATGGTCCCCTGAACCTGATCCACTCCCATGGAAAGAGCCATGAGTGAATTGGCGACCGCCACCTCGGAGTCGTTGTGGGTGTGGATGCCGAGTTTGACCTCAGCCCCCCGGGCAGCCAGGTGCTCCTGCATGGTGGTGATAATGTCGGGAATTTCCTGGGGCAGAGTACCACCGTTGGTATCGCAGAGAACCACGGTATCGGCTCCGCCGTTGATTGCCGCGTCAATGGTCTTGAGAGCATATTCCCGGTTATTTTTGAAGCCGTCGAAGAAATGTTCGGCATCATATATCAGCCTATCCACATGGCGGCGCAGAAAGGAGAGGGAATCCTCAATGATCTCAAGGTTATCCTCCAGCTCAATACGCAAAGCGTCATGGACATGAATGTCCCAGGTCTTGCCGAAAACGGTGAGAGCGCCGGTCTCGGCCTTCAGCAGCGCCTGAAGGGTGGGATCCTCCTCAACCCTGTTTTTAAAGTGACGCGTCGATCCAAAGGCGGTGAGCACCGCATGGTTCAGCTTTTCATCCTGCATGGCCTTGAAATATTCAACTGCCAGCGGGTTGGAGCCCGGCCATCCGCCTTCGATGAAATCAATGCCCAGTTCGTCGAGCTTGCGGGTAACCTTGATCTTGTCCCGCACGGAAAGGTTGAAGTTTTCCGCCTGGGTACCGTCACGCAGGGTGGTGTCGTATATTTCGATTTTTTTTTCAGTTTTTTCTGTCTTCACGAAATGGTGTCCTCTTGGTTGAGGCTTGATACTGACCCGTGTCGCCTAGAATTTTTCCTCCTGCGGCAGGGGCAGGTCTTTTTTGTCCAGGGCAAAGGCGTCATGCAGGGCGCGCACCGCCAGCTCGGTATATTTTTCCGCAATGATACAGGAGACTTTGATCTCCGAGGTCGAGATCATCATAATGTTGATTCCCTCGTTGGAGAGCACCTGAAACATGGTGGAGGCAATGCCCGAGTGATTTCGCATGCCGACGCCGACAATGGAGACCTTGACGATGTCCTGATCACCGGTGACCGAACGGGCCCCGATATCAGCGGCCACCTTGCGCAGAATTTCCATGGCTCGTTCATAATCGGAACGCATCACCGTAAAGGTCATATCAGTCATATCGCCGGAACGGGTGTTCTGGATGATCATGTCAACGATGATACCGGCATCTGAAATGGGAATAAAGATCTTGGCGGCCACCCCGGGCTGATCCGGAACGTGGTTCACGGTGATGCGCGCCTCGTTTTTATTATAGGTAATTCCGGAAACCAGCATTGACTCCATTTTTTTCTCCTCCTCAACAACCCAGGTTCCTTCATTTTCGGTAAAGGTGGATCGGACATGCAACGGGACGCGAAAACGCTTGGCAAGTCCCACCGAGCGAATATCCAGCACCTTGGCCCCCAGACTGGCAAGTTCCAGCATTTCGTCATAGGTAATGGTGTCGATCTTGCGCGCCTTGGTGCAGATATTGGGATCGGTCGTGAAAATTCCCTCGACATCGGTGAATATCTCACAGGCATCGGCCGAAAGTGCTGCGGCCAGGGCAACGGCAGTGGTGTCGGAACCACCGCGTCCCAGCGTGGTGATATCACCATCATCGGTGACCCCCTGGAATCCGGCAATGGTTACCACCCTGCCCTTGTCGAGATGCTCTTTGATCAGTCTGGTGTCGATGGAGCGGATGCGCGCCTTGGTATGGCTTGCGTCGGTATGGATCGCCACCTGGTCTCCCAGCAGCGAGACGGCATCATATCCCGCCTCTTTCACGGCCATGGCAAACAACGAGACGGTGACCTGTTCACCGGTTGCCAGGAGCATGTCCATTTCGCGCCGATTCGGAATCTTCTGAATTTCGTGGGCCAGGGCCACCAGCCTGTCGGTTTCACCGGACATCGCCGACAGCACCACCACCATGCGATGGCCTTCGCGGCAGTATCCGAGCACCCTTTGGGCCACGGCCTTTATTTTTTCCGGCGAGCCCACCGAGGTGCCGCCGAATTTCTGGACTATCAGTGCCATCTTCCCTGTTTCGCAGTGATCCTCAGTAAAAATAAAAGTAAAAATACCGTAAGATCTGCAATGTATCCTCAAATTTCAAAATTGCAACCGCAAATACGTTATTTTCGGCCCGACTAACTCGCCATGGAACCCGTCCCCCGCGAGCTTGGCAACTTCACTGACCATGGGCCGGGGGTCCATCACAACGTCGAGGCAGGCTCGCGGCCGGTTGCAATCAGCCGGTGGGCTCAACCATCTTCTCAGGTTTGACCAGCTCATCGAATCGTTCTGCGGTGAGAAGGCCGAGTCTGACCGCCGCCTCACGCAGGGTGCAGTTTTCGGCATGGGCGGTTTTGGCGACAAGAGCCGCCTTTTCGTAGCCGATATGTGGATTGAGAGCGGTTACCAGCATGAGGGAGTTACGCAGGTGATGTTCGATCCTTTCCCTGACCGGTTCAATGCCGACTACGCAGTGATCGTTGAAGGAACGCAAGCAGTCGGCCAGCAGGCCACTTGACTGCAAAAAGTTATAAATAATCACAGGCTTGAAAACATTGAGCTCAAAGTTTCCCTGGCTGGCGGCAAAACCGACGGCGGCATCGTTACCGAAAACCTGGCAGGCCACCATGGTCACGGCCTCGGCCTGGGTGGGATTGACCTTGCCGGGCATGATCGAGCTGCCCGGTTCGTTGGCGGGTATGGTAATCTCTCCGATACCGCAGCGGGGACCACTGGCCAGCCATCTGATATCGTTTGCGATTTTCATGAGGCTGGCGGCCAGCGACTTGAGGGCGCCATGGGCGAAAACCAGGGCGTCGTGTGAGGTGAGGGCCTGGAATTTATTGGGGGCGGAAAAAAAACGGCTGCCGCTTTCCAGGGTAACCATCTCGCTGACCCGGACGCCGAAATCAGCAGGAGCGTTGATGCCGGTGCCCACGGCAGTGCCGCCGATAGCCAGGCCCCGCACATGTTCCAGGGTCTGTTCCACCTGCTGTTGGTTGCTCTCCAGCATACCGGCCCAGCCACTGATCTCCTGCCCCAGCGTCAGCGGTGTGGCATCCATGAGATGGGTGCGGCCGATCTTGACGATATGACGGAATTGGTGTGATTTTTCAGTCAAGGTGCCGTGCAGCAGTTCAATGGCCGGCAGCAGGTTTTTCTCCACCTCAAGCACTGCGGCAATGTGCATGGCTGCCGGAAAGGTATCGTTTGAACTCTGGGACATGTTGACATGGTCGTTGGGATGCACCGTCCGGTCCCCGCTCCGATCCTGTTCCAGGGCACGCATCGCCAGGTTGGCGATCACCTCGTTGCAGTTCATGTTGGTCTGGGTGCCCGAACCGGTTTGCCAGACAACCAGGGGAAACTCTTTGTCATGGCGACCGGCGAGGATCTCATCGCAGGCGGCGATGATCGCTTTTGCCTTCTCTTTCTCCAGTTTGCCGAGTTCGGAGTTGACCCTGGCGCAGGCCTTTTTCAGGTGAGCAAAGGCATGGATGATTCCCAGCGGCATTTTTTCGCTGCCGATGCGAAAATTTTCCTTACTGCGTTGCGTCTGGGCTCCCCATAAACGCGCTGCCGGAACCCGTACTTCACCCATGGTGTCATGTTCCAGACGATATTTCATTGCATTTCCTCCTGCTTTGAGCTGTTTGATTCTCCCTGCCTCCCAGGGCTCGCAACCAAGCGGTACAATGCGGAGCCCTGCCCATCCGCTGACGATTTTCCGGTGCAGTGATGGAGGCGACACAGATCTTTCCCCCCACCTTGACCCAACAGCCGCCTGCCAAGGAGCAACAGGCCGCCGAGCAAAACAAGGAAGTAGACCGGAAACCAGAGCAGCGACTGCTGAAAAACCGCGTCTTCATTGCCATCGGCAATACCCCGGCTCAACGTGAAAAACAATCCATACATAAGGCCGATCCCGCTGTAGGCCAGATTAAAGACAAGGCCTTTGAAACTCAACACCGTGGCCCGCATTTCCGAGGCGGTGATGTGGTTGAGATAGTGGCTCATAAAAAAGGAATTGCTCATCATCACCATGAAGATCATCACCATGAAGACTATACCGAAAAACGGCAGCATGAGCGGCAATCCCGCCAGGGCAACCAGAGTGACGACACCAAGAATAATCACATTGGTGACCGGAGACCAGTGTTCAGCCATGTACCTGGCTCCGCGGGGCACAAAGATGCCGATGACCGCTATCATGGAACCGATGAGTCCGTATGAGGCTTCGGGAAGCCCGATGATGCGATAATACTGACTGTTGAGGGTGACGAGCATCCGCATGATATGGTCGAAACAGGTGCCGAAAAGGATGATGACCAGTACCAGGGGCATGGTAACGGTCCATCGGGCTGCCCGGCCGATGAGCCGGGAGGCCCGTCCGATGGCGGCTTGTACCGTCAGGGAGCTCTGCGGCCCCGGCCTTTCGTGCATGAGCAGGGCGGCGATCAGGGCCAGAAAAGCGGATACCAATGTCAGGTAGACGGGAAAGCGCATGGTGGTCTGCTGATCCAGGACAATGGAGACACCGAGAAGCTCGCCGATACGGCGCAGTCCGTCGGGATCGTAGACCAGGCCGCCAATGGTCATCACCAGGATATAGCCGGCGGACCGGATGCGGAGCTGAATATCCAGCACCCTGCCCCATTCCTTTTCCAGGCCGTGTTCTTTCAGGGTATCGTAGGCAAGCGCCTCATCGGCTCCGGATGCCATGGCCTCGGCCAGTCCGGAGAAGATGCGGTTAAGCAGAAAGGCAAAAAAGACGACCTTGCCGTTACCCAGGGGAACAAAGGCGATGATCGTCATCTCAAGCACCATGCCCACCGCGGTGAGCACCAGCAGGGTTTTTCGCCCCATGACGTCGGCCAGGGCCCCGGACGGCACCTCGGAGATGACAATGGTGGCTGCCCACACCGCGTTCAGTACCGAAAACTGCTCGATGCTCAGGCCGTAGTCGAGAAAGATAATGGTAAAAACCGGGTAATAGAAGCGGGAGTTAAAAAAAACCCGCAGGCAGATGAAAAGTCGAATATTGCGAAGGGCAAAGGGAGAGCGCATGACCGGTTCACAGCCGGGATCCGGCTGTCGGGGAGTTCACCGAAAACAAGAGATTCCGATGAACTCCCACGAAAAATTACATTACGCCTGTATTATTTCTTTTTCTTCTTTTTCTTCTTTTTCCCGGAATCTTTCTTGCCGCCCTTTTTTTCCTTTTTTTTCACGGCCTCTTTTTTGGCCTTTTCTTTTTTCTTCTTTTTTTTCTGCTCCTTTTTTTTCAGGACGGGCTTTTTCGCCTTTTTTTCGTCACTTTTTTTCTTTGCCTTTTTCTTGTCCTTCTTCTTACCCATGTCCGTTCCTCCCTTTGGGTGTCGTTGATGTGGATTTCCTGCTCCCGGTGCGGGGAAATGACGCCGGAACTATTTTCCGCGTCGTCTCCGCCGGATAAATACGCGGTTTGTCTTCAGGGGTCCTGCCGGAACCTTGAAACTCTCCATTGGCGGGCAGAAAACCTGTTAATACCCAATCGCCCGGTTTTTTACCACAACACTTTTTTTGTATCCCCCCTTCCCCGTTTGACGGCAAAGGCAATTGTGAAAAATTTTTCCTCCGCCTCAATGCCGGCAGCCAAACGGTCGATAAGATGACCAGCATCCGGGCATTTGGGAAACACCCGGTTGTTAACCGGCCTATTTCGTTCGCTGATTTACCCATTTAATCAATAAATTATCAGGGAATTCAGCTGAAAAAAATGAATGAGGCTTCACTTTTTGTTGACAAATTTCCATATTTACCTGTAGTGTAGCTACACATATTTTGATGGAATTCATCACTTGTTTTGATGAAGGAGAAGAAATGGATCAACAAACCCTGACCAATATCATCTATGTCACCATTTTTCTCATGGGGGCCCTCGCCTTCGGGATCGGGCCGATCATTATCGTCAAGCTGCTCAGTCCTTCCTCGCATACCCGCAATATTGTCGGCAAGACCGAGCAGTTCATCGAATGCGGCATGGAACCCATCGGCACGGCCTGGATCCGTTTCGGCATCATCTACTATCTCTATGCCCTGATCTTTCTGGCATTCGACGTGGATGTGCTGTTTCTCTTTCCGGTTGCCGTTGCCTATAACAGTCCGCAATTTGTTATCCGTGACTTTATCGAAGTCGTCCTGTTTGTCGCCATCTTATCGCTTGCCGTGGTCTATGCCTGGGTAAAAGGAGTATTCACGTGGGAAAAGAGAACGTACCGTCATCAGTAATCCAGTTCGCAGCACTGGACACCCTTCTTAATCTCGGCCGCGCCAACTCGCTGTGGCCAATGACCTTCGGTCTGGCCTGCTGTGCCATTGAGATGATGTGCACCGGCGGTTCACGCTGGGACATATCCCGTTTCGGCGCCGAAGTTTTCAGACCATCGCCACGCCAGTCCGATGTGATGATCGTGGCCGGAACCATCACCAAGAAAATGGCCCCGGGCGTCAAAACCCTCTACGACCAGATGCCCGAACCCAAATGGGTGATCGCCATGGGCAACTGCGCCATTTCCGGGGGGCCGTTCAAATTCAAGGGCAACTATAATGTCGTCGAAGGAGCGGATCAGTTCCTGCCCGTCGATGTCTACATCCCCGGATGCCCTCCCCGTCCCGAGGCCCTGCTGGAGGGAATCATGGTTCTGGAGGAGAAGATTATCGGCAAGCGGCGTAAAAGCTGGCCGCGCCGGCAGCCGGAGAAGATAGGAAGTCTGACATGAGTATGATCGAAAAGACAAGAGAAGCCCTGCTGTCACTCTATCCGGATCAGGTCGCAGCCTCGGATGACCCGGAAAAAAAGGAGGAGGAGAGTGCGCAGGAGGAGGCCGCGGCCGGGGAAGAACGGCAACCGGGTGTGATGATCACCGACTATATGACCCGCGGCACCCATCTTGATCTGCTCTGCGAGGCGGATCAGGTGGTGGCGGCGGCCGAGATCATGGACCGTCTGGGTTATTTCCTTGAGGCCATATCCGGAGTGGACCGGATCAAGGAGAAAAAGATGGAGGTGATCTACGATTACAACCGCAGCGATGAGCAAGCTTGCCGGGTGGTGGTTCGCGCCTTCCTTCCCCGCGAGAAACCTGAAATTCCAACGGTTTCGGAGGTCTTCCCCGCCGCCTCCTGGCATGAACGTGAAACCCATGACTTTTTCGGTATCAGGTTCACGGGACATCCCTATCTTGTCCCCCTGCTGCTTCCCGAGGATGCCGATTTCCATCCACTGTTAAAGGACTTCAAGCCATGAGCGTGCCGATTACCTGCCGACCCGACGAGACCTTCGTCCTAAACCTCGGCCCCCAGCATCCTGCCACCCACGGCGTTTTGCGGGTCAAGCTCACCATGGACGGCGAGTACATTGTCAAGGCCGAACCCGTGCTCGGCTATATTCACCGCATGCATGAAAAAATGGCCGAGGCCGGAACCTATGCCCAGTTCATGAACAATACGGCGCGCATGGATTACCTGCACGCCCTGGCCTACAACCACGGTTACTGCCTCACCGTTGAACGGGCCGCAGGAATCGAGGTGCCGGAGCGGGTCGAGTATATCCGGGTGATCACCGTGGAGCTCAATCGCATCTCCTCCCACCTCCTCTGGTGGGCGGCCTTTGTTCTTGATCTCGGCGGCTTCACCCCCCTGCTTTACGCCTTTGACGACCGGGAAAAAATCCTTGACCTGCTGGAGAGTGTCACCGGTTCGCGGCTCACCTACTGCTATTTTCGTTTCGGCGGTGTCTACAACGATATCGACGACAACTTCATAGAGGGCACCCGGGCCTTCCTTACGCGGTTGCGCTCCCGGTTGCCGCGTATCTATCACGATCTGGTTACCGGCAATATCATCCTCAGAAAGCGGATTGAAAAAATCGGGGTGGTCAGCAAGGAGCAGTGTCGTCGCTATGGCGCCACCGGGCCGGTTCTGCGCGGGTCAGGCGTGTGCTACGATGTGCGCAGAAACGAACCCTACTCGGTTTATCCCAACTTCGATTTTGACGTACCGGTCTATGAGGAGGGTGATTCCATGGCCCGCTACATGGTACGCATGGATGAGATCGAGCAATCCATGCGGATCATTGAGCAGGCCCTGGATCAGCTGCCGGAAGGACCCATCCAGGCCAAGGTGCCCAAAATTCTCAAACCGCCCGAGGGTGATTATTACGGCGCGGTTGAGGCGGCACGCGGCACCTTCGGCTGCCGTCTGGTAAGCGACGGCACAAAAACACCCTATCGCCTCAAGCTGCGCTCTCCCACCTACTGCAACCTGAGTATGTTCGGTGAAATCGCCGAGGGCATGTTGCTGGCCGATGCCCTCGCCTTCATGGGCAGTCTTGATCTGGTGATTCCGGAAATTGACCGGTAGACGGCCTGCGGGAAAAGAAGAGGGAAAAAATGGACACAAGTATCTGGCGACCAATTTTCTATCTCATCGGCTTCATGGCCTTTGCCGGACTCAACGCCGCCTATCTGGGTTGGTGCGAGCGCAAAGGCGCCGGTCATATCCAGCGCCGTACCGGCCCCAAGGAGGTCGGCCCCTTCGGCCTGCTGCAACCCCTTGCAGACGGCATCAAACTGATGACCAAGCAGCTGCTTGTTCCCCGCGGTGTGGATGGCGCCCTTTTTCGGGTGGCGCCGGTGCTGGCAATGATCCCGGCGTTGACCTCCATGGTGGTCATTCCCTTTTCCGACAAGGTCCAGGGGAGGGCCGTTGATCTTTCGGTGCTGCTCATCTTTGCCCTGGCCTCCATTGCCATGATCGCCATCCTGCTCGGGGGCTGGGCCTCGGGTAACAAGTACGCGGTTATCTCCGCCGCCCGTTCGGTTTCCCAGAACCTGGCCTACGAGATCCCCATGCTGGTGACGGTGATCACCATCGTCATGATCACCGGCTCTATGAATCTGGAGCAGATCGCCCAGGCGCAACAGGGCGGTTTCTGGCACTGGAATATCTTCCGGCTGGACAAATCGCTGCTCATGCCGGTTTCTTTCATTATCTTCTATATCTGCTCCATTGCGGAAACAAACCGGGCGCCCTTTGACATGGCCGAGGCCGAAAGTGAGCTGATCGCCGGCTTCATGACCGAATACGGCTCCATGGGATTCGGCCTCTTCATGATGGGTGAATATCTCAATATCGTTGTCGGCGCCTGTCTCACCACAATTCTCTTTCTGGGCGGCTGGGACTGTCCTTTCGGTCTCTTTCCGGGTATCTGGTGGTTTCTGATCAAGATTTACCTGTTGATCTTTTCGATCATCCTGGTGCGCTGGACCTATCCGCGCACCCAGATATACAAACTTCTCAACCTGTCGTGGAAGATCCTGATCCCCTTTTCCCTGGTCAACCTGCTGACCGCGGCTCTGTTTCTGAAGATTTTTTGATGTCCCGGAGGAAGGAGAAAAAAGCACGAACCGATTGCAGCCTCCAGCGACCAACCGAAAGCGAAACGGATAACAAGAATCATGAATGAATATTGGAACGATATCTTCGGCGGCGCCAAAAGCCTGATTACGGGACTGTCCATCACTGCCTCTGAGTTTTTCAAGCCGGTGGTCACAGAACAGTATCCCCATGTGGTTCCGGAGATTCCCGACCGCTTTCGCGGTCACATCGAACTGGTCAAAAACGAGAAGACCGGGGCCCCCAAGTGTATCGTCTGCGGCATGTGCCAGCGGGCCTGCCCATCCGACTGCATCTCCCTGAAGGGCAAAAAGCCGGAAGGGGCCAAAAAAAAGGTGCTCACCAGCTATATCCTTGACTTTACCAAGTGCAGTCTCTGCGGCTCCTGTATCGAAAGCTGCAAGGTGAACGCCATCCGCTTTTCCAAGGATTACAATCTGGCCAGCACCCGCAAGGAAGACTACATCTTCGATCTCATCAAACGACTGGAGGAACAGGGCTGATGCAAGGAACAATCTGTCAGACGGCCGGCGCGGCGCTCTTTTCCGCCGAGAGTTTCGTCGGCCTGGTTTTTCTGGTGACCCTGGGAATGCTTGTCACCGGCGCCTTCATCGCAACCACCTCCAGAAGGCTTGTCCGGGCGGTTTCCGGCCTGGCCCTCTGCTTCACCGGGGTTGCCGGGGTTTATTACTTTCTGCTTTCTCCCTTTGTGGCCATGATGCAAATGCTCATCTACGTGGGCGCGGTCTCCATCCTCATCGCCTTTGCCATCATGATGTCCACTCCGGAAGAGGGAGAAGCGCCGGGCATTAAAAATGCGCCGCTCATCGGTCCCCTGGGTTTTGCCCTGGGCGGTCTCGTCTTTGCCGCTCTGTCGATCCTGGCCTTGAAGACACCCTGGCAGATCTTTCCACGCCAGGGACGGGGCGACATGAAACATATGGGCACTGTTCTCCTCACCAGTCATTCCATGGTGTTCGAACTCATCTCGCTGGTGCTTCTCATCGCAATTATCGGCGCTCTGGTTCTGGCGCGCCGCGGAAGGAACTGATCATGAACATACTCAACCTCTACAACTGTCTCGGCACCTATCTGGTTCTCGGCGCCATGTTGATGGCCTTCGGCATGTACGGCCTGGTGACCAGGCGGACGATCATCGGCATGCTGATCTCCGCGGAGCTGATCCTGGCCTCCGCTTCCATGAACTTCATGGCATTCAACCGCTTCACGGCACCAAACCCGGCCATGGGTCAGATTTTCACCCTTTTTATCATGGCCATCGCCGCTGCCGAAGCCGCCATCGCCGTCAGTATCGTTATCGCCGTGTACCGGAATTACAAGACCATCGACACCGAAGAAGTTATAGACATGCGAGGCTGATTCCGCATTGATCATCCACCGATAAATACATGATACAACGAACTGTTTCCGTGATTGTTTCACGGTAAGGGAAAAGAGATTATGGACGCTGTTTCCACAAGTGCACACATTGTAGAGAGTTCGGACCTGCTGCTGGCGGTGCTGATTCCGCTTGTCGGCAGCCTGGTGGTGATGACCCAGAAAAACCATCCCAACCTGCGGGAGGCGGTCTCCTCCTGTGCCTCGATTTTTCTGTTTATCATCGTCCTTTCCTTTATTCCGGCCCTGCGCGCCGGCAAGACTCTGGTCTACCCGATTTTCAATATCCTGCCCGGTCTCTCCATCACCCTGCGCGCCGATGGTTTTTCCATGATCTTCGCCATGGTCGCCTCATCTCTGTGGATCATCGCCGTCTACTACTCCATGGGCTACATGCGGGCCCATGACGAGCATAAGCAAACCCGCTTCAACGCCTGTTTCGCCCTGGCCATCTTCGGTGCCATCGGTGTTGCCTTTTCCGACAACCTCTTCACCCTCTACCTCTTCTACGAAATCGTCTCGGTGTGCACCTATCCCCTGGTCGCTCATCATCAGGACGAAGAGGGGTATGCCGGCGCACGAAAGTATATTATCTATCTGACCACCACGGCTAAGATGTTCCTGCTGCCGGCACTCATTCTCATCTATGTCCTGGTGGGAAATCTGGATTTCCCCCACAACATAATGACGGGCATGTTTCCGGCGGATACGAAATCCTGGGTGATCATCATGCTCTACTGCTTCTGCATCCTGGGATTTGCCAAGAACGGCATCATGCCGCTGCACCACTGGCTGCCCGGCGCCATGGTCGCCCCCACGCCGGTTTCCGCCCTGCTGCATGCCGTGGCCGTGGTCAAGGTCGGGGTCTTCTGCACCACCAGGACCATGCTGTACGTCTTCGGCGTCGATACCATGACCCGGCTTAATCTGGGTATTCCCACCGCCTATTTCGTCGGCTTCACGATTATCATGGCCTCGGTCATCGCCCTGTCCAAGGATAATCTTAAGGCACGCCTCGCCTATTCCACGGTCAGCCAGCTCTCCTACATTATCCTGGGAGTGGCCATGCTGACGCCCCATTCCATCGAAGGCGGCCTCATCCATATCGTCAACCACGGATTTTCCAAAATCACCCTCTTTTTCTGCGCCGGCGCCATCTTCATCGCCACCCACAAGAAGTATATCTCCGAGATGAGCGGTCTTGGACGTACCATGCCCTTTACCTTCGGCGCCTTCGCCGTGGCCTCGCTCTCCATGATCGGCGCTCCGCCGGTGGCGGGTTTCGTGACCAAGTGGTATCTGCTGGTGGGTTCCATGGAGGCGCATCAGGTGGGAATTTTGCTGATCCTGATTGCCTCCACCGTGCTCAATGTCGGTTATTTCGCACCGGTGACCTACCAGGCTTTTTTCGGCCCCCGCCCCGACGGTGAAGCCGAGACCGGCATCCGGGAGGCGCCGCTTTCCATGCTGATTCCGATCCTGATCGCGGTCACCGTGTCGGTGATCATCGGTATCTATCCGGATTTTATGATGCAATTTGTCAAAATGGTGACGGGATGATTAAATTTTGCGATTTCATTATCAAACATCAGAAGGCCGTGCGGGTGACCTGGTACATCTTCCTCGGCTGTATCGGTCTGCTTTCCCTGGTTATCGACAAGAGCCATGCCCATACCTGGGCGGAAAAACATATCCCGTTTTTCTGGTCGCTCTACGGTTTTATCGCCGCCTCCGCCGCCATCGGCATTGCCCGCTGGTACGGCCACTCAGGAATCCAGACCCGTGAGGATTATTATGACCGGTAGTATTATTCATCCTTCGCTGATCCTGATCTTCGGGGCACTGTTGCTGCCCTTTGTCCGGGGACCGTTCCGGAAACCGTATCTCTTTCTGGTTCCAGTCCTCACCTTGCTCGATGTTATCTATCTGAGCGGCCATCACGGTACCTTCGGGATCTATCACTTCATGGACTGGCAACTGGTGTTCGGCCGGGTGGACCGGCTTTCCAGCATCTTTGCGCTGATCATGGCCCTGGTCTGCATCATCGGCACCCTCTATGGCCTGCATGTGGATCGCGCCGGCGACCATATGGCGGCCTGGGGCTATGTTGCCGGATCATTGGGTGTCATCCTCTGTGCCGACTATCTGAGCCTCTTTCTCTTCTGGGAACTGATGGCGTTTGCCTCCGTGTTTCTCATCTGGCTCCGGCAAAGTGAAAAATCCATGGCTGCCGGCTATCGGTATATCCTGGTGCATGCCGCCGGGGGGGTGATTCTCCTTGCCGGGATCATGCTGCGCTATCAGGCGGTGGGCGATATCAGCTTTTCCCTGCTGGACGTGACCCATCCCGAAGCCTACACCTATCTGATATTGGCCGGTTTCTGTCTCAACGCCGCCGTGGTGCCGCTGCATGCCTGGTTGCCGGATGCCTATTCCAACGCCTCCTTCAACGGCGCCGTCTTTCTCTGTGCAGTAACCACAAAAACCGCCGTCTATACTCTGGCCCGTGGTTTTCCGGGTATGGATCTTCTGGTTCTGCTGGGTGTCATCATGGCCCTCTGGGGCATGATCTACACCATCATGGAAAACGACATCCGCAAGCTCCTGGCCTGGTCCATTGTGAGCCAGGTGGGCTATATGGTCGCCGGTGTTGGTATCGGCACCGAGCTGGCCATCAACGGCACCGCCGCCCACGCCGTGGCCCATATTCTCTATAAGAGTCTGCTGTTCATGGGCACCGGATCGGTGCTTCACATGACCGGCAAGGCCAAGCTCACCAACCTGGGCGGTCTGTACAAGAAGATGCCGGCCACCATGGTGTACACCATCATCGGCTGCCAATCCATCTCCGCGGCGCCGTTTTTCGCCGCCTATGTCTCCAAGTCGATGATCATCACCTCCATGTACGAGATCCACGTCAACTGGGCTGCCTGGCTCTTGATGTTCGGTGCCACCGGCACATTCATCTACAATGGACTCAAGCTGCCCTATTTTCTCTTTTTCGGGAAAAACAACTGCTCCAAAGAGGTGTGGGACAAGGCCGCCGATCCCTGCTGGAACATGCAGTTTGCAATGCTGATCGGCTCCGGGCTCTGCATAGCGGTGGGTTCCTTTCCGGTCCTGCTCTACAGACTGCTGCCTTACCCGGTCCATTATCAACCCTATACCGCCTATCATTTTCTGGAAACCTCCCAACTGCTCGGTCTGGCGGCGGTGGCCTTTGTCCTTTTGAAAAAGTATACCGAACCGGAAGCCAAGATTACCCTGAGCATGGACTGGTTCTACCGCATGGGCGGCAGGGGTTTTCTCTGGCTGGTCAAGCATCCGCTGCAGTGGTTCGATACGGCCTGGGGAGAGGCGTACCGCGTTGTCGGCCTGGGCATTCTCATGACCCTGGCCCGCTTCTGGAGCTGGTTTGACTGGAACGTCATCGACACCATTGTCGATGGTTTCGCCCGCTCGGTGCGGGCCCTGGGTGGACGGGTTCGTCTGGTCCAGAGCGGCCAGATTCAATATACCCTCTACTTTGCCGCATCGTTTGCCGCCGTTGCCCTGGCCGCATATATCTTCTATCAACTCTTATAAAAGGGATGTAAGGGAATGGACACTCTAGTCATCAACGAGGGGTTTCCCCTGCTCAGCTTCCTGATTTTTTTCCCCCTTGCCGGAGCGATTGTGCCCCTGGTCTATCCCCGGGACGGTTTTGCCCGCAACTGGACCCTGGCTGTCACCACCCTGACGGCGCTCATCTCCATCCCGCTGATCACCGGGTTCGACAACTCCACCGCCAAATACCAGTTCGCCGAGACCCATGCCTGGATTCCGCAACTCAATATCAACTACACCATCGGCGTCGACGGCATCTCCCTGTTGCTGGTAATCCTCACCACCTTTATCATGCCTCTCTGCGTACTGGCCTCCTGGAAGTATATCAAAACCCGGGTCACCGCCTTCATGGTCTGCCTTTTGATCATGGAAACGTCGATGATCGGGGTGTTCAGCGCCCTTGATTTCGTTCTCTTTTACATTCTCTGGGAATTCATGCTCATTCCCATGTACATGCTGATCGCCATCTGGGGCGGTCCTCGCAAGGTCTACGCCTCCATCAAGTTCTTCCTCTATACCCTTGCCGGCTCCATCCTGCTGCTGGTGGCGATCATCGCCCTTTATCTCAAAAACGGCACATTCTTTATTCCGGCAATGATGTGGCAGAATTACTCCACCACCTTCCAGGTGCTGGTTTTTCTCGCATTCTTTCTGGCATTTGCCATCAAGGTTCCCATGTTTCCGGTGCATACCTGGCTTCCCGCCGCCCATGTGGAAGCCCCCACCGCCGGTTCGGTGATTCTTGCATCGGTACTGCTGAAAATGGGCACCTACGGCATGCTGCGTTTCTGCCTGCCCATCACGCCGGAGGCCACCTTCATGCTGGCGCCCACCATCCTCTGGTTGTCCATCGCCGGTATTATTTACGGCGGGTTCACCGCCCTGGCCCAGCATGACATGAAAAAGCTGATCGCCTACTCCTCCGTGGGCCACATGGGATTTGTCACTCTGGGAATTTTCGTGCTCAACACCCGGGGGGTGGAAGGGGCGATCATGCAGATGATCAACCATGGTGTCACCACCGGCGCTCTCTTCCTCTGCGTCGGCATGATCTATGAACGTACCCACAGCCGCGAACTCAGCGTTGCCATGGGAGCTGGACCCCATATGCCCTGGTATGCGACCTTTCTGGTCTTCTTTTCCCTGTCCTCGTTCGGTTTTCCCGGCACCAACTCCTTTATCGGTGAATTTTTGATCCTGGCCGGCACCTTTGAGTTCAACAAAATACTGGCCCTTGCCGCGATCCCGGGAGCGGTTCTGGCCGCTGCCTATATGCTGCGTATGCTGCAGAAAATCGTCTGGGGCAGTCCGGAAAATCCGGACCAGTCCTCGCTCAGGGATCTCAGCCTCAGAGAGATCGGCGTCCTGGCACCGTTTCTGTTCTTTGTCTTCTGGATCGGCCTCGGCCCCCAGTCGTTTCTCGATCTGATGCACGTTTCGGTCGCCAATCTGCTCGATCAGCTGCATGGCTGGCAGGAACATCGCAATGTTGCGGAACTGTTACTGCAGGCAAGCGACAACACTTCCCTGCTCCGGTAAAACCCGGGGTTGGGTGAATCGGTTAGCGAAACAGCAAAACACCAACTCAGCGAAACAAAACGCCAATGGCTCTTCTACCCGAACTTGTTTTACTGGCAGGCGCGCTGGCCTTTTTTCTGCTCAGCCTGAAAAAAGCGCCGGATACCACACTGACCAAGAATATTGCCGTGGGCCTGGGACTGGCCGCCCTGGTCGCTTCCCTGGTCAGCTCCGGGCAGCAGGGTATGCTGTTTTTCGACAGCTATCAGGTGGATCTCTTCTCCCAGGTTTTCAAACTGCTCATCGGTTTTTCCCTGGCCGTCGTGCTCATTTTCGGCCAGAATCTCAAGGCCATTGATGAATCCATCCGGCCGGAGTACTACATGTTTCTCTTTCTGAGCGGCCTGGGCCTGATGATGCTGGTCAGCTCCGTTGAACTCATCGCCGTCTTCGTCTCGCTGGAACTCTCCTCATTTTCCCTCTACCTGCTGGTCCCCATGCGCGACGACAGCACCGGCGTACGTATCCAGATGGAGGCGGGCATCAAGTATATCCTCTTCGGCGTCATGGCTACCGGTTTCATGCTCTACGGCATGAGCTATCTCTTCGGACTCACCGGCTCCACCTACCTCCGGGAGATTGTTCCGGCCCTGGGAAAAATCGCCACCCAGCCAGCCGTCTTCTTTGCGGTTATCCTGGTACTTGCCGGTTTTTTCTACAAACTGGCTGTTTTTCCAATGCATTTCTGGGTACCGGATATCTATCAGGGTGCGTCCAACGAGACCACGGGTTTCATCGCCACTGTACCCAAACTCGGTGCCGTGGCTCTGCTCATCCGTTTCATGACCCTGCCCACCGGCAGTCCGCAGATCCTGGTCTACCTTTTCATCGTCTTGGCCCTCTGCTCCATGTTTTACGGTAACCTCAGCGCCTTGGTGCAAAAAGACGTTAAACGTATGCTCGGTTTTTCCGGTATTTCCCATGGAGGATTCATTCTCCTGGGATTGCTGGTCATGGACAGAAGCGGCTACGGCACCGCGATCTATTACATCGTCGGCTACGTTCTCATGAACCTGGCCTGTTTCCTGGTCATCTGCAATGTATCGGAACAGGGAGAAAACCTGATGATCGAGGATCTCAACGGTCTCTACAAACGTCAGCCCGTTCTGGCTTTTATCCTGGCCGTGGCCCTTTTTGCCCTGGCAGGTATTCCCCCCTTTGTCGGCTTCATGGGCAAATTCATGCTGCTCACCGGAGCCCTGAAACTTGGCCACCTTACCCTGGTTATCCTCGCAGCCGTCAATACCGGTATTGCCATCTATTACTACCTTTCAGTGGTGCGGGCCGCCTATACGGCCGATCCGGCCGAGGATCGTCAGGATATTCAGGTGAGCGGCCTGATCAAGGCCACCGGCATCATATTGGTTCTGATGATCATCATCATGGGTGGCTTCCCGGCCAGATTTGTCGCCTTTGCCGGTGACGTTGTCGGCGCCATCATGTAAGCACTATCCGCGGCTGTTCTTTTCCCAACGGACCCGGGTATCGATCCCCGGCCGTCACCTGCGTTTGTTTGACCCAAAAAACCATTGAGTGAAGAGAAAGAGGTAATTTTTTTCTTTGCGGATTTCCCTTGCGTGGTATCATCGGCCCACGGATTTTTCTCAAGAGGTCAAAACCACCATGGATCTGCATCGTTCACCCCTCATCTTCGACGGTCATAACGACCTGCTGCTGCGTCTTTATCGGATGCGTGACAAGATGGGGGTGCGCCGTATTCTCGAAGGCGACGACCAGGGACACCTTGACCTGCCGCGCATGAGACGGGGCGGCTTCGGCGGCGGTCTTTTTACCCTCTTTGCGCCTTCGACGCCCTCTTCCCCTCCATCAAATCACTCATCAATGAACGGCAAGATGAACACCGCGGATGAGTCCCCGCCTCTGTACCCGGAAATCCGCACCCAACAGGCCCGCTCCGTCATCCTTGAAGAACTGGCCCTTCTGACCAGGCTGGTCCGTGATTCCAGGGGTGGTATGCGGATCTGCACTACGGTCAGGGAGATCCGTCGCTGCTTTGCCAACGGGGCGATTGCCGTGGTTATTCATCTGGAAGGAGCCGAGGCCTTAGGTGACGATCTGCAGCTCCTCGACACCCTCCACCGTGCCGGACTACGTTCCATCGGGCCGTTGTGGAGCAGGCCTTCCCGTTTTGGATACGGTGTTCCCTTCCGTTTCCCGTCCTCCCCGGAGATCGGCCCCGGGCTTACCGAACTCGGCAAGAAGCTGGTTCGGACCTGCAACCGCATGGGCATCATGATCGATGTTTCCCATATGACCGCGGCGGGTTTTCGGGAGGTGGCCCGGATCAGTGACGCGCCTCTGGTGGCCGGACATTCCAATGCCCATGCCGTCTGCCGCCAGTCGCGCAATCTCACCGATGACCAATTGGCTGCCATCCGCGATTCCGGCGGCATTGTCGGCCTCAATCTGGCCACCGCCTTTCTGAGACCGGACGGGCGGAGAACCGGGGACACCCCTCTTCTCTACATTCTGCGTCACCTGGATCACCTGATCAAACATGCGGGGATCGACCATGTGGGTTTCGGGACCGATTTCGACGGCGCAACCGTTCCGGCGACCATCGCCGATGTTGCCGGACTCACCAACCTCAGACGCGCCATGCGCGGACATGGATTTGATGAAGAGACCATGAGGAAACTTTGCCATGACAACTGGTTCCGGGTCATGGAAAAGACATTCGGCGGCTGAATACAAGGCCTGCACCAGGGGGACGTAACCGTGAAAATTCCCTTGTCAAAGCGTGGTTTCGGGATACATTACGACCAGGAGCGTACCAGTGGTCCGGACGACCCGGCTCCACACCGGCAACAATCGTAAAAAAAGGAGGAACCATGACATTTTTAAAAAAGCTGCTGATCGGTGTCGCAGCCATTACCCTGCTTGGCGTCACCCTGCCCTGCCGGGCTGAAACCCCGAAAGACATCCTGGTGATCGCCAACCGCATCGACGACATCACCACTCTGGATCCGGCCCAGTCCTTTGAATTTGCCGGTTCGGATCTCATCCGCAACGTCTACGGCAAGCTGGTCAACTTTGATCCCGCCGCTCTGGAAAAGGGATATCAGCCCGACCTGGCCGAGAGCTGGAGCGTGTCCGGGGACGGCAAAACCATTACCTTCAAGATGCGACCGGGAGTCACCTTTCACTCCGGTAATCCGCTGACGGCCGCCGATGCCGTTTTTTCCCTGCAAAGGGCCGTCAAACTCAACAAGACTCCGGCCTTTATCCTCACCCAGTTCGGATTTACCCCGGAAAACGTGGAAGAGACCATCAAACAGCTCGACAAGATGACCTTTTCCATCACCACGGACAAGAAATACGCCACCTCCTTTGTCCTCAACTGTCTCACTGCAACCATCGGCGCCATCGTCGACAAGAAAACCGTGCTCGCCCATGAAAAAAACGGCGATCTGGGCAACGACTGGCTGAAAACCCACAGTGCCGGATCAGGCGCCTATTCGGTGGTCAACTGGAAACCCAACGAATCCTACACCCTCAAGGTCAACCCCGACTTTTACCCGTCCACCCCGGCCATGAAAAAGGTCATTGTCCGCCACATTCAGGAATCCGCCACTCAGCGGTTGCTTCTGGAAAAGGGCGACATCGACATCGCCCGCAACCTCAACCCCCAGGATATTGCCGCCATCTCCACCAACAGGGAACTTGCGGTGGACAGCGATCTCCGTGGCCGCATCATGTACATATCCATGAACCAGAAAGATCCGATTCTCTCCAGACCACGGGTGATCAAGGCCCTCAAGTATCTCATCGACTACAAGGGGATGCAGGATTCCTTTCTCAAGGGCCAGTACACCATTCACCAGGCCTTCCTGCCCATGACCTACCTGGGCGCCATTGACGACAAGCCCTACAGCCTCAACGTGGCCAAGGCCAAGGCCCTGCTCCGGGATGCCGGTGTCGGCGACGGTTTCGAGGTCAGAATCAATGTGCGCGATGCCCAGGAACGCATCGAAATCGCCCAGTCTCTGCAAAACACCTTTGCCCAGGCGGGAATCAAGATCAACATCGAAGTGGGCACCGGCAAACAGACACTGGCCGTCTACCGGGCACGGGAGCATCAGATCTACGTGGGATCCTGGGGACCGGATTATCCGGACCCAAACACCAATGCCGCGACCTTCGCCTACAACCCGGATAACTCGGACGAGGCCAAGGCGACGGGGCTGCTGGCATGGCGCAACTCCTGGCCTTTGCCGGAGATGTCCAAGGCGACCAAGGCAGCGGTGGAGGAAACCGATCGCTCCAAACGTGCCGCCATGTACAAGGCGATCCAGCGCGAGCACCAGGAGCGCTCACCCTTTGCCATCATGTTTCAAAAGATCGAACAGACCGGCCGCCGGGCCAATGTCAAGGGACTGAACATCGGTGCCGCCATCACCGCTGTTTCCTACTGGCCGGTTACCAAATAACCGGCAGTGGACCCGGGAACAGGAAGGACTTCAATGGTGGTGCAACGGTTCGGCGCCGTCTGCAATACTCTTCTCACCGTTCTCATCACCATGACCGGCCTGCTCTTCGTCACCTTTATCATCGGCCGGGTCATGCCCATTGATCCGGTGCTCTCAATTGTCGGGGAAAGCGCCTCCCGGGCAACCTATGAAGCCGCCTATCACGAAATGGGGCTGGACAAACCGCTGCTGGTGCAGTTTCTGTACTTTCTGCGGGACATTGCCCGGGGGGATTTCGGCGAATCCCTGCTCACCGCCCGGCCGGTGTTCGAGGATCTGATGCGCGTCTTTCCAGCCACTCTGGAGCTGGCCACCATGGGTACGGTGATCGGTGTTCTCATCGGTGTGCCCCTGGGCGTGATCGCTGCGGTGAAACAGGGAACCTGGGTCGATCATCTGGCCCGGATCACCGCGCTCATCGGTTACTCCATGCCGGTCTTCTGGATCGGCCTCATCGGCCTGCTGGTCTTCTATGGAAAGCTCGGCTGGATCGGCGGACCGGGAAGACTGGATATCTTTTACGTGGATACGGTGCCTGCGGTTACCGGTATGATCCTCATCGACAGTCTGCTGGCGGGCGATATGGATGTCTTTGCAAACGGACTCTCCCATATCGTCCTGCCCGCCGGACTGCTTGCATATTACTCTCTTGCCTATATTTCACGCATGACCCGCTCCTTCATGCTCGAACAACTGCAGCAGGAGTACATCATCACCGCACGGGTCAAAGGTCTTTCCGAAAGCGCGGTCATCCGGCGCCACGCCTTCGCCAATGTCAGGGTACCGCTGATCACGGTGATCGCCCTCTCCTATGCCGGTCTGCTGGAGGGATCGGTACTCACCGAAACCATCTTTGCCTGGCCCGGGATCGGGTCCTATATCACCACGGCCCTGCTCTCTGCGGATATGAACGCGGTGCTGGGCGGCACCGTGGTCGTCGGCCTGGTCTTTGTCTGTCTCAATATCTTTTCCGACCTGCTGCACCGGTTTTTCGATCCCAGGACAAAACAATGACCCGCAGCGTGACCCCACAGATGACAACGGCACCGACAAAGAAATTCCGGCTGCGCCACTGGTTGCTCACCGACAGCCCCGCCTCGCGTCGTCAGGCCCGGTTCTCGGCCTGGTATCGTTCCTGGCTGGCATTCCGTGCCAATCCCATGGCCATGCTCGGCCTCGTCATCCTGGTGGGTCTGCTGTTCATCGCCGCATCGGCACCCTTGCTCGCCCCCCAAGATCCCCTCAGCCAGGACCTGGCCGCCCGCCTTTCCCCGCCGGGAACAAACGGCTATCTCCTGGGCTCCGATTCCCTGGGCCGGGATATCCTCTCCCGCCTCATCTACGGCTCGCGTATCACCCTCTATATCGTCTCGCTGGTGGCCCTGACGGCTCCGGTAGCCGGTCTTTTTGTGGGTACGGTTGCCGGCTATCTGGGTGGCTGGGTTGATGTGATCCTCATGCGCATCACCGATATATTCCTGGCCTTTCCCCGCCTGGTGCTGGCCCTGGCATTTGTCTCCGCCCTGGGGGCCGGAATCGAAAACGCCGTGCTCGCCATCGCGCTGACGGCATGGCCCCCCTATGCCCGCATTGCCCGGGCGGAAACCCTCACCTTCCGCCATGCCGATTTTATTCACGTAGTCAGGCTCCAGGGTGCGGGCAGCCTGCGGATCATCACCCGTCACATCTGGCCCCTCTGTATCTCCTCCCTGGTTGTCCGGGTCACCCTTGATATGGCGGGCATTATCCTCACCGCCGCCGGGCTCGGCTTTCTGGGTCTGGGGGCCCAGCCACCCTCTCCGGAGTGGGGAGCCATGATTTCCGCGGGACGCAAGTTCATCCTCGACCACTGGTGGGTGGCCACCATGCCTGGTCTGGCCATTTTCCTCGTTTCCCTGGCCTTCAACCTGCTGGGTGACGGCCTGCGCGACGTGCTTGACCCCAAAAAGAGCGAACGATGACTCCGTTGCTCGAAGTACAGGACCTCTCGGTTACCTTTCCCATGCGCCGGGGAATCTGCCGGGCGGTGCGTAATATCTCCTTTTCCCTGGGAAGGGAACGGTTGGGAATTGTCGGCGAATCCGGCTCCGGCAAATCGGTGACCGGTCGCGCCATTTTGCGTCTCATTCGCAAACCCGGACAAATCCGGGCCCGTGCCGTCCGGCTGGAGGGGATGGATCTGCTGACCCTGTCGGAGAGGCAAATGCGCCGCATTCGCGGTCATCGCATCTCCATGATCATGCAGGACCCCACCTACTCCCTTAACCCGGTGATGCGTGTGGGTGACCAGATCAGCGAGGCCTATCGCCTCCACACAAGGAGCAGCCGGGCCGGGGCCAGGAAAAAGACCCTTGCCATGCTGGAAAGAGTCCTGATCCGTGATCCGGAGCGGGTGTATCGGGCGTATCCCCACGAGCTGAGCGGCGGCATGGGCCAGCGGGTCATGATCGCCATGATGCTGATTCCGGATCCGCAGATCCTCATTGCCGACGAGCCCACCTCCGCCCTGGACGTCACCGTGCAGAAAGAGGTTCTGGAACTCATGGATACCCTGGTGCGGGAACGGGGCATGGGCCTTATCTTTATCAGTCACGATCTCAACGTGGTTTCCGCCTTTTGTGACCGGGTATTGATCATGTATAACGGCCGGGTGGTGGAAGTTTGCCGGGCGGACCGGCTGCACCGGGCCACCCATCCATACACGGTGGGTTTGCTCAACTCCATGCCGAAGCTGACCCAACCGGTTGATGAACTGGCCGTGCCGGAAAGGGACGATGCCTGGGATTCGGAAGCGGAGGACATCGGCCGCAGAGATGAAGAGGCAATACCATGAATCCATCCGGATCTGCGGGAATCATCCTTGATCGCGTCAGCGTATGGTTCGGCGAAGGAAGCCGGCGGGTGAACGCGGTCACGGACGCCTCCTTTACCGTGGAACGGGGTGCAAGTTTTGGTCTGGTGGGTGAATCCGGATCCGGTAAGTCAACAATTCTTCGGGCCATTACCGGACTGGCACCCCATTGGTCCGGCAATATTTCAGTGCTGGGCGTCAGGGTTGAGGGCCACAGGCGGGACAGGGATTTTTATGGCCGGGTGCAGATGGTCTTCCAGGATCCCTACGCCTCTCTGCATCCCCGGCAGACCGTCGACCACATGCTTTCCGAGGCCCTGCGTCTGAACGGTTTCCATGAACCGGACCAACGCATCATCAAGGTTCTTGACGATGTGGGACTGGACTCCTCTTACCGGTTCCGCTGGCCGCATCAACTCTCCGGCGGTCAACGACAGCGGGTGGCCATTGCCAGGGCTCTGGTCATGGAACCATCCATCCTGCTGCTGGATGAACCCACTTCCGCCCTGGATGTGTCGGTGCAGGCCGAGATCCTCAACCTCCTGACCAGGCTGCGGCGAGAACGGCAGCTCACCTACCTTATGGTCTCGCACGATCTGGCCGTTATCGGCCATATGTGCAGCGAGATTGCGGTGATGAACCGGGGCAGGATCGTCGAAACGCTGAGCATCAGGGATCTGCGGGCTCTCAAGGCGCGCCACCCCTATACCGGAGAGTTGTTGGCGGCGGCAGGTAATTGATCACAGGCGCCGCATGGTTTGTCGGTTTCCATTTACCATGAATCAAAGGATCATGAAAAACGAAAAAAAGATACTGGTCGCCGTTGACGGCTCCGCCTACAGTTCCAATGCCCTGGACTATCTCATCCGTCTTTTCGCGGCGGATGAACAGGTTGCCATCCATCTCCTCAGCGTGGTTTCCGCCGGTGGCGGAGAACGGAATTGGATGATGGAGGTTGACTCCCTGCGGCCGCTGCCGCCCCAGGCGGTTAAGCGTAAGCGGATCGCCACCAGATATCTCAAGGATGCCGCGGCCAGGCTGCTGCGCAACGGCTTTGCCGAGCAGCGGGTGAGTTACGGGGTGGAAGTGGCGGCCGGTCCGTCGGTTGGGGCAGCCATTCACTCCATGGCCCGCGCCGGTCTCTACGATGCGCTACTCATCGGCCGCCGCGGGATCGGCAAGGTGGGAGAAATGTTTTTCGGCAGCGTTTCCGCCCATCTCTTTGAAAAATGTCACGAGGTGCCGCTCTGGATCATTGACGGCGAGGTCACCTCCACAAATTTTCTCATCGGCGTCCATCACACCCCGCAATCTCTGCTGGCCGTGGACCACCTGGCCTTCATGCTGCGCAACCATCCGGAGGTGACCATCTATCTCTATCACTCCGATATCCTGCTGGGTAAAAAGCCGAGTCCCAGGCCGCGGGAGTTTTACGCGGTCTGGGGTGAAGACTGGTGCAGGGAACATCTGGACTTCGACAACCATCTCTTCCATGCCCATGCCCGCATTCTCATCGACAATGGTATCCGGGCGGCGCAGATCAAGCGGTTGCCCGTCCACCGGGGCATGGATGCCGGCCGCCATCTCCTGCAACAGGCCAAAAAACACCATTGCGGCACCATCATCATCGGTCGCCGCGGCAAGGACATGGTCACCGGCTGGCAGCGGCGGGTTTCGGATTCCACGGTACGCCGGGCCCGCAACGTGGCCATCTGGATTGTCAACTGAGCCGTGACAAAAGGAGAAAAGCCTACGGCTGCGGTTTCAGGATGAGTACGGCTGCTCGCTGTTTTCCCAGATATTTGCGCGCCAGTTCGGTGAGCTCCCGGGCGGTGACGGCGCTGAAATCCTCCTTGATGGAAAGCGGCCATTCAAGCTGCTGCGGATGGCGGGAGGAGAGCTTCAGCACCGAATGCAACCAGTAGGAGTTGGTGCGCATGGAATCCTTGATGGCGGTCAGCGTCGGCCCGATGGTGCGTTGCAGCTCCTCCTCGGTGACGCCCTCCTCGGTCAGCCTTGCAACCACATCGTGAACCGCAGAGACAATGGTCTCGCTTGCGGCCGGATCAATGATCAGCTCGGCCCGCATGACCCCGTACCCCGGATCAACCCGGCTGGGCCGGTTATAGACCACCGGTGAATAGGTGGCTCCCAGTTTTTCACGTACCTCCTTGCGCAACCGGTCATCGAGGACCGCTGCCAGGGTGTGCAGCCGCCGGGTTCTTCCGATGTTCCAGAAATCGGCGGTGGGCCAGGCCACCACCACCTCTCCCCGATCAATAACCGACTTCACCGGCAGGAGGCGCCGGGTGGAGGAGGGAAAACGGATGGCCTCCCCGCGGGGAACAGTCATCCGGGTACGCGCCATGGGGCCAAGACAGGCGGCGGCCGTTTCCCTGAGTTTGGCCGGATCAAAGTCGCCGACCACGGAAATCTCCAGGGCGGCTTCGGCAAATGCCGGGGCCAGCCAGTCGCGGACATCATCCAGGGTCGATTTTTCCACTTCCTCCCAGGCAGGACGGCCGTAACGTCCGTTTCCTCCGGCAAGAAAGCGTTCGCCCCGAAGCGCCATGACCCCTTCCACCGTATTGGGGAGCTGTTCGTACATCTGTTTAAGCCGCAGCATGGTGCGGCGATATGCCTCGGGACGGAATGCCGGATCCTGCAACGAGGTTCTGATCAGGGTAAAGAGCAGGGCCAGATCCTTTTGTAAAGCATGACCGGTAAAGACAAAACTCTCCTCACCCACCTTGAAGTGCAGCTTGATGTCATGACCGCTGAGCGCCTCTTCCAGTTCGTCACGGGTGAGGCTGCCCAGGCCGCTTTCCCGCACCACCCCCTCGGCCAGGACCGCCAGACCGGGACGGGGGCGGCTGAGCAGTCCTCCGCCGAAGTTGACGGAAACCATGATCTCGTTCTTTTTGAAATCAGTGGCCTTGTAATTGACGATGACGTTTTTTTCCAGGACAAAACGGCCTGCAGCGATTCCGGAAAACTCCTCCCGGCTCAGGATGCGGGCCGGCCGCGATGGTGGATCCAGATAGGGAAAGACCGGGTCCGGTTCCACTGCCGGCGGAGCGAGAGTCAGTGCGGACGAGGCCTGGTAGGCGGCGGCAATTTTTTCCTTTGCCGCCTTGGGATCAGCATCGATCAGACAGTTCCCGGTCACCTGTATCAACCGGTTGTTGTGGCTCCAGAGTGAACGGAAGGCGCGGTTCAGGGTTGTGATGCTGAAGCTGTCGATCACCTCCGTAAAGAGCTCTTTTTCCTGCTTGGGCGAGAGAACAACCTCGTTGTCCACGAGTTTACGGATGATCTGACGAGCCAGTCTGCGGCTGTCCCGGGTCGCTGCTTTGGCGACTTCATCATCGAGTTCTGCGCGCATCTCCCTTTTGATCCGTTCAACCTCCCGGGCCGTGAAACCGTACCGGAGAGCCCGGCGCAGGGCCTTATTGAGCAGTTCCATGCCCTGTTGCCAATTCTCCGGTTCAGTCTCAGCCACCACCGCAACATATCCGGCCCGTTGCAGAAAGATGCCGGAATAGACCACGGCATCGGTCAACGGGCTTCCGGGCCGGTTAACCAGTTTTTTCAGTCGGTGATTCATGATTCCACTAGCGGCATACTCCGTGAGCCTTTCCGTTTCCCTTTCCAGGGTATCGGGTCCGGGCCGGACATTCCAGACCGATTCGATCGCCACCTCGGTGGCGCCGAGTTCGGGTTCGTAATGGTGAAAGTATTCAACCTCCCCATGGAGGACCCGCCCCATATCCGGGCAGGAAACGCCTCCGGAGGTGGTGAGGTGCTGAAAACGGCTGTGAATCAGCTCCTCGACATCTTTCCTGTTCATATCTCCGACCACGACCACCACCATGTTTTCAGGCCGATACCAGGTTTGGTAGTAGTTGAGCAGCCGGGAACGATCCGCCTTTTTGATGGTCTCCTCAATACCGATGGGGGTACGCTCCGTGGCCCGCAGTCCGTTGAAGAGGAATGCAAAACGCTTTTCCCGCAGTCGGAAACCGGCCGAATCCCTTGCCCGTTTTTCCGCCAGGATCACCCCTTTTTCCTGTTCAATCTCTTCCGGTAAAAGCAGGGCGCCGCCGGCATAATCCGCAAGAACCAGCAGTCCCTTGTCCAGGGTCGGACGGTGGCCGTCCGGCAGCAGGATATTGTAGACGGTTTCGTCATACCCGGTGTGGGCATTGGTGTCGGCCCCAAAGCTCATGCCGATGGACTGGAAGTAGTCCACCAGGGTGCCGGGTGGAAAATGGGTGCTGCCCTCAAAGAGCATGTGTTCGAGAAAATGGGCCAGACCGCGCTGGTCATCGGTCTCCTGCAGGGAGCCGGCCCTGACGAGGAGATAGAGGCCCACCCGGTCGCGGGGTTCATGGTTTTCCATGATCACATAGCCGAGACCGTTGGCCAGCCGGCCAAAACGAATGGCGGGATCCGGAGTCAGATCGCTTTGGGCATGGGGCCAGGGATGGTGCAGGCAGTGGGAATCATGATCGCTACTCTTCCGGAAAGCCGCACTGCCGGGAAACGAGCATCCCGCAGCCTGGGTCATGATCAGGAGGATAAGGACGATATGGGCAATTTTTTTCATGATCAGGATATGGTTTCGGTTGCAGACCGATTGCTCAACGGCCATGGCTGTGATATCCTTGCGTGGATATAATGAAAGCGGGCTTACTCTACAGCCCAAGAGCGTAAGGAGCAATATGGATCTTGCAAATAAAATCGGCCTGGTGCTTGGAGCCTCGCGGGGAATCGGCCTGGCCTGCGCCCGTTGCCTGGCCTCCGCCGGGGTCCGCTTGATCCTCACCCGGTATGACTGGCCCGAATCCAGCGATGCCATGGCCCGGGAGTTTGACGAGATGAACGCCGGCCATGAAACCGTTGCCCTGGACCTGCGCAGCCGGAGGCAGGTGGAAGAGCTGACCGGTCACATTGAAAAGCGGCATGGTCGCCTGGATATCCTCATCAACAACATTGAACGCGGCGGCATGCCCGTGGTACACGGATCCTACGACCTGGAGGTGAACCGTCACCAGTGGGAACTGGAAATGGCCACCACCCTGCGGGCCAAGTGGCTGGTTTTCCATAATCTTTTGCCGCTGCTCAAAAAAGCCGAGGCCGCCGCCGTGGTCAACATTTCATCCATTGCCGCCATTGTCGGCAGGTCCGGACCGGCAGCCCCGCTTTTCAACGACGGCTATGCCGCCGCCAACCGGGCGGTTTCTTCCCTCACCGAAACCTGGGCCCGGGAGGGAGCGCCCACCATCCGGGTCAACGAGCTGATGCTCGGCCTTATCCGCAGCCGCCATGCCCAGGGAACCAGAGGGTGGGACCTGCTGACCGGACGGGAGAAAGAGGCCCTGCTTGACCACACCCCGCTCGGCCGCACCGGCACTCCCGAGGAGGTGGCACGCTCCGTGCTCTTTCTGGTGCGCGACGCCACATTCATGACCGGCGCAATCATCAGAATGGACGGCGGCTATACCCTGGGCGCTGAAAAAATTCCCCCCATGCCCGCCGGCATCCTGGAAAATCAGAGAGCGACCAGGAGATAGGCCGTCTCTTAGTTAAGCCTTTTTTTCTCGGTGAAAAACATGGGGAATCGCATGACAACGATGAGGGTCGGCGCCGGGTGTGAACGGGTTGTCACCCTCAGACGTGCCTGGTGCTCCCTGAGAATCTGGCGAACGAGTTGCAGGTCGCAGCCGGTGCTTTTTTGGGATCCGGCGGTCGCTATCCGGCCGGAGTCCCCGCTGTCGCCGGAACCGCCAAGGGGACCGGAAAGACAGAGAAGCCGGCTCCCGGTCCGTTCCACCACGGCAATGCGGAGACGGCTGCCGGAAAGCACCCCATGGGCGAGGTAGCGCAATACGTGACTGACGGCTATCTTGAGCATGCGGCGATTTGCATGGATGAAAACCGCATTGCGGCTAATCTCCAGGTGGGGCCGCAGCCTCCGGGCCGCAATCGTCGGACTTGTTTCCAAAATCTCCCGAACCAGCTGTCCCAGATCGACTTTTCTGATGAGTTGACGGCGCTGGTTGGCGCTCAGGTTGAAGCCGGCGACGATTTTTTCCATCTGCCGCGCCTGGAAATCAATCTGCCTGAGTTTTTCCAGGAAAGTAACCGGCAGATCCTTTCTTTTCAGCAGTTGCCTGGTAAGTCCGCCGATGATGGTGGCGGGATTACGCATTCGATCGGCAATCTCCAGAGACATCTCGAAAATGGCCCGCTCCCTGGCCAGTTCCTCCAGATCACTGCTTAACTGCAGAAGTTCCCGGTTGGAACGGTCAAGCAGCTGCATCTGCTCTTCCCGGTCCCTGAGCAGACGCAACACCTCGTCATGCTTGGCCCTGAGGTTTTCCAGGTAGGATTCCCCGGCATCTTTAAAAAGCTCATCCCGTATGGTTCGCAGCCGCGCCGGCAGTTTTTCCCAACCGATCCCCAGGGGTTTGCTGCGGCAGCGTATGGAGATGCCGAGTCCACGGGTGCCGCCCCGGAGTACCACCTCGGCAAAGATTTTTTCCAGCCCGTGAAAAGGCGGTCGCCCCATCAGCATCTTCCGGGAGCGGGGACAGGGGCGCCCGTTCTTTTGCCGGCATCCGGCTGATCCCTGAAAAAAAAATTCAAGGCCGCCGTCCATCTCCTTTTGCGGCAAAACCACCGGGAATAGACAGACCTGCATCCTGCCGCCGCCGTAATCGGTCAACAACAGACGTGCGGTTTCCGAAGATGCCACGGCAAAGCGTGCCACCTGGATCTGCCGGCAGCCAAGCGCCCGGGCAAGCAACTTGACCTTTACACGGATACCGGCAATATCTTCCTGTCTGCGGATGACCAGGGTGAGGATATGGTGAGGATTTTTCAATGTTCCGCCACGGTCCGTCAGCACCGCAGTCGCAGCAGTGCCTGTTCCACATCCAGGGCAAACCCGATGTCCGGCAGAAGAATGTCGAAGTCCAGCAGGGTCATGACAACGGACGGGGCAAGGCCGCTGATGACCATGGGAGCCCGCAACACCTGAAGGGAGCGTGACAACCGCTGCAAATGTTCGGCAAGAAAGGAGTCCATCACCTCCAGGTGCTGCAGGTCGACGATGACCCCGCGCAGATCGCGACGGCATACCTGTTCCCGCACCTGATCAAGGAGCAGCCCCACGGAGGCATCGCTGATCTCTTCCTCGATGGACACCAGCAGAACATCCCGGAGCGAGAAGACGGAAAATGGTTGCATGATGCCTCCATCATGGAGTGGATCGGATTCAACGGTCGGGGGATTGCGATTCGCCCCGGGGCAGGCTTATGCTCTGCAGCCGGGCCTGCCTTTCCGAAAGCCTGCAGATGGCGTAATGGAGACCGTCGGTCATGCGGCCGCGGATAATGATTCTGTCGAGGTTGACCTCGCCCTCGGCAATCACCCTGGCTATCTGTGGTCCAACCCCGGTGAGGACCGTTTCGCAGCCCATGAGCCGCGCCGCATCCGAGGTCTGCAGGATGTGCGAGGCTACCTCGGCATCCACCGTGGGCACGCCGGTGATATCTATGATGACGAACAGGGAACGGGTACGTTCAATGGAGTCCAGCAGCCTTTCCATGGCGATGCGCGCCCGGTGGCTGTCCAGGGTGCCGATGAGTGGCAGGGCGACGATCCCCTCCCATACCTCGATGACCGGTGTGGAAAGTTCCAGGATCTCATCCTGCAGGTGGCGGATATCCTCTTCCCGCTGCCGCAGAATTTTTTCCTTTTGCTCCATGATGATCCGGTCCTTTTCAAGACGTTCGGAAATGTCGATGAAATTTTCGACGCAGCCGATGATTTCGCCTTCGAAGTTACGCAGTGGCCTGCTGGTGTATTCCACGGGAATGCGGCGCTCCCCGCTGCGCAGGGTTATTTCGCCGTGGTTGGCGCTGTTTCCGGCAATGGCCAGTTTGCATGTGCACGATTCGGTGCGGCACATGGGAGTGTCGAAAATCTCATAACACTTGCGATCAAAGCAGTCTCCCGGTGTCTTGCCCACCATTTCTGCCCCGGCGCGGTTGATCATCAGGATGTTGTGCTCAAGGTCGGTGACGAAAATACCGGAAGTAATGGCATTGATGATCTCGGAGAGAAAACCCTCGTCCATATCGATTTCAGATAAGTCTTTCATGATCGGCCTCCTGCCGGCTCTGACAAATTTTTGTGAATATGTACAATATAAACATCCCCTATAAAACCGCAAGGGTGCCGGCGAGAGGGCGAGCCACCGGATTGACGAAGAAGCGAGGCGGCTAATAGCCTATCCTACGGAGTTTTGCAGAAAGGGTTCTCTTTTGCTTGACCGAATCCATGAAAACGGCATAGGTTATGGTGAGCTTTTTCGCAGACACGGAGATTTGACCAGGAAATATTAAATGATTGATCAGGTATTTGCCGCATCAAGTTACTACATCAATTTTTTTGCCTTTCCGCCCCTTGCCGTTTCCGTGGCAATACTGCTTCTCGGCATTGTCGTGCTCATCCGCGAACGTCTCTCCCAGGTGGGGGTTTCTTTTTTTATCCTCACCCTGACCATTTTCCTCTGGTTTTTCTCCGTGTTCTGGCTCTATTCCTCCTCCGGGGAAAAGGTGGCCATGTTCTGGGGAAAATGCGTTTACTGCGGGGTCTGTTATATCCCTTTCGCCATCTACTATCACTCCGTCGTTATCACCGGCCGCATGCGGGATCACTTTCTCTTTCTCTGGTTATCCTGGGCGATTTCCACCGTCTTCTTCTTTCTCGCTCTTACCTCCAAGATATTTTTGGCAGGTGTTTATCACTTACCCTGGGGCTATTATGTAAAAATCGGACCGGCGGCCTTACCATTTCTCTTCTACATCATACTTGTGGCTACCACTTCGTTATTTCTTCAATTTTTCCGCTACCGCACCATTAGAGGCAACACAGCTCTGAAAAAACACCTGGAAAACTCCTGCCTTGCCCTGGCCATCGGCTTCCTGAGCTCCATCGATTTTCTCAGCTCCTACGGCTTGACGGTTTATCCCATCGGCTACCTGCCGATCATGATTTCCCATATCATCATCACCTACTCCATCTGGCAATACAGCTTCGGATATATCACCCCCGCCTTTGCCGCCGAGGAAATCATCTCTACCATGCGCGATGCCCTGCTGGTATTGGATCGTGATGGTATTATCAGGGTTATGAATCAAGCGGCCGCGGCCCTGTTCACCGGCAAGCGTTTCATGATCGGCGAACCTGTCAGCTCCATCGGCACGGATGAACATTTTCTGTACCGCTTCAGCTCTCTGTTGGGTGATACCCCAAAAAATATTCACAACCGGGAAATTTCCTACCGACCCGAGAGCGGCAAAGAAAAAATGCTCAGCCTTTCCACCTCGGTGATCTACGACAAAAATCAGCAGCCCGCTGCGACGATCTGTATTTTCCGTGATATCACCGAACTTAAAAAGGCGGAGGAGGAGCTGCGCCAACACCGCCAGGGTCTGGAAAAAATCGTCGAGACCAGGACGAACATCCTCATCAAAACCAATGCCCAGCTTGTGCAGGAAATCGCGGAACGCAAACGCATCGAGGAAAAACTCCTCCAGTCACGTCAGGAGTTGCGGAACCTCTCCGCCTATCTGCAAAACATCAGAGAAACGGAACGAACCGAAATCGCCCGGGAGATCCACGATGAACTGGGCCAGATCCTCACCGCTCTTCACTTCGATGTCTCCTGGCTGCAGAAGAGACTGCCCCACGATCAACCGCAACTCTTTCGGAAGACCCGGGCAATGGCCGGTCATATCGAGCAAAGCATCACCACGGTCCACAAGATCATTTCCGAGCTCAGACCCGGGGTGCTCGACCACCTCAATCTCTCGGATGCCGTTGAGTGGCAGATCAACGACTTCATGGCCCGCACCGGCATCCGGTGCAACTTTCGGGTGACTCCTGCGGAAATCGATCTTGCCGATTCCCTCTCCACTGTGCTGTTCAGGATCCTTCAGGAAACCCTGACCAACGTCATCCGCCACTCCGGCGCCACCATGGTGAGGGTGCGGTTGCGGAAAAACGATAATTCGGTAAAATTACTTGTACGGGACAATGGCAGGGGAATTACCCTGCAGCAGATCCACCATCCCGACTCCTTCGGCATCATCGGCATTCGCGAACGCGTCAATATGCTGAAGGGCCGATTTTCCATTATCGGAATCGAGGGAAAGGGAACCATTGTCACCGTCAACCTGCCCTTAGCCGGTGACAGGACAAGTCGGCGCCTGGAAAAAAATTCGCACCTTAACCATGAGAATAACCGGTCATGATTACCCTGTTGATAGCCGATGATCATGCCCTCTTTCGTGAGGGGCTCAAACAGATTCTGGCGGAAACCCCGGATATGACGGTGACCGGGGAGGCCAGCGACGGCCGGGAGGTGTGGGATCTGCTGTTGAAGAATCACTATGACGTCATTTTGTTGGACATATCCATGCCGGGGAGAAACGGAATCGACGTCCTGCGGCAGATCAAAAGCGAAAAACCTGAAATCCCGGTTTTGATGCTCAGCATGTATCCGGAGGAACAGTATGCAATAAGGGCGCTCAAGGCCGGAGCATCGGGCTATCTGACCAAGATGACCGCATCCAACGAACTCATCGAAGCCATTCGCAGGCTGGCGATGGGACGGCAATATATCAGCACCTCACTGGCCGAGAAACTGGCCCTCTTTCTCGGCTCCGAACACAAAAGAGGTTCGCACCAGCATCTCTCTGATCGCGAGATGCTGGTCATGTGTATGATAGCCGAGGGCAAGACCGTCAAGATGATCGCCGATGAGCTGGCATTGAGCATCAAGACCATCAGCACCTATCGCAGTCGTGTACTGCAAAAACTCGGCCTGACCAATAATGCCGAAATCATCCGTTACGCCATCCGCAAGGGTCTGGTCAGCTGAACTCCCCGGTTCCGACTGACCAAACCGTCTGTAAGATTTTTCCTACAAAAAAATCAGACTGTGACCGATACCGGTTTTTTTTCCCCGGAGTAAAATTCACCGGTCTTTCCGCTATATGGATTCTTGTATTCAGGTTGTTGCAACACGGCGCCCGGCCTTCTTGCGCCTGTATATAGGGTTGTTATAGCGGGATCAAGGACACCCTTGGGACATCATCTATTTTTGACAGGAGAGAGGAGAATGAACAAAGCAGAACTGATCGAACAGGTTGCGGAAACCACCAACATGACAAAATCCGATATTAATCGGGCCATCAAGGCATTTGAACAGGTAGTAAGTTCCGAACTGAGCCGGGGCGGCCATGTGCTGCTGGTTGGTTTCGGTAAGTTTTCCGTGGTCAGACGGGCGGCCAGGCCGTACCGTCACCCGCGCACCGGGAAAATCATCAACGCTCCGGCCAAAAAAACCGTCGGCTTCAAGGCGGGCAAGGACCTGGCGGAGATGATCTCGTAGATGAACCTTTTTACCCGCTCTCGATTCAGCCCAAGCAGGCTTATGGTGGCAGCTTTCGGTGCTTTGACGGTCCTTGTCATCGGCGGCACCACGCTGCTGGCGATGGAGAGGGTCTGGTACGCCCCCTTTCCTGCCGTGCTCCTCGTCATCTGTGCCTGGCTTTTATGGGACTGGCATCGCATCAGCTCGCTGAACCGGGAACTGCGGACCACCGAAGAGCGTACGGATATTATCCTTCACGCCGTGCGCGAGGGGGTGATCATCACCTCGGGAAGCGGCAATATCATCACCATGAATCAGGTGGCTGAAAAACTCACCGGTTATCGCCTGGCCGACGCCAGAAACACGGCGTTGGGCCGGGTGCTGACGGTGACCATCGAAGGAGCCGAACAGGATCTGGCCGAAATCATCAGCCGCTGCCTCCTGGAAAAAAAGGTGATCCGGCTATCGAAAAGCGCCACCCTGATCGACAGCATGGGTGATGAACATCTGATCAGGATTTCCGCAGGACCGGTTTACGATGCCGGTGGACGACCGCAGAGCGTGGTGATCACCTTCAACGACATGACGGAATCCCGGCGGGCCCTGCAACAAATCGCCTATCATGCCACCCATGATACCCTCACCGGACTGCCGAATCGCTCCGTCCTCATAGACAGATTACAGCACGCCGTCACCCAGGCCCGGCGTTCCGGCAAAACCATCGGCGTCCTGACCATCAACCTTGATTTTTTCAAAAAAGTAACCGATCAGGTGGGACATTATGGTGGAAATAACCTGCTGAAGGCGGTGGGCAGCCGTCTGCTCTCTTGCTGCCGCGACGGTGACACCGTGGCGAGAATCGGCGGGGATGAATTCGTCGTCCTGCTTGAGAACCTGCGTGATCCGAAGGTGGCGGCCGCTGTGGCTGATAAGTTGCTCACATTTCTGGAACTTCCCTTCAGGCTGGACAACAGCGAGCACCATATCACCTCAAGTATCGGTATCAGCGTTTTTCCCCAGGACGGCAATGATGCCGAAACCCTGTTGCAAAACAGTGCAAAAGCCGTGCGTCGGAGCAAACTGAGCGGTCGCAACACCCTCAGTTATTATTCCCGGGAGCTGAATCGGGATCTTCGGGAACGGATGGATCTGGAAAAAAAGCTGCGATACGCCTTTGACCACGGTGAGTTTGAACTCTTCTACCAACCGCAGGTTTGCCTCAAAGACGGAAAAATCACCAGGGTCGTGGCGCTGCTGCGCTGGAAAAGTCCGGGGGAGGGATACATAGCTCCGGAAAAATTCATTCCCGTCGCCAAACAATGCGGCCTGATCCTGCCCATGGGCCACTGGATACTGGAAACGGCATGTTCCCAGGCGATTGCCTGGAAGCAGAAGGGACTGCCGAACATCACCATGGCTGTCAACATCTGCTCATGCGAGCTTTTCCATGAGGATATTCCAGATCTACTCGGACGGATAACGGCAAAGATGCGTCAGCACCGGATCAAGATCGAACTGGAAATCCATGAAAACATGATCCTGAAGGACCTGGACCAGGCCACCGCTCTTTTTGCTGAATTCCGTAAGCTCGGCGGCAGGGTGGCCATAGCTGATTTTGGAACAGGCAGCTCTTCGCTGACTGATCTTAAATCGCTTCCGGTGGACACGCTGAAGATCTCCCCTTCCCTTATCCGGAAAATAGACTCCGACCAAAAGGACAAATCCCTCACCATGACGGTCATTTCCATGGCCCACGGACTTGGTCTCAAGGTGGTGGCCCAGGGAGTGGAACAGTATTCACAGGTGGAAATTTTGCGGAATCTCCGCTGCGACATTATCCAGGGAAAAATCTTTTCAGGACCCATGCAGGCCGGGGATATAACCAGGCTTCTCCGCTCCGCTCCAAAGGTCGGCCTGCTGCCGGCCATCACCGATCAGCTCAGCATCGACGATGACAACACGGCTTTTCTTGCCAGCGTCCCCGTTCTTGCCTCCATGGATTCATCTTGACTTTTCCACCGGCACCGTTTTTCTGACCAATCGACCGGTGCTGCCTTGACAAAAGGCTGAACGGGTATCATTTTTACGGAGATCGCCCCTTCCACTACCCATAGACAACGAGGATTCCATGCGCCACTTCCTGCGGTTTCTCACCCCCGTTTTGTTGTTGTTTGTGACCTTCAGTCTCATCGAGGCCGGTCTGATAACCGATTACGCCGATGCCCGGGCCCGGTTCGGAGGACGCTCTTTCAAGCGTTCCATGCCGCGGCGCAAAGCGCCACCCGTCCGGCAGCGAATGGATCAGTCGCAACGGGCCGGCAGATCATCCTTTGGCCGGGGTCTGGCCGGTGGACTGCTGGGCGGTGCCCTGGGCGGATTACTGTTCGGCGGTCTCTTCGGCATGCACGGCAACGGCATCGGCATCCTGCCCATGCTGCTGCTCTTCGGGCTTGGCTATTTCTTCTATAAACGATTTTTTGCCCGGCCGGCGGGTCAGTCGTCACCCGGTTATCAGCCGCCGCCGGACCGAGATAATATTTATCCGCTCAAGCGGGGGACAGGCGCCGCAGACGCCGGCAACACCATGACCGCCGGTCGTGTGGATGCGCCCGCCGCCGACCCCGTCGAAGCCGGCATTGCCCGGATCCGCCGCCATGATCCTGATTTCGATCCTTCCTATTTCACCGAAATCGCCTCGGATGTTTTTTTCAAGGTCCAGGCCGGTTGGATACGCCGGGATATTTCTTCTTTTCGCCATCTGCTGGGTGATAAACTTGCTGCCGAATATGAGGAACACTTTGCCGAAATGCGTTCCCGGGGCCGCATCAACAAACTTGAAAGCATTGCCATCCGCAACGTCGAAATTGTCGATGCCGACAGTGATGGTCGGGAAGACTTTGTCACCGTGCTGTTCAACGCCAACCTTCTCGATTATACCGAGGATGAAAGCACCGGCGAACTACTTGAAGGCAGCAAAACCGAACCGGTCAAATTCGCCGAGAAATGGACCTGGGCCCGGCCCACAGGTACCGATGACTGGCGGCTGGAGGGAATAGAGGAGACGTCGTAGCACCTTTTCAGCGGCGGGCAATGGTGCGGCGCACCATCCTGCCGGTGACGGGATCGCGATAGCGGATCTCCCCTGAAAGGGCCCTGGCCGGTACGGCAGCGGACAGATTCAGGGTAAAGGTCCGCTCGCCGGGACGCGGATTTTTGATGAACCACTTGAGGGTGCCGGTCTTTGCGATGAAACCGGCCGGAGCGGGATCGGCACGGGAAACCGTAATCCGCGGCGGTATCCGCTGCAAGACGATATAAGCGGCGGGCGGCGGCTTGGAAACCTCGACCACGATAACGATGTTTCGGCCACCGGCTGATCCGTAGCGGCCCGATACCATCCCGGCGGCATTGACGATTGCCGGCGGCATCAGCATAATCAGACAGAATATGCAGCCCCGTATCTTCATGAGGTTCTCCCGTCTCAGTTGTGCTCCGCCCGCCCTGCTGCGCCGTTCTCCGGCACAAAGGCATGTTTTTTCCTGTTCCATGAATAGTGCCCCGCAAGCCACAGTTCCTCCACTGTTTCAAAACTGAACCCGCTTTTTTCCGCTGCTCCGAACTCCTCGTAAACCGCCAAAATCTCCTCATCGGAGATGCTTCGGTCGCGGTTGGCGTCCGCCCAGTGAAAGGGTGCGATGACGATCTTCCCCTTCCCTCCGATCTTCCCGCCGATCTTTGTGTTTTTCCGGGTAACGAAATCGCCGTGAAAGGTGATCTCCTCGCCGCCTTTCATCTCTTCCGGCGCCTGCACCTGATAACCGAAGCTCGTGGTGACGCCGTTGATGCGGCCGATCCAGCGGGGATTTTTTCCATACCTGGTGGTGGTGGAGCCGGCCACAGGCACGGTGGTGCGGCATTCGCAGGACAAGGTGTCCCGCAACAGGATGGAAAGGGGCGATTCAGGGGAACCGCTGACCGTGATGACAACGGGAAAAACAGTACCAGGGGCGGTGTGAGGGGGCAGGCTGCGAACCGCCTGCAAAGCGGGAACATCCTCGACCTCGAAGAAGTTAAGGGAGACGATGAGGAAAACACAGGCAAAGCAGAGAGCCAGAAGAACGGGGGCCTCGGTGAGCAGGGTCTTTCTCTCGTGTCCGGTGAGGCCGGTGAGCAAATCCCGATTGATGAACTTTTTTCTGGGCCCGGCATCAGAAGTGACACCACCCCCGTCCGTGGAGCCGGAGTTATCCAACAGATCCTCCAGCGGCACATCAAGGGCCTCGGCCAGTTTCTGCGCGTTCTCTTTTTTGATGGTAGGGTAACGTCGATTTTCCCAGCGTGAAATCGTGTCGGTGGTAACACCGACAACCGTTGCCAGATAAAGCTGGGTGAGTCCCCTGTCCTCGCGCAACCGTTTTATCTTTGAACCATCAATATGAACGATGGTGCCCATACCTGCCCAATTGTTCACGTCGCATCAACAACCGTCCTGTTGTCCCTGCGATGTAAGCTATACTACAACCTAAGCCTCTTGTCTTCCCTTTCCACAAAATTCCCACGAATCACTCCACACCCACGGCATCTTCACGGAAATCTCTCCTGTCCCATAGCGGGGATAAAGAGGCCGAAAGAGATGTAAGCTGATCCGCAGCCCCTGGGACAATTACAGTTTGGAGGCATGATATGCCCCGGGGTTGCATACCCTGTGTTGGGTTATGTGTGGTCGGGTCGATGTGGGGGCGATGTCGGGTCGATGTCGGATCCACCGTCACATCATCCGGGTCGGGATTGGTGGCGACATCGCCCCATGTCCACTGACAAATCCCTCGCCGCTGTCTAGAGTGGGAAGCAAAGAAAGCCACCACCGGCTTTCCGGTAACCATCAACCAACTCTTCCCTCAACCGATAAGGAGGACCCCATGACAAAACTGAAATTTTCCGCAACCCATCAAACAATTTCCATGGCTCTTTTGAGCGCGGCTCTGGGAGTTTTTCTGCTCCTGGCAACATCTTCGGCCATGGCCCGGGTAACCACCTGTACCGTGGTTTCCATAACTGACAAGGAGGTGGTCATGCAATGCAACAAGGCCGAAAATCTCAAAAAAGGCGATAAGGTACGGGTAAAGCCTGTGGCCGGAAAAAAGGCCATTGAAGGATGCTAGAGGCGATAACAGCAACCAGAGACCCAGACGCAAGGAGACCGACCATGACTATGATCAAAAAAAGAGCAGTAACTTACCTGTTGGCATTTATTTCCCTGGTAACGATGGGGGTTTCCCAGGCGAGCGCCGCCTCCCTGGAGCGATTTCTCGTCACCAGCGCCGTGGGTGCGGGCCTGGGCCAGGCCATCGGCCGCAACACGGAATCAACCCTCATGGGGGCTGCCGCCGCCGTCCTTCTGGACAGCTATTTCCAGCCGCAGTTTCTGAGTGATCATCCCATTACCGACCATCTGCAGGGGTACCGTCCCACCGGTTATACAGCCACCGGTCATCCGATCTGTTATCGGATAACGCCGGAGGGCTACTGCATCGATGACCGCCGGGCGGCGCCGGCAACAACCGTGACCACCACAACCACCACAACCTCTTACGATGGATCTCCTCCGACGGCGCACCGGATGCGGCGCCATTTCAGGCAACATGCCCGGCGTCACCGGAAGGCGGTGCAACATAACATCCGGACTGAGTATGAGAATCCCCGGTGGTGGTAATCACCTCCCTCCCCTCCGCGACCGGTTCCGGGTCCGCCCCTCAGCGGCGGGCCCGACTGGTCATCACCACTCCGGAGATGACGGCCAGGGTGCCGAAAATAAGGGAAAGGGAGAGTGGTTCATCCAGCAGCAGCCAGGCAAGGAGCACGCCGCTGACCGGAACAAAGTTGATAAACTGTCCCGCCCTCACCGGCCCGATGGCCTCGATCCCCTGATAAAACCAGACAAACCCCACCACGGTCCCCACCAATCCCAGGTAGAGAATACTCAACCAGGAGACGGGGTCCATGGTGGCCGTCCTTGCACACATGCCCTCCAACAGGGCGGGAACAAGCAGGAACAGGGCGCCGCAGGTCGCGGACCAGGTAACCGTATCAAGGGGCGAGAACCGGGCCATAACCAGTTTGCCGATGAGTGAGTAGATCGACCAACTGAAGACGCAGCCGAGTATCAGTATCTCACCCAACCCCACCCCATGGCTGATCATTCCGCTTATCTCCCCCCGGCTGATCACCACCAGGGCGCCGGACACCGAAAGCAGAATTCCCAGGACCTGCACAGATCGCAGCCGTTCCCGGAAAAATATCGCCGACAGTAGGGTGATGACAATGGGATAAAGGGCGATAACGGCTGCAGCCCTGCCGGCTTCAATGATCTGTAGTCCCTTGAAAAAGAAATAATTATAACCGAAAACACCTGTCAGCCCCAAAGCGGCCAACCCCGGCAGCCGGCGCAACCTTGGGATCGTCAGCCTGCCCCGGCGCCGATAACTGATAAACAGCAGGGCAACGGCGGCTCGCCTCATCCACTGTATAACTTCGGCCCCTGCGCACGAAAATACCCGCAACAGCCAACCCGCCCATGCTACCACCACCATGGCGCAAAAATCCAACCCTTTCCACCGGATCACGGGAAAAATACGTATTTGTAACTGATTGTGGAGTGAAGGAGATTTTAGTCAGCAGCCTGAGGCAGGGTATTGTGTCTGTGTGAGCCGGTCCGGGACGGAAAGATTGGCTGTCCTTTGATCCGGTTACCTGTGGATTAGACGTTTCGTTTCGTACCGCTGTAGGTGAAGGCCCGGGCGATCATCTTGAAATATTTTCCCCTGTCGATACCGATGTCTTTCCCGCATGAGCAGCGGATGCGGCCGTCTTGCTCCCGGGCCGCGAAGATTTTTTTTATCCGTTTTCGATGACAGCGCAGTACCTCGCCCTGTCCCGGTTTATCATATTTCCACAATTTCTTTCTGCAGGCTGCACAACGGATGGTCAGCATCTTACCTTTGCTGTATCTTGGCTGATAGTCGTTGTTTTACGGCTTTTTTAAATTTTTTGTCGCTTACGCGCAAGCTGGTCCGGATGGGTAAACCTGAAAAAACGTACCTTGCGGCTACGGGGAAATTCCCGCTTGATCAGGGTCTTCAATAGGCGACTCAGCCGATCTCTCCCAACTTCCAGCTCCCTGACCACGTATCCCTGCTCCCGGATGATGAACCGGTCCCCTTGATGCCTGATAATTGCAACACTGCGGTTGCGCTTGTAGGAGAGCAGCTCCACCCCGCCCGGCGGAGTGACGGACTCCAGAATGCGGAGAGCCTGTTGCCTCGCAGATGATATATTGACAAGGGCCATCTGGTGCAAAACCGGTTGCCCGACTATTTGCCGAGCAAGCGACCGACTTATGGAAACATTGGTGTTTGTACCTGGTTACTTGGGGTTTCAGGTTTCAGTAAAGAAAGGGGTTGAGGATGGATTTACGCGGCGGCGCGATCTCGTCGGATTCAGGCCGGTTGTCCATCTCATAGCCAAGCAGACGCAGGGTATTGTCATCCAGGCAGAGACGACGGTCAAAGGTGGACAACACTGTTTTGGTAGTGGGGTTCACCAGCCGCGCCGAAAGATACATAACCCGTCCGGCGAGTGAGTATGTGCCCACAATAACGGCCTGGGCATTCTGACGTTCATTGATGAGTCCCAGTTCCCTGGAAAGCATAAACTCACCGCTTTGTCGGCGAATAAAGAGATCGCGACGCAGCTTGACCTCGCGGACGGTATAGCCGCGACGGACAAAGGCCGAGCTGACGTGATTTTGCAGGGAACGGCCAAAGGGAGAGGTGGTGTTGAGATCGTTGTTATCGACAAAGGTGACTGTGAGAACGGGCTTGCCGGGATCACCCGGAAACAGCGGCCTGACTGCCTCCCGGATGAGGACGTCGCCGATCTCGTCTCCCAGGTGGACGAGGTTGATGTCGCGGCCGAGCAGGGGTTGCAGGCGACTGCAGTTCAGCCGGCTGCAACCTGTAATCACCAGAAAAAAGACGAGCAAGAGGGGAAAATATTTTATCATCTGCGGCCCAGGGTTGACGGTAGCCGGCATTGCCGCCGGAGAAAGCCATCCAAAAAATTGAAGGCGCTAACAGCCGGGAAATACATTACAACCACCGGGTTGCGAACTCCGTGAGAGGTTACAAATATTCCCTGCCGCTTATCATTACCTCAAAAAGCGGAACCGGTCAACCGGATGTCGGCCACCGGCAGGGGAATTGTCTGGAGATAATGCCGATAATCCTGATCATTTATGTAGTAGATATCGGATTTGCGCATGACATAACGGTGATCATCAACAATGGAAGTGGAGATGATGATTTCGTAGTGGCCGTTAACCGTGGCAGTGCCTCCGGCGGCATCGGCAATGACGGAGGCGGCCAGGGCCTGCACCTTCCATGGCGCATTGTAGAGGGCGATGATACCGCTGGTCAGGGTGGTGAGACCACCGGGCCAGATCCGCTTGATCCTGCCGGAACGATGAAAGATGACCTGCACCGTGCTGTCGACGGTGAGGGCATTGTCGCCGGGCTCGGTCAGTGTGGGTACGCCGAAGTCGACGAGATGGGTGGTCAGTAGATCGCCGAACCCTCTGGCAAAGGGCGTTGCCGCACACGATGACTCTCCCCCCGGGGGGTCACAGGAGTTGTGCACGTAGACGGGTGTTTCAAGATACTCCTGTCTGATCAGTTCGTCATTGATGCGCTGGGCCACGTCCGCGGCCAGGATGTCCCAGTGATGGGCGGCCTGCATCTTATGCTGAGTGGAAAATTCATAACCGGCCGGTTGGGGAATGCGGGCGCAACCTGAAGCGAGAAGGATAAAAAACAGTATGGTAATGGAGCGGATAATATAATCGATTTTTTTCATCATGACTTGAAATACGGGACTCAACGACGGAATTGGGGACTACTCTCTTCTCTTTTCGGCATCACACCGGTATTTCCCAAGTTTTTTCTGATAATTTGCAACCATTCACAAGGTTCACACCCCATTGCCTGATAACTGTTGAAAAAACTCATACACTCTGGTTGACTTGGATATCGTCTTCAGGGAAACCCCGTTTCCGGGTAATTGATCACAACCACCGCATCTTCACTTACATCTCCCCGGCCTCTTGATGGAGACAGGGCTGCCGGGAGAAATGCCGGCAACTCCGCAGCACCTGTGACCAATTACAATTTGGAAGCAAGATATGCCGTGGGGTTGCATACCCTGTGATCGGTTACGTTTCCGGAAATCGTTACGGGAGAGTTCACCATGCACATTGTTTTCAGCGGAGCGGTGCGACAGGTTACCGGCTCCATGCATCTGGTCATGACAGACCACAGTATGCTGCTTTTTGATTGCGGCCTGTTCCAGGGACGCAGAAAGGAGAGCTATGAACGGAACCGGGTGATACCCTTTGATCCCGGTCTGATAACCAATATTCTCCTCTCCCATGCCCACATCGACCACTGCGGTCGCATCCCCCTCTTTACCCGTGCCGACGATTTCAACGGCCGGATCTATTGCACCCGGCCCACGGCGGCGGCAACCGGCCACCTGCTGCGTGATTCCGCCTCCATCCAGGAATCCGATGCCCAGTATCTCAACTACAGAACCGTCAAAAACTTCCTGAAAAAAAGCGAAAGCGGCAACGGCAAACACAGACTTTCCCACAGCGAGGTCCGCAAAATCAAAAAACGGCTGAAGTCAAATAAACACGGTCTCAACACCGAGGTGATCAACGAGCTGCTCCATCGCTATACCCTGCGCACCATCGACCCCCTCTACACCCTGGCCGATGCCGAAGAATCGCTGCGCTATTTCAGAGGGTATCCCTACAACCACCGTATCGAGGTGGGCACGGGAATTTCCTGCCGTTTCTACGAGGCGGGACATATCCTGGGATCGGCGATGATCAATCTGCGGGTCCGGGAGAACGGCAGCAGCCGCACCATTCTCTTCACCGGTGATATCGGTCGCTTCAACAAGCCGATTATCCAGGATCCCACCCTCCGCTTCGACGAGGATGATCGTCAGGTTGATCTGCTGATAATGGAGAGTACATACGGCGACCGGCTGCATGAACCTGTCCGGGATCTCAAACCCATGCTCAGGGAGGTGGTGCGGGAAACGGTGGACAGGGGCGGATCCATCATGATTCCCGCCTTTGCCTACGGCAGGACCCAGGAAATTATCTACTACCTGCACGAACTCTATCTCGAAGGCGAGGTGCCCCGGATACCCATCTATGTCGACAGTCCGCTGGCCACCAAGATCACCCGGGTTTTCGGAGAACATCCCGAGACCTATGACCGGGATACCCATGAGACCTTTCTGGAAAACGGTCTCAATCCCTTTCTCTTCAAGGAGATTCACTTTGTCGGCTCGGTGGAGGAATCCATGCGGCTCAATCGCGACCGGCGATCCCATATCGTCATCGCCGGCTCCGGCATGTGCGAGGGAGGCCGGATCCTGCACCACCTGCGCCACAAGATCGGGGACGAACGCAATACCGTCCTGCTGGTGGGTTATATGGCCCGAAATACCCTGGGGCGCCGCATCCTCGAACTTGGCACCGAATATGAAAAATCAGGCCGTCGCGGCGAAGCGCCGAAAATCAAATTTTATGACGCCGAACACGCACTCCGCGCCCATGTTGTCAAACTCGGCGGTTTTTCCGCTCATGGTGATCGCGATGAGATGACCCGCTTCCTCACCCGGTCAAATCTCACTGTTCGTAAAATCGCCGTGGTACACGGCGAAGAAGAGCAATCCCTGGCATTTGCAGCCCACCTGCGGAAAAAGGGATTTGACGCCTTTGTCCCCAAACTCGGGGAATCCATCACCCTGACATGAGCGATTCTTTCCATATTGTTTTGGTGGAGCCGGAAATTCCCCCCAATACCGGCTCCATTGCCCGGCTCTGCGGGGCAACCGATTCCACCCTCCATCTGGTTAAACCCCTGGGATTCAAAACCGATGACCGGTCGCTCAAACGCGCCGGTCTCGATTACTGGGACTATGTCAATATCCGCTACTGGCCGGACCTGGACGGTTTTCTCACCGCAGCGGATGAACGCCGCCTCTTCTTTTTCACAACCAGGAGTGATGTTCCCTATTTCCGGGCCGGGTTCAGCCCCGGTGATTATCTCGTCTTCGGCAAGGAAACCAGGGGACTTCCCGAAGAAATTCTTGCGCTGTACCAGGAGCGCTGTTATACCATTCCCATGAGCAACCCCAATATCAGGAGCCTCAACCTGGCGATGTCCGCCGGCATCGTACTTTATGAGGCGCTGCGACAGCAATATTTGAAAAGATATGCAACAACAGGAGAATAACATGCCGGATCGAATCTATAACTTCAGCCCCGGTCCCGCCACTCTGCCCTATGAAGTCCTGCAGCAGGCGGCCGGTGATATCGTAAACTACAACAACAGCGGCATGGGCCTCATTGAACTCAGCCACCGCAGCAAAGAGTTCATGGCCGTGGCCGAAGAGACCGAGGAACTGATCCGCCGACTGCTGCGGGTTCCGGATACTCACAAGGTACTGTTCCTGCAAGGAGGCGCCTCTTCGCAGTTTTTCATGATTCCCATGAACCTGCTGGGCCCGGGCAAGACAGCCACCTATCTGAACACCGGCACCTGGGCCAAAAAGGCCATCAAGGAGGCAAGGCTTTTCGGCAGGATCGAGGTTGCCTTCTCCAGCGAGGAGACCATGTTCAACCGGGTGCCGCGACCGGACGAGTACACTGTGGACCCCGACTCGGAATATCTCTACTTTGTCTCCAACAATACCATCTACGGCAGCCAGTTCCGCAACTTTCCCCAGGTAGATACCATGCTGGTTTCCGATATGTCTTCCGATATCCTCTCACGTCCCGTTGACGTGGACCGTTTCGGCATCATCTTTGCCGGGGCTCAGAAGAATATGGGACCGGCGGGCGTAACCGTGGTCATCATCCGCGAAGACCTCCTTGACCGGGCCGGGGACACCATCCCCACCATGCTCCGCTACCGCACCCACGCAGACAAGGGCTCCATGTTCAACACCCCTCCCTGTTTCGCCATCTACTGCGTCGGACTGGTTATGAAATGGCTCAGGGACAGGGGCGGCGTCGAGGCCATGGCAACCATCAATGCCGAAAAGGCGCAACTGCTCTACGATGCCATTGATGCCACCGACTTTTACCGGGGACACGCGGAAAAGGAGTCCCGCTCGCTGATGAACGTCTCCTTTAACCTGCCCACAGCCGAACTTGAAACTATTTTTATCTCCGAGGCGGCCAAGCAGGGACTCAACGGACTCAAGGGACACCGATCAATCGGTGGCTGCCGTGCTTCAATCTACAACGCCTTTCCCGTAGAAGGGGTGAAAAAACTGGTTGACTTCATGGCGGATTTTGAAAAAAGACATGGATGAGAGCCGGACAGCGCCGGAGCCGGAGAGAAGAGAAAAGGTCGATCTGAAAAACCTCTCGCCCCAGGGTATCGTCGACTTTGTGGAATCCCTGGGACAGCCCGCCTTTCGCGGTCGGCAGATCTTTGATTGGCTCTACCGTCCCGGCATTGTCGAATTCGACCGGATGACCAATCTGGCCAAGGAGTTCAGAAAGCTCCTTGCCGAGCATGCCGTCATCAGCAGATTTTCCCATCCTCTGGTGGAGAGATCACGCGACGGCTCGGTGAAGTTCGGATTTCAGTTACCCGGTGACACCGGCCTCATCGAGGCGGTGCTCATCCCGGATGCGGGGCGCAACACCCTCTGCATCTCCTCCCAGGCGGGCTGCGGCATGGGATGCCGTTTTTGTCTCACCGGCACCATGGGGTTCAAACGGAATCTGAGTACGGCGGAAATCGTCAACCAGGTCTGCGCGGTGCGGGACTGGATTCTGGAGCACGGGGCACCTCCGATTTCAAATATCGTTTTCATGGGTATGGGAGAACCCCTTGCCAATCTGGACAATCTGCTCGCTGCCCTGCCCCTGCTCACCCATCAACGGGGCCTTGATATCGCCGCCCGCCGCATCACGGTTTCCACCTGCGGCCTTGTGCCGCAAATGCTGGAGCTGGGGCGCAACTCCGATGTCAACCTCGCCATCTCCCTGCATGCAGCCGACGATACGGTACGGGACAAACTCATGCCCATCAACCGTACTTATCCCCTGGCCAGGCTGCTGGACGCCGCCCGCAACTTCCCCATGAAAAAACGGCAGCGTATCATGTTTGAGTATACGCTGCTTAAGGGAATCAACGACGGTGACGCCGATGCCGAACAACTGGCAACCCTGTTGCGCGGTATCCCCTGCAAGGTCAACCTGCTCTCCTACAATCCGGCCGACACCCTGCCCTTTGAAAGTTCATCCAGGCAGCGACTGCTTAACTTTCAGAAGATTTTGCGACACCACGGATATTCAACCTTTATCCGGCTCAGCCGCGGCAGTGATATCTCGGCGGCCTGCGGCCAGCTGGCCGGGTGCAACAGGCAGTAAAAAAAATAACCGGTCACAGGGCATGCAACCCCGTGGTATATCTTACTCTTGAATCCGAGAGCGTTCGGGCGAACGCCGGTTACGCGAAGGGGACCGTTTGATTAGTTTCGTTTAGGTCGATGAAGTCTGCCGTGCATATGCTGCGTCAGGCGTCGCTGCTCTATTTTTTCAACAGCACCTTTTTTTCCAGCAGCATTTTATGGCCCGGCCATTTCTCCACCAGCCTGGAGAATTTCTTTTCCTCCTTCTGCTCCTTGACAATCTCGCGGATACAGGCGATTACGGCCCGGGCCACCGTGTCCTCATCCTCGTCACCGTGATAGTGAAACAACCCGTAACTGTAATCCACATGCCGGAGAAAGGGGTCGAGAAAGGGATATTCGTCGAGGTGTTCCAGGAATTTCTCCTTGAGCAACTGGGCATCGTTCTTTTTCCGTAACACCTCGTGAAAGGCATTGATATAGCCGGTGATATCGTCCAGGGTAATGGTTTCCTCCTCCCCGGGTAAAATATCCACCTCGCCGACTTCGGTCAGCTCCACCGCCTCCTCCGCCTCTTCTTCCTCCCGCAACAGTTCGGAAAAAATGGCTGCGGCATCCACGGGATCCGACTCAGTCTCAACCTCAACCGTGGCTTCCTCCTCATCCTCGTAATACTGATTGTAGAGGAAACGGCCCAGGCGTATGACATGCTCGTCTCCGGCATCAAGCTGATGCGAGAGTTGATTGCGGTTCTCCACTGAAGAATCCAGTCCCCCTTCCCCCCATGAGTAGGAGCCGCCGAGAAACTCACCCTGCCCGAAGAAGAGAATACCTCCTCTGCCTCCCTCCTTCCGGATAATGGAAAGATAGCCGGAAAAGTGATTTTTTTTGAAACTATCAAAGGTGGTTTTGAGTTCCCGGTGGGAATCGGCATAGATCCGCTTTTCGTCCACCATGGCGGGCAGGTGGCTCCAAAAGGAGCCGGCATCAGAGCTGAGGGCATAGACATCGATGGAACACTCCTCGTCCAGGTTGTCGAGCAGGGTATCAAGACCGGTGAACTCCTCGATTTTATCTTCCTGGAAGATCTTGCCGGGGAGGTAACCGGACCTGGAGAAAAAAAGCAGGGCCTGCCGTCCTGTCGATGTGTAATGGATACAGCCGGATCCATACTGCTCCCGCAGATGTTCCAGGAACTTTTCATGGTCGATGTAAATGGTGTTGAGTCCGCTGAGAACCGGTTTTTCCTTGGGAACAAGAAGGGTATGCATGCTGTTTGGTCGAAAGTTTGAAGATCGGGTTTTTCAGAAAGGAACGACTCCGCCTACTGCAGCTCCATGATGGTCTGTGCCAGTTTTTCATAGTCAAAATCACTGGCCCGTTTGAAGCCGTTGAGTCCCATGGCCCGGAGCACCTCCGACTCCTTTTTCAGGGAGAGCAGGGCCGTCATGATACGGTCGCGGTCTTCCTGGGGCATGGCACGGCTTAAGGAAAAGGCCCAGTTGGGTAGCCAGGCGGTCTGGGTCATGACCTTGACGGAACCGGGCTGGATATATTTGTCGGCCTTGTGCAGGGCCGATTCCCTGATGAAACCGGCATCCACATCACCGACACTGACGGCGATAATAACGTTTTCCTGTTTGTTATCGGCGGCTACCGACAGGGAACAGTCGCGGTTTACTGTGATGCCGCGAGCCATAAGCGTCATGGCCTGGGAAAAATATCCGCCTGCGGAGGTCCGGGCAACGATCATGATCGATCGCCCTTTCAGATCTTCAAGAGTCTTCAAGTTGCTGTCGGGACGGGTAATGATGATACCGCGGAAGCGATCACCGCCCTGCCCTTTAATCGCCGTGGCAACGACTTCATGGACGGTGGAAACGTTCTGGTATACCACCGGGTTTTCATATCCGATGGCGATGCGGCCGGAGTTGATCTGCTTTTCGTAATCGGCGAAGTTGTCAGTGAGAATGGGTTTGATGCTCAACCCGGTTTCAGCACTCAGATAGGTAGCAAGCGGAGTGATCATTGCGGTGATCTTTTCCGGATAGTAGCGGGGCAACATGGAGAGGTTATACTCTCCAGCCGTAACATGGCCCACCGGGGCAAGGAGAAAGAGAAAAAGAAGGAGAAAAACCCTGCGGTGCCAACCTTTCATTTTTTTCATCGGTCCTGTGTTGTAAATAAATTGGAAAAATCAATTGACGCCGTCGTCAGCACTGGTCAGGAAACCTGCAGCCTGGCGGACGGGATCGTAATCCCGGTCGCTTGCCTCTTTGAAACCCTTGATCTTCAAAATAGTCAGCAGTGGATGATCCGAGGGAATTTCCAGCAATGCCCTCCGAATCTTGTCCTTGTTCTCTTCGGGCAGGGTGCGTTTCACCGAAAGGGCCCAGTTGGGCAGCCAGGCGGTGGCGGTGAGGAGCTTTATCTGAGAGGGGGGTATGTACTTGTCGATATGGTTGAGCGCCGATTCCCTGATAAACCCGGCATCAGCATCTCCGGTGAACACCGAGAGAATGACGTTTTCCTGCTTGTTGTCCACGGCCTCGACAATGTTGCACTGTCGCTCCACATCGATTCCCAACCGCAGCATGGAGAGTTTCTGGGACAGGTACCCGCCGGCGGAGGTCTGTCCCACGATGGAGATGGTCTTTCCCACCAGATCTTCCAGGGACCGCAGGGGGCTGTCGGCACGGGTAATGACGATTCCCCGGAACCTGTCACCATTTTTGCCCTTGACGGCCATGGCCACAACCTCATGCTCATGGGAGGTGAGTACGTATATATAGGGATTCTCATATCCTATGGCAATGGTACCACTGAGAAGCCCTTTCTGATATTGGGAAAAATTGGCCGTTACCATCGGTTCGATGGGGATACGGGTTTTCAGGCTCAGATACTCAGACAGGGCTTTGACGCGTTTGTTGATTTCCTCGCTGGAATAACGGGGCAGCATGGAGAGTTTTTGAGAAGCCGCATTCACCGTTTGGGCAAGCAAAACGGTAACAAGCAGAAGAAAGGTGCATCCCAAGCCGATGGTTCGTTTCATCTGTTCCTAATTGTCCAGAGTTTCTGAAAGATAGAGTTCTTTTGGCTCATCGGCCAAACCGGCGGCCCGACGGACAAGATTATACTCCCCGTCCTCTGCCGGCCGGAAGTGTTTGATCTTCAAGGCGCGCAGAACCGGATGGTCCTCTTTGAGATTGAGCAGGGCACGGCGGATCTTTTCCTTTTCCTCATCCGGCAGCGAGCGACTGACGGACAGGGCCCAGTTGGGAAACCACTGGGTGGAGGTGAGCACCTTGATCTGTGAAGGCGGCACATATTTATCGACGATGTTCAGCGCTGATTCGCCGATGAAACCGGCATCCGCCTCTCCGGTATACACGGCCAGCAGCACGTTTTCGAGCTTGTTTTCAATTGCCTCGACAACATTGCATTCCTTATCGACGTCAATACCCTTTTTCATCAGCGATAACTTTTGCGAAAGATATCCGCCGGCCGATGACTGACTGACAATGGACACGGTCTTACCCACCAGGTCGTCCATGGTTTTGATATCGCTGTCGGCACGAACAATGATAAGTCCCCTGAACCTGTCGCCCCCCTTTCGCACGGCCATGGCAAGCACCTCATGCTTTTTGGATGAAAGAACATAGGTGAGGGGGTTTTCGTAGCCGATGGTAATGCCGCCGCTGAGGAGCTGTTTCTGATATTGGGTGAAATTGGCACTGACGACGGGTTCCACGGAATGACGGGTCTTCAGGCTCAGATATTCGGCCAGAGGTGCGATCCGGCGTTGGATTTCCGCCGCGGCCAGCCGTGGCTGCATGGATAATCTGTATGTTGCCCCGAAACCCGACTGCGGGAAAACAGTGATCAGGAAGAGAGCTGCAACTACAAGACAAAACCCGGTTGTTTTCATTTTCATATGCTCAGTCCGTTGAGATAGAATTTAGATGACGTTTATCACAGATCTCAGGCCTTGAAAATGGATCCCATCCGTTGCGGAATGGGGTGGTTCAGGTGGTTTTCCGTAACCTGTCCATGGCCGCCTTGATGGAAATACGCATCCTTTCAAGGGAGAACGCCAGGGTTCGCACCTCTTCCGGCCCCTTGGGCTGGATGGCGATATCCAGTTCACCGATGCTTATCTTGTTGGCGGTGCTGGTGAGCTCACGGATCGGTTTGGAAATGGCCTTGGCCAGGATGAGAAAACCGATAAGGCCCAGCAGGGTCAGGGTCAGCAGGGTCAGAGCCAGGGGAACCAGGGTCTTACGGATGGCATTCTTGATATCCTCGGTAAAAAGACCCACATGGACCTCGCCGCCGGCATCCTTGAGGGCAACGGCAACATCATGGATGGGTTGTCCGCCGACCATGATATCCCGGGCCTGAGTCTCACTGTTTCCGGTGATCATATTCTGCGAAACAAGGCTCTTGGGAAATCCCTTCTGCTTGATCTCCTGTGCAAAATCAGGCGTAAACCTGCCGGGATCACCGAACTGACCGGCAATGGGGATGCCTCGCTTATTGATAACCGCGACATAGGCGACACCGGGCAGCTTGGAAACCGCCTCGGCGGTTTTGTTGACCCGCAGGTAGTTACGCACCAGAAGAGGCTCCTGGATGGCACTGCTCAGGGTCTGCGAAATCGAGGCGGTACGCAGATCCACCTGCTCTCCCAACAGGGCCGGTACATACTTCATATAGAAGTAACCGAGCAGTCCCCCCAGGGTGAGGACGATGAGCAAAAAGGTGAAAAAGAGATAGGAGGCGATCTTGACTCCCTTGCCGCGGGGCGCTGCCACGGTGGTTGCGGCTGCCGCTGCAGCCTTGGCACCAACCTGCCGCCTGGTTTTATCGCCGCTCTTTTCCGGGGATGAGTCTTTATCCGCATCTGCGGTATCATCGGTTTCAGCGGCAGCGCCGGAAGTTTCCGTCAGCGGTGCGGCCTCGTCTCCATCGGCAACATCCTGTTGGAGTGCATTGATATCTTCGGCAAGTTCGTTCATCTTGTCCTTGTCGAGTCGAGGCACGTTGATGGAGATCAGGTGTCCACATTTTCTGCAGGAAAATCTGGCCTTGGGGGCAGTGATGCCGGCGAGATTGATATCATATTTTTTCCTGCACTCATCACAAGTTACAAGCATGTTTTCTCCTCACTCTTAGTCACATTTTTTCGCATGGGACCTCTCTTTCCAACCCGTGTCTCCGGTTCCTGATTTCCCGGGATTGCCGGCTACGTCACCGCTCCCTGAAAAAATCCGGAAACGAAAAAGATGGGGCTGGAGAGATAACGGTCAGGGTACACGTGAATTTTTTCCGATTTTGTACTAGTGAATCAAGAGAAGGGCCCGAGAAACCTGTATCGGCGGCGTCCCGGGATGCCTGTCTCCGGCATCACGTATCTCCATTTTCGCCGGTTGCAATACCGTATCGGCAAGAAAGCCATAAAGCCTTAATCTCTTTAGGCAATATATAGCGGCTTTGCAATGGATCCGGCGGGAAAATTCCGTCTATTTGTTTGAAGTTCTGTATTTTTTAACGGCAACAATGGATCTATCCGAAATAACTAGTTCATTATATCACACAAAAAGTTACTCTGTGAAGGAAGGAATTAAAATAAAACGGGAAATCAAAAAAAGGACCCCATGAACAATCAACGCATCCTCACTGTGGGAGAACTCAGTTCCCGAATCAGGGCACTCCTGGAAACCCACTTCTCCTTTGTCTGTGTGGTGGGGGAGATCTCCAATTTCCGCCGCCCCTCATCCGGTCACTGGTACTTTACCCTCAAAGACCGGCAGGCGGCTCTCAAGGCCGTACTCTTCAGAATGCAGCAACGTTATGTGCGGAAGATGCCCGTTGACGGCATGGAGGTAATCTGCCGGGGAAGAATCTCCCTCTATGAACCCCGGGGCGACTACCAGATCATCGTCGACACCATTGAACCCCGCGGCGCCGGCGAGCTGCAGCTTGCCCTTGAACAACTGAAGGCCAAACTGGCGGCCGAGGGGATTTTTGCCGAATCACTCAAGAAAAAACCGCCCCTGCTGCCGCAGCACATCACCGTGGTCACCTCGCCACAGGGAGCCGCCATCCATGACTTTATCCGGATAGCCCGCAGCCGCTCCCGGGCGGTGACCATCGCGGTGTACCCGGTGGCGGTGCAGGGGCCCGGGTCCGCCGATGAAATTGCCGCTGCCATCGGCAGAATAAACCGTGAAGTCAGCACCGATATCATCGTCCTGTGCCGGGGCGGCGGCTCCCTGGAGGACCTGTGGAGTTTCAATGAGGAACAGACAATCCGGGCGATCCACGCATCGAAAATTCCGGTGGTCAGCGCCATCGGCCATGAAATCGATCACACCCTGGCTGACCTGGCAGCCGATCTCAGGGCCCCCACTCCCAGCGGTGCCGCCGAAATGCTGATCCCGGAAGGAGAAGCGCTGCGGATGCGGATATTGCAGCTCAGGGAGCGGCTGGCCTCGCTGCTGCGTTTACGGCTGCAGGCCCATGGGGAACGGATCGGCATGCACAAGAGAATGCTCGGCAGGATGCAGCAACCCCTGTCCCATTTTTTCCTGCGCCTCGATTATGCCGTAACCGCGCTTGAGAACGCCTTGAATACCCGGATCGGGTCCGGAACCAGGCGCCTTGAAACCCTGGAAACAAGACTGAGGGCGGCAAATCCCCTCTCGCAGCTTAGACAAGAAGAACAGGAACTGGCCAATCTGCGGCACCGGATCATCCAGGCAATGACCACGGAGCTTGAAAAACGGCGGACTCGATTTCATCACGCCGCCCAGCTCCTGGACGCGGTCAGCCCGTTGTCGATTCTATCACGGGGCTACGCGGTGGTCATGGGGCCGTTACCGCAAAAGAAGGTCATCCGGGATGAGTCGCAGTTGCGCCCCGGTGACCGCATCGAGGTTCTGTTACAGAGGGGAAGGTTGCACTGCTTGGTGCAAGGTGATCAGCCTGAGGAGTCGTAACCCGGTTTTTGTTTTTTTATATCTGCCGTCAGGTGTTTGAACCACCGAGCAGGGAATCCACGGTTTCCACCAGTTTCCGGATGACCATTGTCAACCGTTCCGGCTCCCGGTCGGCGGTTTCCCGCAGTTCCCGGCCCCACCTGCGGAGCATGTCGGTGTCGATCTTCCTCACCGCGTTGTCCCGCGCCCATTCCCGGCCGATCCTGTCACCCAAGCGGTTGAGGATGTGCCGCTGCCGTTTTTTCTGGGCCGGCTCGATTTTGGCCAGCAGCTCTTCGGTGATCTCCTGCCAACCGTCAACCAGCATGGACCCTTCCTGAAAGGTACGGTACCACTTTGCCTCTTCCGGAGAGCTGAATTCCTCTGCAGAGGCCATGGCGGGGATCCCGGCATCGGCGGTGGCGGCAGACAGGTCAGCGGGGCTGTATGCTCCCGTCATTACCTGGAAAAACATGACTGAAATGAGGAGACCGAAAATTTTCATGAGGCTTTGCTCCAGCAAGATGGCTGATCAGGTGATGCGGATATGAGTGCAAAGTACAAAAATTTTAACCCAGCTCGACATCCTTGTAAAGATTTTTCGTAACCGGTCACAGGTGCGACAGGAGCAGACGCAGCCCGTAAAGAGTGAGGATACAGAGCAGGGAGGTCACCTGCAGCATGCGGTTGGCGGAGATGATGCAACCAACATCCACCAGGTGTTTTCCATCCCCTATGACGGGTTTTTCCACCGGCTTACCAAAATAGACGGCGCTGCCGCCCAGCCTGATTCCCAGGGCCCCGGCCATGGCCGCCTCGCTATATCCGGCATTGGGACTTGCATGGTTGCGGCGGTCACGGCCAAGCACCCGCCAGGCGCCGGCGGGATCATGTCCCAGAAAAGCGGCGGCGAAAATCATGAGAATCGCGGTCAGACGCGCCGGCAGATAGTTGGCCAGGTCATCCAGACGGGCCGGAACAAACCCGAACTCCCGGTACCTGTCGTTACGATAACCGAAGAGGGAATCCATGGTATTGATCGCCTTGTAGAGCATGGCGGCAAGAACACCGCCCAAGAGGCCTAAGTGATGCCCGCCCAGCTCCCCCACCGTCGCCCCGACAAATGCCCAGAAAAGCGGGGCGCAGATACCATCCACCAGGTTTTCGGCAACACTTTCCACGCAGGCCCGGACAACTCCGGCCTCATCCAGGGCTGCGGTATCCCGGCCGACGATCATGCCGACCCGCTGCCGGGCAAGTGCCAGGCGTTCCTTATCACTCTTTTCCCGGTCGGTGAGGGCGCGGTGGACGTTGCGGGAATGGATTATCATATCCCTGAGGGCAAGGGAGGTATAGAGCAACAGCAGGGAGGCGAAAAAAAAGAGGCCCGGGTGCACGGCACCCGAAAGAAGCAGAAACGCGGCAACGGCGGCGGCAATCAGTGCCAGCACCGTGATCACGGTCACCAGGCCCGCAAGCCGCCGGTTGGTGAACAGACCACGGCTGACGCCTTCGGCGCGCAAGGCCAGCCAGGCAATGAACCTGACCGGATGGGGCAGCCGGCGGGGATCCCCCAGGAGATAATCGGCACACAGGGCCAGGAATATGGCCGCATCAAAGGTCACGGCAGGCTCCACAAGAAAAAACAGCACCCGGTCCCGGGGAAAGCATCCCCGGGGACAAAGATGATCTCATTTCCCCTTAGCCTTGGTCCGCTTTTTGATCTTGCCCTTTTTGCGGGCCAGTTTTTCCGCCTCGGCCAGACGGCGGGTGGCCAGATCCGCCAGGATTTCCTGAACACCGCGTTTTTCCTGGCCTTTCTGTGGTCGGCGCTGAATATATGTGCCGTCCGGCTGCATATCCCAGACACTGCGTTGGTTGTTCATCTGCACGTCGAGGACCTGGCGCAGTTTGGCCTGGAGCTCGGGCGGCTCCACCGGCACGACGACCTCGACCCGGTCTTCAAGGTTACGCTTCATGAGATCGGCGGATCCGATAAAGTACTCCTCATCACCCTTGTTGCGGAAGTAATAGATACGGCTGTGTTCCAGGAAACGGCCGACAATGGAAATCACCCTGATATTGTCGGATAATCCCTTGACCCCGGGAATAAGCCGGCAGGAATCCCTGACGATGAGATCAATGGGAACCCCGGCCTGGGAGGCGCGATAGAGAGCGGCGACAATATCCCGATCTTCCAGGGCATTGGTTTTCAGCTGAATGTGACCGGGATTTTTTTCCGTATGAAGCTTGATTTCCCGCTCGATTTTCTCAAGCAGCGCTTTCTTGAGAATCTTTGGCGAGGGCAGCAGCTTGTTGTAGCGTCTGATGGGGGTATAGCCGGTGGTCAGATAGTTGAAGAGTTCGGTGAGATCCTCGCCGATGGCGGGATCGCAGGTGATGAGTCCCAGGTCGCTGTACTGTCGTGCCGTGCCCGAATGGTAGTTGCCGGTGCCGATATGGGCGTAACGGGTCAGGCCGTTATAATCCTGCCGGATAACGAAGATGACCTTGCAATGAGTCTTGAGCCCCACGACTCCGTAGGTGACGTGAATACCCGCCTGCTCCAGGTGACCGGCCCAGCGAATATTGGCGGATTCGTCGAAACGGGCCTTGAGCTCCACCACCACGGCCACCTGTTTGCCGTTCTGGGCGGCGTCGATGAGATAAGGAATGATTCGTGATCTCGCCGAAGTGCGGTAGAGGGTCATCTTGATGGCCAAAACCTTGGGATCGGTGCTGGCCTCCTTGAGAAAACGCTCCACCGAGGTGTGGAACGACTCGTAGGGATGTTGCAGCAAAATGGCGCCGCTTTCCCGGATAATATGGAAGATATTGGGGGAATCGGCCAGCAGTTTCGGATGATCCACGGGTTCATGCACCGGAAAATGAAGATCGGGCCGGTCAATGGCGGCAATCTGAAAGAGATCGCAACGGGCCATGATACCGTCCACTTCAAAAACGTCCCTCTTTTCGTCGATCCCCAGTTCGGCGGCCAGCATACCCCGGTGGGGGGAGGTCATGCATTTGCCCACCTCCAGGCGGACGATCTCGGCAAACTTACGGTCGCGGAGAGCTGATTCGATCATGGCCAGCAGGTCCTCGGCCTGTTCCCCCGACTTTTCGGTGATGGCATTGCGGGTCACCCGGAATAACTCGCAGGATTCGATGATCATGCCGGGAAAAAGCGGTTCCAGGTTGTTGGCGATCACGTCCTCGAAGGCCACATAGGTGTGATCCTCACCCACCCTGATGAAACGGGGAATACCGACACCGCTGGGCACCTTGATGCGGTTGAGGTAGCAATGTTCTTCGGCGGCATACCGGGTGGAAACCAGCAGATTGAGCGACAGGTTGGAGATAAAGGGAAAGGGATGGGCCGGATCCATGCCCTGGGGGGTGAGCAGGGGGTAAATATTGGTGGTATAGTAGCGGTCCAGCTCCTGCTGTTGGGAGGGATCAAGATCGTTATAGGAGAGGATCCGGATTCCCTCCCCGGCCAGCAGGGAAAGCAGGTCGGTTTCCAGTCGTTGCTGCTCGCCGAGGATATCACGGATCACGCCGTGACATTCCTCAATCTGCTGCATGGGAGTGCGGCCGTCCACTGTGAGTTTCTTGACCCCGGCCCCCACCTGCTGCTTGAGGCCGCCGATGCGCTTCATAAAGAATTCGTCGATATTGGCGGCCACCACGGCCAGATAGAAAAATCGTTCGAGCAGGGGGGTTCGTTCGTCACTGGCCTCGTGCAGAACTCTCTGGTTGAAGGAGAGCCAGGTCAGCTCCCGGTTGAGATACCAGCGGGGAGAATCAAGGTCAAATTTTTTGGCGCCCATGGATTTTCTCACTTTTTGTCAGGTGGGGGAAAATTCTCCAGAATACGAGCGATTTCACGGTCCAGATCGGCCTGCAGCCGCAGTTTGTCGCCGGTGGTTCCGGAACTTGGCAGCCCGATACCCGTCCCGCGCCAGATCACCTCTCCGGTTCGGGCATCCACAAAGTCGATGATGACCATTTCCTCCTCAACGGTTTCAACCTCCACCGGCATCTCGTAGGAACCCCACCAGGGATCAAAATAGCTGAAAAAACCGATGTGTACTTCCCGCAGCTCCTGTCTCCGCCGCAGCCGGGAATGCAGCTTGACGAAAAAATCGGACCCGGCCGGACCAGCTTCAACAAAACCGCGGGCAAGCAGGGCGCGTTTGACCGCGGTAATCAGCCGTTTTCGTCGTAGTGGCTCATCGGCCAGACCATCATCACCGCCGACCGTCTCCCGGACGGCGAAGGAGTGATAGCGGCTGAAATCGACTCCGGGATCAAAATCATAGCCGCGCTGCACCATGGAACAGCCGGTAAGACCAAGGAAAAGAAACAGCAAAGCGGTGGAAAAAAGAAAAAAGGATTTCATGATTGTTCCTCCCCACGGTCTTTGTCGACCAGGCCCGGCAGGGCCTGGAGCTTCACCCTGTCGCTCTTGGATTTTCCGGTAATATCGGCCACGCGGCGCACCGTCCGGTTGGAGATACGCTTGCCGATGGCGGTAACGCCCTTGATCAGATAATCGTCAAAGTCGATTTCCAGAAAATTGGTCCGGGCCCGGGCCGAGGGAGCCAGGCTGACGCGGGCGCTGCGCCCCTTACCCACGCACAGCATCTGAATGGCGGAGCGCCGGTGGGGGGCAAAAAGACGGTACTCCCTGCCGAGGATGAATTTCGGCATTGTAAACCGTTTGATATAGGAAAGATTGCGGGCGCCGTCTCGGTAGATCATATTGATGAGCAGCTCCTTGCTGACCAGTGCCATGAAGTAGAGTTCATGGCCCACGAAAATTTTTTCCGGCACATTGATCACCTTATAGGTGCCGTCTTTGAAAATCAACAAGAGACGGTCATATTCGGAACAGCTTTCCCTGAAATCGCGGCGGCTGTTTTCAAACTTCACCTGATGACCCAGAAAGCCGCTTTCGCGATGGTAGGCGACCGTCAGGTTGGAGATTGCCGCCTTGCGGGCAGTCACCTCGTCAAAGGTGCCGATCTCGCTGACCCGCGGATAGGCGCCGCCGAATTTCTTCAGATTGGATTCGATGTATCTGATGGTGAATCCAACCATATCCTGAAGGTCTTTCTCGATGCGACGGATATTTTTTTCAATGGCCCTGATCTCCTTGCGCTGTTTGTTGATATCGTAGCGGGAAATGCGCTTGATACGGATCTCCAGCAAGCGCTCGATATCCTCCCGGGTCACCTTGCGGTTCAATTCAGCGGTGAAGGGCTCCAGCCCCTGGCGAACCGTGGAGATTACGCCGCGATAGTTGATGACCTCCTCGATGAGCTTGTAGATTCTCTCCTCGATGAAGATCTGTTCCAGACGACGCTTGTGCAACAGATCGTTTAGCCGGTCAAGCTCGATGCGCAGCTCCTTTTCCAGATCCCGGAGCAGTTTGTCGGTATTGTGCCGGATCACCTCCTCAACGGTGAGAATCACCGGCATGTTGTCCCTTATCACCGTGAGACTGGGAGAGACCGCCACTTCGCAGGCGGTGAAGGCGTAGAGGGCGTCGATGGTCTCGTCGGCGTACATGCCCCGGGCCAGCTTGATTTCCACCTCCACCTGTTCTGCCGTATAGTCGTTGATGGAGTGGATCTTGATCTTGTTGGCCTTGGCCGCCTTCTCGATGGAGTCGATCAGGGCCTGGGTGGTGATGTTGTAAGGCAGTTCCGTGACGTGAATTGTCTTGTTGTCGATCTTCCGGATACGGGCGCGGCAGCGTAACCGGCCGTTGCCGTGATTGTACTCGCTGACGTCGATGATACCGCCGCCGGGAAAATCAGGATGGATTTCAAACTCCTCCCCCCGCAGATAGCTGATCTGGGCCTTGAGGAGTTCGTTGAAGTTGTGAGGCATGATGCGGGTGGCCATGCCCACGGCAATGCCCTCGGCGCCGTGCAGCAGCAGAAGCGGCAGCTTGGCGGGAAGGCTCACCGGTTCCTGCATGCGACCGTCGTAGGAATCGACGAATTCGGTGAGATCGGGGTTGAAGAGGGTGGCGCGGGCCAGTTGCGACAGCCGGCATTCGATATAGCGGGCCGCCGATGCCCGGTCGCCGGTGAAGATGTTGCCGAAATTTCCCTGGCGGTCGATGAGGTATCCCTTGTTGGCCAGGTTGACCAGGGCTGCAAAAATGGAGGCGTCGCCGTGGGGATGGAGCTTCATGCAGTCGCCCACCACATTGGCCACCTTGTGGAAGCGGCCGTCGTCCATATTGTGAAGGGTCTGCAGGATCCGGCGCTGCACCGGCTTCAGACCGTCGTCGATGTCTGGAATCGCCCGTTCACGGATGACGTAGGAGGTGTACTCGAGGAAATTCCGGTCAAAGAGGCGGTGGAGCTTGCCGAGATTGCGGTCGGAAGGGGCGATGGAACTCATACCAGCCTCTCCATGATATACTTTCGCCGCTCCGGCGTATTCTTGCCCATATAAAAGGAGAGCACCCGGGACACCTCGCTGACGGAATCCATGGTCACCTGCTGCAGGCGCATGTCCGGTCCGATGAACTGTTTGAACTCCGCAGGCGAAATCTCGCCAAGTCCCTTGAAGCGGGTTACCTCAACCCGCGGCGCCTTTTTACCGCGGCCTTTGAGTTCTTTCTCCGCCGCCTTTTTCTCCTTTTCCGAATAGCAGTAGATGGTTTTGCGAGAGTTGCGCACCCTGAAGATGGGTGTTTCCAGGATATGGACATGTCCCAGTTTGATGAGCGCTTCAAAGTAATGCAGGAAAAAGGTGAGCAGCAGATTCCGGATATGGAGGCCGTCCACATCGGCATCCGTTGCCAGGATCACCATATCGTAGCGCAGATTGCGCACGGATTCCTCGATATCCAGGGCCCGCATGAGACTGTACATCTCATCGTTTTTGTAAAGAAGCGGCAGTTTGTGGCCGAAGACGTTCATGGGTTTGCCCTTAAGCGAAAAAATCGCCTGGGTCATGGGATCCCTGGAACTGACAATGGAACCTGCCGCGGACTGGCCCTCGGTGATGAATATCATGTTCTCGCGGCCGGGCTTTGACGGTTTTTTGCGGCTGGGATGATATTTGCAATCCTTGAGCTGGGGAATCTTGAAGGCGATCTTCCTGGCCTTGACCTTGGCCTCGCGGCGAACGCTCTGCAGCTCCTTGCGAACCTTTTCGTTGCGCTGCACCTTTTCCAGCAGCAGGTCCGCGGTCTCGGGAAATTTGTAGAGATGATCCCGTACCTGTTCCCGCACCGTGTTGACGATGGTCGAGCGAATCTCGGTATTGCCGAGCTTGTTCTTGGTCTGCGATTCAAAGACCGGTTCCTTGACTTTGACCGCCAGGGCCCCGACTATGCCGTCGCGGACATCCTTGCCGTTGAACTTCTTGGCGGAAAACTCGTTGATTCCCTTGAGAATTCCTTCGCGGAAGGCGGAGAGATGCGTCCCCCCTTCACTGGTGTAGGTACCGTTGACAAAGGAGTAGTAGGTCTCGCCGTAGCCATCGGTATGGGTGAAGGAAAATTCGATCTCGGCGGACTTGTAGGAAATGGGCGGATAGAGCTCCTTGCCGTCCAGCTCATCGCTCAGCAGGTCGGGGATGCCGTTTTTCGAATGGAAACTCCGACCGGCAAAGTCAAGGGTCAACCCGGCGTTCAGATAGGCGTATCGCCATAGTCGTTTTTCGATATACTCCCGGTCAAAGGCAAAGTCGGGGAAGAGCTCCGGATCGGGTTCAAATTCCACCAGGGTGCCGTCTTTCTCCCGGCAACTCCCCTCCTCTTCGTCAACCAGCCGGCCGGCGGCAAAGGCGGCCCGTTTGAAACGTCCCTCCCTGAAGGCGGTGACCTGGAACCAGCGCGACAGGGCGTTGACCGCCTTGGTGCCCACTCCGTTGAGACCCACCGAGAATTTGAAAACATCGGTGTTGTACTTGGCGCCGGTGTTGATCACCGAAACGCATTCCACCACCTTGCCCAAAGGGATGCCGCGACCGAAATCGCGGATCGCCACCCTGCCCTCCTCATTGAGCCGGATATCGACCCGGTCGCCGAAACCCATGATAAACTCATCCACACAGTTGTCGATCACCTCCTTGAGCAGAATATAGATGCCGTCATCGGGATGGGTACCGTTCCCGAGACGGCCGATATACATACCCGGCCGTTTACGGATATGCTCCAGGGAGCTGAGGGTCTTGATCTTGGATTCGTCGTACTGATGGGTCATTAGACAGACAGACTCTTGAGAAATGGGAAATAAGGTGTCGGGTGCCCACCATTATACGGGGCAGCGTCCGGGTTGTCAAAGGGCCAACCCGTCACTCCATCATGTGGACCCGTTCGCAGTCCGGGCAGATCCAGGTGGGGCCGTTGCTGATTCCCCACCTGTTCTCGGCAAAACAGTCGGGGCAGATCTGGAAGCCGCACCCGCAGTTCCAGCAAAAGGGTTTTTCCGCCTTGCAGCAGGAACAGACAAAGCTGCGTTTTCTGCGACGGCCGTATCTTCTTTTTTTTCGATTCTCACCCGGCATGGAGGAGTTCTCCGGCAAGCCACTGTTCATATTTTCCGCTGCAGACGGTCAGCGGCACCCCGATGATTTCCGGCACCTCATAGGAATGCAGGGAGAGGATCATCTCTTCCACCCGCTCGAAGAGATCCGTCCTGCTCTTGATGGTGCAGAGAAATTCATCATCCCGTTCGATCTTTCCCTGCCAGCGGTAGCTGCTCCGGATCCGGCTGATCTGGACACAGGCAGCCAGACGCGCTTCAAGCAGCGCAGCGGCGATCTTTTCAGCCTCCCGGCGGTCGGCGGTTGTTGTGGATATCTGTATCAACTGGTGCATATCGCTTTACAGGATCATTGTTTTTTCATAAGGTTTCGTGCAATGTATATATATTTTCAAACTGAAAAAACAAGGGTAATTTATGAAAACAGAGAGGCTTCTTGCCGTTGATATCGGCAACTCCCACTCCGTTTCCGGGGTCTTTGTCGACGGCCGGCTGGCGGCCCGCTGGCGGCTGAAATCCGACCGTGACCGCACCGCCGACGAACTGGCCATCCGCTATCACTCCCTCTTTTCCATGGCCGGTCTCAGCCTGGGAGAGGTCAACGGATTTGTCATGGCCGGTGTGGTGCCCACCATCGAAACCGCCTGGATGCAATTCGTCGAGAAATATCTTGCCGACACCCTTAGCGCTCCGCCGGTGACGGTGACCAGTGAAACCGATTGCGGTATCAGCATCGAGACCGACAACCCCGCCGAGGTGGGGGCCGATCGCATCGTCAACAGCGTCGCGGCCTGGTCACGCTATCACGACAACCTCATCGTCGTCGACTTCGGCACCGCCATCACCTTCGACTGCGTCACCGACCGTGGACAATACGTGGGCGGCGCGATCCTGCCCGGCATCTCCATTTCGCTGGATGCCCTGGCCGGCAGAACCTCCAAACTGCCGCGCATCGATATCAGCCGCGCCCCCCGGTCGACCATCGGCCGTAACACGGTGGATGCCATCCGGTCCGGCATGCTGCACGGTTTCGGCGGGATGATCGACAAACTGACAACGGATCTGGCCGCGGATCTGGCACCCGGCCGCAACAGGGTCACGGTGGTGGCAACCGGCGGCATGGCCCATCTGATCGCGCCCTATGCAGCCACAATCGACGAGATCGATCCCATGCTCACTCTCACCGGCCTGCGCCTCATCCACGAGCGGGTCCGCAGCCATGGCTGATTCCCGCCCCATCCTGCCGCCTCCCCTGAAACCAGGGGATACCATCGGCCTCATCTCGCCGGCCGGTCCGGTGACGGATCAGCAAAAATATGAAGCCGGTCTGGCAATCCTCAGCCGCATGGGCTTTGGGGTGAAGCCACTCCGGTCCCGCCGGCCGGTGTGCGGTTATCTGGCCGCGGACGACCGCGAAAGGGCCGACCAGCTGCAGCGGCTCTGGAATGATGATGAAGTCGGGGCGGTGATGGCCGTGCGCGGCGGTTTCGGCTGCCTGCGCATGATGGATCTTCTCGATTTACAGTCCATTTCAGCCACCGCCAAGATGCTCATCGGTTTCAGCGACATTTCGGTGCTGCTCAACGCCCTGGCTGCTCATACCGGCCTGGTCACCTTCCACGGCCCGGTCCTCACCACCCTGGCCGATCTTGACGACGCCTCCCTGCTCCGACTGCGGCGGCTCCTCCTGGAGGGGCCGCTAAAAAGCTTACGCGCCGACAATTTGCGGATCGTACGTCCCGGATCCGCCGCCGGCCGCCTCTTCGGCGGCAACCTGACAACCATTGTTCACCTGCTGACCACCCGCTGGGAAATACCCTGGGAGAAAACCATCCTGCTGCTGGAAGACACGGGGGAATCCATGTATCGCATCGACCGCATGCTTACCCAACTGCACGCAGGCGGCAGACTGGCGAAAATCAGCGGGATGATACTGGGTGATTTCGATACGGGTAAAGATCGAACCGGTCACCGCCGGCTCTGCAAACAGGTGGAGGACCGGGTGCTGGAGCTCACCGCCGGGCTCGATATTCCGGTCTGGGGCGGTTTTCCGGCGGGCCATCTGCGACGCAACCACATCATTCCCCTGGGCGTTGACGCCGTGATGGACGGCGAAAACAACATCCTGCGCATCACCCGGCCGCTTCTCTAAGAGGCAAGGCGAGCCTTCAGGCCCTCCGCCGTGACAACGGCTTCAAGCGGAAAAAATCAGGTATCTTCCAGGCCGGCCTCAAGGATCTCGGCAAGGCCCCTGGCGGCAAAGTCGATGGAGGGATCGAGGGCCAGGGCGGTTTCATAGTTTTCCATTGCCCGGCGAAGGCGCCCCAGTCGTTGCAGGTTGATCCCCAGGTTGGCGTAATCGACGGCAGAGGCGGGGTTGAGCTCAACCACCCGCTTGAAATGAAAAACCGCCTCTTCATGGTTGCGCAGCTTGAAGTGACAGACCCCGAGGATGTTATGGATGTCGGGCCGGTCATCATCCAGCGCCCTGCCCTGTTCAAGGATCTCGACGGCCTCCTCGTATCGACCGAGATCCCGCAGGCAGCACCCCTTGTAGGAGAGTATATAGGGCAGATCCTCGTTTCTGGGTTGATGTTTAATCGCCCGGTCGAAGCTGGCAAGGGCATCGGCGGCCATGCCGAGATCATAGAGATTGCGGCCCTGATAAAAATCAAGATAATAGGCGTGGGGCAGATATTGTTTCAACTGGGTGAGTTTTTCCTCGCGGGACGGACCCGGGCTCAGCAGGTCGAACGCCAGCTTGGCGGCAAAGAGTGCGGCATCGCCGCCGGCGGCCCGTTCCCTGAAATGGGCTCCGGGAATAATGGTGTAAACGGCAGGAATCCGTAACTCCGAATGCATGGTATCAAGCAGCAGCACCTCCATGTTCTCGGCCGCCAGCGCCGCCCGGCAGTTTTCGATTTCCCGGAACATGTCGTCATCCCCGAGACAGGGCATTTGGGAAAGGGCGATCACCCCGTCCGCTGCCGTGACATGGTCAACCTCATCCAGGGATGCGGGCTTGGGCAGGCCGCTGGCAACATAGTTGGCGCTGCTGTTGAAATCTCCTGCCAGCTGGGCCACCTCGGTGAGGGCGCGGATGAGCGCCTTGTCCGCATCCGGGGTGGTGCCGGCGGTATAGACGATCTCGCTGGTCTCGGGAAAGGTTTTGGGGTCCCACGCCAGGGCGGCTACGGTGGGAATTCCGGTATCAAGCGAAAAATCCTTCAGGTACAGCGTGATGTTTTGCCTGCGAAACTTGTCGATCAGCTCGCGTCCCACCGGATGGGTCACCGAGTCCGGATCAATGGTGGGGGTTTTGAGCCTCTCCCGGGTCACCACGGCGCAGACATGCCGCTCCACCACTTCACTGATCCCCTGGAGGACCGCCTCCTCATAGGTGTTGCCGGCGGATGGACCGTTGAATTCGTTGATGGCGAAAAACCAGGAAAAGGGCAGCAAGGGATTATCGGCCGGCTGCGGCGGACTATCGCCCCCCAGCCGGGTGGCCCAGGTCCAGCGCAGGGGCAGACCGGCCAGGAGCTTCTCCAAAAGTTCCGGCGACCGGCTGTGGTCATGGACGGAATCGAGCAGGGTGCGGGCGGAAACAAGAGGATAACCGGCCTGGCGCATACCGGCATAGTCCCCGGTGATGAAATTGGCGCTGTTTTTGAGAAAGGAAAAGAAGCTGAAACGCTCGGCAAGTTCCATGCAGGCACTGGCCCGGGCCTGTTCCGGGGTCGATCCCTTGCCCATCTGCTTTTTGGTGCCGATGATGTCACGGGCATCACTGCCGCAGACACTGAAGTAGACCGGAATATCCAACCGGCCGTTGTCGATGCGACGAACCTCCTTGAGAATATCGAGGTTTACCTCTTTCAGCCGGGCCAGAAAGTGCTCGACGGTTTGCTCAGGCGATAAGGCCTTATCCTGATCCCGGGTGTATTTTTTGGCGCAACTGCGCAGGGTAATGTACTTTTTATCCATAGCAGAACCCTTTTTTATCTGTTGATGCAAGATGACGAAAGTCAGGAAAAATCAACAGCGGCCAACTCCGTCCAGCGCCGCCGCCATGCACCGCCATGGGCGCTGAGGCGGATCCGGCGACGGTTGCCGCCAAGGTGAAAAATTTCAATCTCCAATCGCGCCCGGGGCAGCAGGCCGCCCAACCGGTCGGGCCATTCGATCACCGTCAGCCCGGCGGTGTCGAGATAGTCGACAAGTCCGGCCGCTTCGACCTCATCTTCTCCACCCAGACGGTACAGATCCATGTGATAGAGTACAATCCGGCCCTGGTATTCGTGCAGCAGGGCAAAGGAAGGACTGGTGACGTAGGTCTTTGCCGGAACGCCGAGGCCCCGGGCAACGGCCTGGGTGAGGGTTGTCTTGCCGGCACCGAGGTCGCCGGCAAGCAGGAAGAGATCTCCGGCCCTGGCCTTGCGTCCGAGGAAGAGTCCCAACCTCGCTGTTTGCTCCGGGGATGCGTTGTCGATATCCACCCGATTAAATGAATTGCAGGCTGCCATCGATCCACGAGGCCGAGGAGTCATCCTCGCTTGCATCGGCGGGCAGGACAAAGACCACGGAGGTGCCCTGCCCCGGTTTGCTGATAATCTCCATCTTGCCGGCCAGCATGCGGGCCCGTTCAGCCATGGCCGAGAGCCCGATACCGCGGATATCCGCCGATCTGAGCATGACATCGCCCACGGCAAAACCCTTGCCGTTGTCGGTGATGCGAATGATGATATCGCCGTCGAGGTTCTGCATGTCGATCTTGATGCGGGTGGCTTCGGCGTGCTTGACGACGTTGATGAGGGATTCCTGGAAAAGCCGGTAGATCACCCGCTGCCTGTATGCGGAAAAGAAACGGTTGATCTCCACGGGTTCAAAGGAACAGTGCAAGCGGTAATGACGGCTGAACGTGGCCACCAGTTTTTCCAGGGCCGCATCCAGTCCGAGTTCGTCGATGATACCGAGATTCAACGATGTGGAGAGCCGGTTCACCTCGTCCACCAGCCGGTTGAGCGAGGCGGACATCATCTTGAGGTGTTCTTCCACTCCGGCTTCTTTGCCCTGATGCAGCTGCTGTTTGGCGGAGCTGATATCCCTTTTGAACTCGCCGAGGGCTTCCCCCAGTTCGCTTTGCAGCTTGACGGCGATACGATTGCGTTCCTGTTCATGAACGGTGAGCAGGTGGGCGGCAAGGTGGTGCAAATGCCCCTCCGATGCCTTGAGCCGGGTATTTTCCGCGGTGAGGATCTTGTTGGTATTGGCCAATTTTTCCCTGGTCAGCTGGCAGTCACGGGTCTTGCGCAGCAACTCGCCGGCCTGATCAAGAACCATACGGAGCTGATCACGGCCCCAGGGCTTCAGGATATAGTGGAAAACCCTGCCCTTGTTGACGGCATCTAGAAGATCGGAAACATCGATGGCCGTGGTGATGATAATGCCGATGACCATCTCGTTTTTCCCGTGGATCCTCTCGATCAGCTCAACACCTGAGTATCCTTCGATATTCTGTTCCGTGAGCACCATGCCGATATCGCCGTGACGCTGAAAGATATCATAGGCGTCAGGGGCGGAAAGGGCCGGAAAGACGTAATACTCACTACCGAAACAGCTGATGAACTGATTGATATTGGTCTTGTCCGAATCGACGAAGAGGATCTTGAGCTGTTCGTTTTTTTGCATTCTGCCTGTTTCCGGGGTGTGACGAGCGGGATGATATGGCAATAAACAATGAATACCGGGGAAGATCAACCTAAATCGACGCTGTCGCCGGGCCCGGGGGCGTTTATCCCGGACAGGTGTAAAAATTTTGACTGATTTTTTTGACGCCTGTGGTATAGGAGCCTTACAGGACGATAAAAAAATTGGTTTCACATCCGCCAAACGGACACCGTCAAGGGCGCCACCGCCAACGTCGTGACCAATTACAGTTAGAACGTAAGAATAACCGCGGGGTTACATCCCCTGCGATCAATTACAAAAACCCGTAAATCAATACCGTAACCAGTGGAGCCGGAGCATGGGACAGACAATCGCTGAAAAGATATTTGCCGCACACCTGCGGGACACCCCCACCCCGGACAACATGGTCCTGGATCTGGACGTGGTCATGTGCCACGAAATCACCACCCCCATCGCCATCATGGACCTGATGGACAGGGGAATGGACCGGGTCTTCGATGCCAACAGGATCAAGGCGGTGATCGATCACGTCACTCCGGCCAAGGACAGCAAGACCGCCACCCAGGGAAAAATCATGCGCGACTGGGCCCGTCGGCACAAGATCAGGGATTTCTTCGATATCGGCAGAAACGGCGTCTGCCACGCCCTGTTTCCGGAAAAGGGATTTATCCGCCCCGGTTACACGGTGATCATGGGAGATTCCCACACCTGCACCCACGGGGCCTTTGGCGCCTTTGCCGCCGGAGTGGGCACCACCGATCTGGAGGTGGGCATCCTCAAGGGAGTGTGCGCCTTCCGGCAGCCGCAGACCATGCGCATCAATATCAGCGGTGATCAGGCACCGGGGGTCTCGGCCAAGGATATCATCCTCAACATCATCAAGCGCCTCACCGTCAACGGCGCCACGGATCACGTCATGGAGTTCCGGGGTCCGGTGGTGAAAAAAATGTCCATGGCCGCCCGCATGACGCTTTGCAACATGTCGGTGGAAGCCGGGGCCACCAGCGGTATCTGCATGCCGGACCGGGTAACCGCCGAATACCTCTGGCCCTTTATCAGGGATGAATATGACGGCATCGAAGCGGCAACCGCGGATTTCAGGAAATGGTATTCGGATGCGGACGCCGCCTATGCCGCTGTACTGGATATCGACATCAGCGACCTGGAGCCCCAGGTCACCTTCGGCTACAAACCGGACGAGGTCCGGGATATCGGCGAGATGGAGGGAACCCGGGTGGATCAGGTCTATATAGGCTCCTGCACCAACGGCCGCATCGAGGATATCCGCGAGGCAGCCACCATCCTGCGGGGCAGAAAAATCGCCGACCATGTGCGCGGTATTCTCACCCCTGCCACCCCCGGGATTTACTCCAGGGCCCTGGATGAGGGGTTGATCAAAATCTTCATGGATGCCGGATTCTGCGTGCTCAATCCCACCTGCGGCGCCTGTCTGGGAATGAGCAGCGGCGTCCTGGCCCGGGGTGAAGTATGCGCTTCCACCACCAACCGTAACTTCAACGGCCGCATGGGCAAGGGAGGCATGGTCCACCTGATGAGCCCCCTGAGCGCCGCGGCCGCCGCGGTGCGGGGCGCAATCACCGACCCGCGCCGGCTGCTGTCGCCATGAAGGTCCGGGTCAAACTTTTTGCCGGTTTCCGCCAGGGCCGTTTCAAAGAGGTGGAACATCAATTCGAGGACGGTATCACTCCCGCCGAGATCATCGCTTCCCTGGGTATCGATCCCGACGATGTGGGGGTGATCATGGTCAATTCCCGCCACGCGGACCCCGGCCTCTGCCTGGAGGAGGATGACGTGCTGGCGATCTTTCCGGTCATCGGCGGTGGTTGACCGGGGCCTGATCAAATTTCTCAGGGACAGGGAAAGAGACGGCTGCCTGTCTCTGGCTGCGGGCCGGGAAGCGGCCAAACGCTTCAATCTGAAGCTGCAACGGGTGGAAGAGGCCGGCCTCGGCCTCGGCCTGATGCCGGAGCGATTTCGCCGCAACCGCCCTTTTCTCTCCTGCTTTGACCAACTGGAACTGCTGCGCTCAACCGTTGCCGTTATCGGCTGCGGCGGCCTGGGAGGCTATGTTCTTGAAGAACTGGCCCGCGCCGGCGTCGGCACTCTCCTGGCCATGGACCCGGACCGCTACGAAGAGCACAACCTCAACCGCCAGCTGCAGGCGGACGCCGGAGTGCTGGGCAGACCAAAGGTGGAGGTCATCGGCCGGCGGCTCGCCCGCATCAATCCCGCCCTGGAGTTCATCCCCCTGCAACGCCGCTTTTCCCGCCCGGAGCCCCCACTGGATCGGGCCCGGGTGATTGTCGATGCCCTGGACAATATCGGCGACCGTAAAACAGCGGCGTCGGCGTGTCGGCAGCTCCGGATTCCCATGGTCCACGGGGCTGTGGAGGGATGGTACGGCCAGGTGGCGGTTTTGCAACCGGACCGCGATGCTTTTGCGCAGCTCTATCCGCGTAACCGGGAAAAACAGGCCTCCGGCGTCCTCTCCTTTACCGTGGCAGCGGTGGCCTCGCTGCAGGCAGCGGCAACGGTCACCCTGCTGCTGGGTCGCGACTCACCCCTGGCCACCCATTGCCTCACCCTTGACCTGCTCAACGGCGAATATGAAAAGATTCCCCTGTAACGCCCCGACCACCCCAACCGACGCCACCACCCTGCGATTCTACAGCCCCACTATCCGAAAGACGGCATCCATATCCAGACTCCGCCGCACCGTCTCAGCCAGCCGTTCAAAGGCCGGTTCCAGATCATAGGGGGCGGCGATGCGGCCCAGTTTCCCCAGGCCGTTGCGGGTGCGCAGCCGGTCGATGAACCAGCGGCGGAACTCATCGGCATCGAAAATACCGTGCAGATAGCTGCCCCAGACAAAGTCGCCGCCGCGGCGACCGCAGCCACTGCCGTCGCTGAAGCTGAGAACCGGCTCCTCCCCGCTTTCCGATCTGCCGTGGTGAATCTCGTATCCATGCACGGCGCAGCCGGATTCCCGATGGAAGCCGCTGCGTCGCGTCAGGGTTTTGTCAAGGCTCAGCTCCGTGTGCATATCCAACAGGCCCAGCCCTTTGACGGTGGTGCGACCGCCACCCGCCTCCAGCCTATGCGGATCACTGATCCCCTTTCCCAGCATCTGGTAACCGCCGCAGATGCCGACAATCTCGACCCCAGCCCCAAGGGAGACGACGGCATCGGCCAGCCCCGAGCCGACCAGAAACTCCAGGTCCTTCATCACATTCTTGCTGCCCGGCAATATAACCGCATGCACCCCTTCAAGCTGCTCCGGTTGTCCGACAATGCGCAGTTCCACGTCAGGTTCATCGAGAAAGGGCTCCACGTCGGTGAAGTTGGAAATATGGGGCAGGTCGATGACGGCTATGCACACATGGGGATCGCTCGCCGCTTTTTTTTCAAACAGACCGCTCTTGAATCCCACCGAATCCTCCTGGGGAATGCCCAGTTCGGAAATATGCGGTACAACGCCCAGAACCGGCAGCCCGGTGCGCCGCTCAAGGGAGATATGGGCATCTTCGAGCAGTGAAGCGTCGCCGCGGAAACGGTTGACCACAAAGCCGGCGAGCAGCTCCCGCTCCCACAGGGCCATCACCTCCAGGTGGCCGATAAAGGAGGCATAGACCCCGCCCCGGTCGATATCCCCCACCAGCAGCACCGGTGATCCGGCATGGGCTGCCATCTTCATGTTGACGATATCATGGGATTTGAGATTGATCTCGCCCGGACTGCCGGCGCCTTCGAGGATAACGACATCATATTCCGCCGCCAAAGAATCAAAGGCCCGGCAGGCCGCGGCAAAGGCCTGCGGTTTGTAGCGGATATATTCTCCCACCAGCATATTGCCAACGGGCCGGCCGTTGACGATTACCTGGCAGCCCACATCGGAGGCGGGCTTGAGCAGCACCGGATTCATGCGCACTTCCGGATCCAGTCTGCAGGCCTGGGCCTGGACCACCTGGGCCCGGCCCATCTCTCCGCCGTCCCGGGTGACAAAGGAGTTAAGCGACATGTTCTGCGCCTTGAAGGGGGCAACCTTCACCCCCTCCCGGAGAAAAATGCGGCACAGGGCTGCGGCCAGGACGCTTTTGCCCACATCCGATCCGGTCCCCTGGAGCATGAGGGTTTTTGCCCGGGGTCGTCCGGTGGACCTCCGCCCGCTCCCAGCGCTCGCCGGGGCGAGTTCCCGCGACAGAGCAGCCGCCAGCCTGCGGTTTTCTCCGGCGTTGCGCACCGCCACCCGAAAATAGCGGCCGTTTAATCCGTCATAGTTGTCGCAGACCCGCAGACCAATGCCGTCTCTTTTCAGGAGGCGATCCGCCAGCAAGGCAGCCGGCTGATCATCACCGTCCTTTTCCAGCCTGCAGAGCAGAAAATTGGCCCTGCCCGCAAACACCTTCAACCCGGGAAGTGGAGCCAGTCGCCGCTGCATCTCCCGGCGCAGCGTTTCGATCTCCTTACAGGAACGGCGTCGATACTCCTCTTCTTCCCGGAGAAAATGAATCCCCACCTCCTGGGAAAGGGTGTTGACGCTCCAGGGGGCCAGGATTTCCCGCAGCCGGCTGCAGATCTCTTCACCTGCCACCAGATAACCGAGGCGCAGGCCAGGCACCGCATAGATCTTGGTCAGGGAGACCAGGACCACGATATTTTTTTCTTCCCCGGCCAGGGAGCGGTAACCGGGAACGAATCCGCCGAAGGCCTCGTCAATGAGAAAGAGCGCCCGGGGATGGGCGCGGGCCAGTTCCAGCAGTTCCTCCCGGTCGCAGAGTGTACCGGCGGGGTTGGCAGGCTGACCGAGAATAACCAGGTCACCCGGGGCCACCCTTTTATGCAGTTGCTGCAGATCGATTTCAAAACCCCTCCGCGGCTCCTGGTACAACCGCAACACCTCAAGGCCGGCCGCCTCGCAGGCGCGGGTGTAGTCGATATAGGAGGGCACCGGAATAACCGCACGCTTGCCCCTATGGACACGCGGCAGCAGAAAGAGCAATTCGGAGCTGCCGTTGCCGGCAACGACCCGCTGGGCCTCCACCCCGTGATATTCGGCAACCGCCCGGGTGAATCCGGCTGCATAGGGATCGGGGTAATGGATAAGATCGCCGAGGTTGCGGCTGATAATTTCGCCCAACGATTCCGGTGGACCCAGCGGGTTGATATTGGCGCTGAAATCAAGAATATTCTCAACGGCGCGGCCGCTGACCCGGGCCAGATGCCGGAGATTGCCTCCATGTTCCCTTTTCATTTTTTCCCAATGCTCAGGATGGTATCGTAATATTGTCACGCAATGAAAATTAAGCCTTTTCTGTAACCGATTCTTGCAGCCCAAAAAAGAAAAACCAAACAGACAGGCCCGCCGCCGCTCACGGGCAAACACCCGGTTTACCGTATCGCGCCGAAGCCATGCTCCCGGACCCGGTCAGCGCAGGTTCGCCCGCAGCCAGACAACGATGGCGGCAACGACGGCCACGGTGAGAACGGCAAAGGTGATCTTCCAGGGGCTATATGGTCTTTCGCCCCGGACCTTGCCGGTCTGGCCGTTGATAACGAAACGGTAGGTCTTGCCGCCGAAGGTAAAGGCCGATGAGTAGACGGGCAGCAGGATATGTTTGTAGGTGATCCGGTGATGTCTGGTGTCCAGGTGATGGATGCGCTGGAAATCGCCGCCGATATCCCGGGCAATATCGGCACGGATGACGCCGTCCATGATGTTGAGGGCGATATCGAATCCCTCGTCCAGCCGTACCTCGTAGAGTTCACTTCGATAACCGCTGAGATAGGCCTCGTTGAAGGGCCTCTGCTCTTCCAGGTGCCAGGGACTCAACTGATCGGTGATGATCCGGGGCAGGGTTTTACCGGCCCCCACCAGTACATCGTCGAAAAACCTGCTCACCCGTCCCGAAACCCTGGTCCAGCGGACCCTGGTTACCATGCGGGTACGGGTAACCCGGCGGCCGTTTTCCACAACCACCACCTGTTGCGGCACCTGGTAGGCGTCCCCCCGTTCGCCGGTGTAGGTGGTTTCCGTCCGGCTGTCATAGGTCCAGTAGGGAATATAGATGCCCGCCACCCGTCTGGTATCACCCCCTGCCTTTTTCAGCCGGCCGGGAGCGAACCAGAGACCGGCGAGCCACTCGGCAAATCGCTTTTCCGCCTCCTCCGCCTTGATCCTGAAGGGAACAAGGGACCGGGGCAGGATGGGCCGGCTGTCGGCGCTGCTGATCACCACCGGCGTCCCGCAAAAAGGACATGCACCGGCATGGATATTTTCTTCAAAGTTGAAGCGGGCGGCACAATTTTCACACTGGACGGAAAACCTGGTGGTCACCGGCGCTGTTTTTTCCAGATCTTTCAGGGCCGCCTTGAATGGAATCTCGCGAATTTCACCGAGGGAATCGGTGGGAATGGCGGTATCGTGGCCGCAGTACTCGCAGTGAAGGCTATCGGTTCCGGCATTATAGGTCTGCAGCGCCCCACAGTTGCCGCAGGGAAAGCGCACTTCACGGATTTTCTGCCGACGGACCATTGATCAAGGTGGAAAGTGTTGGGTGAATGCTCCGGGACGAATCTTCGGAACTAACCACGGGGCAGGCAACCGACTTTGGTAGACATGGAAATTTCAGGCCGGTTACAGATCTTTTACTTCCCGTCTCCGTCAGCGGGTATGGGTGGCGGCATGCGGTCGAGATAGGGCCGCAGATCGTCCAGGCCTGCGGCGGCTTGCCAATCGGCAAGTCCCCGGGTCCAGACCAGGGAGTCCCTGTCCACCTTGCCTGCGGCGATCTTGTCCGCCATCTCGCGGATGGTGAAGGGACCGGTCTGGTGACCCTGAACGGCAAGGTAATAGATTTTTTCGTCGGGAACGGGCGGCGGGCCGCCGGCGCTTTTTTCCGGTGCGGCCGCGGATCCGGCCAGGGAATCGCTCATCTGTTTGGCCATGGCCATGCCCACCCCGAGGCCGATACCCTCGGCGGCGCTGCCGCCGGGATTGGCGGCAGCCTCGGTCATGGCCTCGGCCGCCTGGAACGCGCTGTAATCACGCAGATCCTTGAGGATGCCCATGCTGGTGCGCTTGTCCAGGGTCTCCTCCACCTCCGGAGGCAGGGAGATGTTCTCCACCAGCAGTTTGGTAATTTTCAGGCCGTACTCGCGGAAGTCGTCGCCGATTCTGTTGGTCACGAAGGTGCTGAGATTCTCGTAATTGGCGGCCAGGTCGAGCACCGGAATGCGCGATTCACCAAGAATATGCGCAAAACGGGAAACAATGAGGTTGCGGAGCTGGTTGGTGATCTCGCCGGTGGTGAAACGGCCGTCCGTGCCCACCACCTCTTTTAAAAAGGTCACCGGATCGGTGATCTTCACCGCATAGGTGCCGAAAGCCCTGAGCCGCACCGGCCCGAACTCCTCATCCCGCAGCATGATCGGTTTCCTGGTGCCCCACTTGAGGTTGATAAAACGACGGGTGTTGAAAAAGTAGACCTCGGCCTTGAAGGGGCTCTCGAAGCCGTGGGGCCAGCCCTGCAGAGTGGAGAGCACCGGCAGGTTGGCGGTCTCCAGCTCGTAGAGGCCGGGTTCAAAGACATCGGCAATCCGACCCTCGTTGACAAAAACCGCCAGTTGCGCCTCCCGCACCGTCAGCTTGGCGCCGTATTTTATTTCGTTGCCGTATCGTTCAAATCGATACACCATGGTATCGTTGGTGTGATCGACCCATTCTATGACATCGACAAACTCGCCAAACAGCTTTTCCCAGAATCCCATACCTCTACTCCCGTCCGTCTGCGGCTGTCCCGTCGCCTCCGCCGGTGGCGGCAACCAATTTTTGCTTCAGTTCATCCTCCATGGTCTCAAGCCGGCTCAGGGCCTCCAGACGGCGACGCTTCCCCTCATCTGCGATCTGCAAACTCTCCTCGATGGTGTCGATGAGCAGTTGATTGGCCTTCTTGATGGATTCGATATCGAAAATACCCCGTTCCATCTGGCGGCGGGCCTCGGCATTGGCCTGCTTCAGGTTTTCCGCATTGCTCTCCAGGAGTTCGTTGGTCAGATCGGTGGCCGCCTTGACGGTGGACGCCGCCTCACCGGAGCGATACACGGCCACGGCGGTGGCCAGCTGCTGGCGCCAGAGGGGTACGGTGTTGACCAGGGTGGAGTTGATCTTGTTGATCAATCCCTTGTCGTTTTCCTGGACCAAGCGGATGGCGGGCAAACTCTGCATGGCAACCTGACGGGTGAGCCGCAGGTCATGTACCCGCCGGTCCAGATCGTCGCGGCTTGAACGCAGATCCCGTAGTTTCTGGGCCGCGAGGACGTCATCGCTCTGCTCCGCTTCGGCGGCCAGGGCGGGAATGGTCTCCTCATCGAGGATGCGCACCTTCTCCTCTCCGGCGGTAATATACATCTCCAGCCGGTGAAAGTAGTCCAGGGTGGCATCGTAGAGCCGATCCAGGGTGGTGATATCGGTGAGCAAGGTGGTTTTATGGCTTTCCAGCTTGTCGGTGATGCCGTCAACCTGTCGACGAACCTCCTCATAACGTTCGAAGATCCTCACCAGGGGTTTTGCCCGACCGAAGAGACGGGCCAGAAACGAAGGTTTGCGCCCCGGATCAAGACCATCGAGATCAAAACCGCGCAGCACCGAAACCATCTCGCCCAACACCTTACCGGCACCGCCCAGATCCTTGTTGCGCACCCCTTCAAGCATCCGGTCCGATACTTCGGTCACCTGTTGCTGGGCCCCGGCTCCGAAGAAGATGATGGAATTGCTGTCTTCCAGGTCAATCTCCTCCATGAGTTTGTCTATGATCCGCCGTTCTTCTCCGGAGGCGTCGGCATAGGGCGGAATTTCCTCCCTGAGCACCGGCAGATTCCGGGTTTCCTCGTCAAAGAGCAGTGTCGCCTCTTCGGGGGGTGATGCGGTTTGAACCATGCTCTGTTCACCATTTTTCATTGCTCACTCCTTGCAAACGTTATTTCTTCACCTTCAGAGGATTCCCTCATGCCGGAGCCGTTTCATCAGCACTTCCATGCGGACATCGAGATCCAAAAGGTCGTTGGCCATCAGTTTTTCATGCTGTTGTTGAAATACCTCTTCAAGGGTGGTCAGCAGTTCCCGGAAGCGGGGCAGCAGTTCCCCGGCAGCCCCTTTTCGTGCCGCCCCGGCATAGCTGTCGGTAACCTTTTCCACTCCATCGAGATAGACGTGGATAAACCTGCGAACCGTGCGCAGGTCGCGGGGATCTTCCTCAAGGGAATCGGTGATCCTGCGGGCCAGACCGCTGATCCTGAAGAGCTGCTCCCGCAATTCATGGTTTTCCATGGAACGGGCGGCACGTTCGATATTTCTGATCTTTTCCCCGGCCCGGTCCATTGCCGCTGCAATTTCTTCGGCACTGTATCCCGCTCCGGCAACACCGCCGCTGCGACGATCCCGAGGGGGCCGGGCGTAGGCCAGCAGTGCCCCGAAAAATCCAAACAACCCCACCATGAACGAAAAGACCAGGGAACGGCCAACGGCCAGCAGGCAGCAGAGAAAGGCCCCGGTGCCGACAAGGAGCATGGCAAGATATTGCACCGGATAGCCGGACAGCCGGCTCCTGCTCTGTTCTCCACCATTTCCTCCGCCGTTTCGGTCTTGGGAAATCAAAAAGGCTCCACCCAGAAAAAAACCAAAGGCGGCAAAACTGCCCACGGCGGGCAGCAGGTGTCCCCGGGCCAGGGAGATAAAAAAGGCAGGGATAAGCGGAAGAGGGAGAATCCATAAAAGCACTCCCCTCGGACGGCGGATCTTCCCCTTTTTCCGGAACCGCCGGGCCATCACTTGGGTGCTCCGGTGGAAAAGGCGGATCCGGCGGCAGCCGGAGAAACCGCAACGACAAGGGCCTGGCAGGAGGAAAGACCGACGGCGGCAAAGAGCAGCAGCAGTCCGAGGCTGCGGATAAGAGAAAAGGGATGAGTCTTTTTCAGGTTCCCCTTTCCTGCGGGGCGTGTCGAGGCGCTGGTGGTCATGGTGGTAAACGGATATCTGCGGAGCTGAAAAGGTAATATGGGGTACAATAGATGCCCCTTGCCGGGATGTCAAGCGCGAGAAGAGACGGACACCTTTCCTTTGTCGTCCTATTCCGCGACCTTACTCCACCGAGTCTGAAACAGGTTTTATTCTCGCTTTTCAGGAGAATATATGCTATTCATACCGCTATCGTCCCGAATCCGAACAGAGGGTATCAGGATTGGGGGCTTATGGTCAAGAGCAGGATGCGGGTCATTACAGCCGCTGATTCCATGGATGGAGCGTTGAGACATCAGGAAAAAATAGAGCCATGGAAGAACTGATTTCGGAACTGCGCACCTTCTTCTTCGAAAACTTCATTTTTGATACCGATACATACCTCGACAACTCGGTATCACTGCTGGACCAGGGGGTCATCGACTCGACCGGGGTCATGGAAGTTGCCGCTTGGATCGAAGAGGAATTTCAGATCACCGTCGAAGACGAGGAAATTGTTCCCGGAAACATGGGAACCATCGACAACATCGCAGCCTTTATCACCGATAAAATCCGAAAGAATGGCGGAGACGATCTTGCCGCAACGGCTCTTGCGCGAGGGGATGCTGTCTGCAGCGAAACGACACCCTGATAAAATCGCGCTCATTGTCGAAGGCAGGCCATACACCTTCGGTCAACTCCTCGAATCCTCCCTGCGGGTCGCTTCCGTCCTCCAAAACCACGGTGTCCGACGCGGTGACCGGGTGGTTATCCACATGGAAAACAGCTGGGCCGCCGTGATCTCCATCTACGGCACCCTGCTGGCGGGTGCCGTTTTCGTGGTCATCAACCCCCAGACCAAAGGGCCAAAACTCCGTACCATCCTCAAAGACTGCCGCGCCGGTGCCCTCATCTCCGACGCCCTGCTGGCCCGCTCGTTTTTACCTGCCGTGGAGGGCCTCTCCCATCTTTGCCTGGTAGCCGCCACCGGCACCTTTTCCGGACCCCTTGAAAACCGTCCGGACATACATCCCTTTACCCGGCTCCTTGAATCCGCCGAGCCGCCGGCCGAACCGACGCCGGTTATTGCCAACGACCTGGCAGCCCTCATCTACACCTCCGGCAGTACCGGCGACCCCAAGGGGGTGATGCAGACCCATCAGGCCATGGTTTTTACCGCCTGGAGCCTCATCGAGTACCTGCGCCTTGACGCGGAGCAGAAAATTTTTCTCTTTTTGCCCCTGGCCTTCGACTACGGCCTCTATCAGCTGCTCATGGCCATGAAACTGGGCGCCACCCTGGTGGTGGAAAAGTCCTTTGCCTTTCCCTTTGAAATATTCGACCGTCTCAAGCGGGAAAAGATCACCGTCTTTCCGGGGGTACCCACTATTTTCGCCCGCATGCTCGCTCTGCACCGCAAGAAGAAACTTTGTTTTCCCTCGGTGAGGCGGGTCACCAACACCGCTGCAGCCCTACCCGTTGATTTTCCGCCCCTGCTCAGGGAGATCTTTCCCCATGCCCTCATCTACAAGATGTACGGTCTTACCGAATGCAAAAGAGTCTCCTATCTCGAACCCGAACTCCTTGAGGAAAAACCGGCATCCGTGGGCAAGGCGATTCCCGGCACCGAGGTCTTCCTGCTTTCCGAGGAGGGCAAGGAGGTGAAACCCGGCGAAACCGGAATTCTTTACGTGCGCGGCCCCCATATCATGCTCGGCTACTGGAACCGGCCCCAACAGAGCGCGGCCATGCTCAAACCCGGTCCCCTGCCGGGTGAACGCATCCTCCGCACCGGTGATCTCTTCTCCATGGACGAAGACGGTTTTCTCTACTTTGCGGGCCGCACCGACGATATCATCAAAACCCGGGGTGAAAAGGTCAGCCCCGTTGAGGTGGAACGGGTCCTGCTGGCCGTCGACGGAGTGGAGGAGGCCGCGGTTCTGGGTGTTCCCGATGTCGAGGACGGCGAGGCCATCCACGCCTTTCTGGCGGTGCGTGACGATGCCGGTCTCTCCCAGACGAAGGTACGTAAAATCTGTTCCGCCGCGCTGGAACCGTTCATGGTCCCGCAACGGGTCATCTTTCTGCCTTCCCTTCCCAAGACGGCCAACAACAAGATCGACAAAAAGAAGTTGCTGAGGTATTCCGCCTGAACCCACCCCTGTCCTTTTTCCCCTATTCATATTGATTTCCCCCTGTTTTCACAGTACCTTTACGGCATGAGTTTTGATATCGCCACGGTATGACCGGCGGTTTTCCGGGCGTGTTTTTCACTGTTTCCCACCGAGTATCAAGGGATCGTTCCGCCATGAAGAGTATCTTGTCTTTGCTGTCCGTGCTTCTGCTTATCAGCGGTGTGCAATCCCCCGCGTTTTCCGACCCGTTGGCCGCATCCGGTAAAAAAGAGGTTATGCGGATCACCCTTTTCCGGGCCATCCAACGGGCGCTGGAAGCCAACCGTCGTCTGGTCGCAGCCGGCTATTCGGTGCAGGGCGAGGAGTTGAACCTGGAAAGCGTAAGATCGGAATTCGATCTCTTCTGGTATCCGTCGGCGGAAACCGGAATCCACCGGGACGGCAAGCAGGTCGACCTGGGAATGACTCTGCGCAAGAAATTCACCACCGGTCCGACCATCGAGGTTTCTCCGACCTACGGATCAACAGGGGGAGAGTATCGCGGCCGCCTTTCGGTGAGTCTGACGGTGCCTCTTTTTCAGGGCAGGGGCCGGGAGGTGACCATGTCTGCCGTGAAGAGCTCGGAATTTCAGCTTGCCAAGGCAAAAAACAGCTACCGGCAGCAGCAGGAACAGGTGATCCTCGACACCATAACCACGGTCTATGACATCATCGGCAAACGCCGGCAGGAGAAAACCTATCTCGAATCGGTGAAGCGACTCAAGCGGGAAGCCCAAACCGCCCGCGTCAAAACCGGGGTTGGGCTTGCCGCCCCCCTGGATATCTACCGGGCCGAAATCGAGGTAAAGGAGGCCGAGGGCAGGTATATCCTGGCCCGGAGCGAGGCCGAACGCGCCCGCGACCGGCTCAAGGTTCTCCTCGCCCTGCCCCTGGAGACTCGCATCCGGGTTTCGGCGCCCATGGTCTGCGAGGAGATCGACCTCAGTCCGGAAGAAGCCGTGGCCGTGGCCATGGAACATCGGCGTGATCTCAAACAGCTGGAACGCGACCTGGATGAACTCAAGCGGCTGGCGGCCGTGGCCCGTCATAATCTGCTGCCCCAGGCTGATCTCGCCTTCCGCTACGATGACATGGATCTCTTCGACAGCCGCGACCATAGTGATCGGAACTTCTGGAGCATCCGGCTGGTCAGCAGCACGGATCTTGCCCGGAAAAGGCAAAAATCCGCCCTTGCCTCCCGGCTGTTGGACCTGAAACGGAAAAAACTGGCAGCCGTGGAAATCCGACAGAAGATCAGGGAGGAAATCGGCAATCAGTTCACCATTATCTCCCAGGCGAAAAAACGGCTGGAGATCCGAAAAAAACAGATCGCCCAGGCTGAAAAAAAGGTGAAGAGGGCTGCCATCAGATTCCGTCACGCCATGGCCGACAACTCCGAACTCATCTCTTCGGAGAATGAACTGCAGCGCGCCCGCATCGGCCTGCTCAAGGTGGAAACCGAATATATCGTCGGTACCTTCCGGCTGCGCCGCAAGATCGGCACCCTGCTTGAAATCGTTCCCACTTCATGAAAAGCGTAAAAATTCTTCTGTGGCTGCTTGGGGCGGTTCTTGCCGGACTGCTCCTGCCGATGCTCCCCTCATTCCTGCAGCATGGAGACACGCCGGAAAGGGAAGTTCCCACCTTCACTGTCGAAAACATTGACCTCAAGGTCACCGTCGATGCCGTCGGAGTTCTCGATGCCGCCCGTTTTCATACGATCTCCTCTTCCCTGCGCGGCGACAAGGGCAAGATTATCTACATCATCACCGACGGCAGCCGGGTGAACAAGGGTGATGTCCTGATCAGGCTCGATCCCACCCCCTTTGAAGAGGAGGTCCGCAAACTCAAGGGACAGGTGAGCAGTCTGGATGCCGCTCACCGCTCCGCCCTGCAGCTGCTTGAACTGGAAAAAAACAACGTGGAACAGGCGCTGAAAACCGCTGAATTCAATATTCGGGTGGCCAGACTCGAACTCTCCAAACTGGTGGACGGCACCGGCCCCATCCAGACGGCCCAGTATAAAAACGAGATGGAAAAGGCCGGGGAAGAGTATCTCCGCTACAAGGCCTATGTGGACGAGCTCAATGACCTGCAGAGCGACGACGATCCCGGCACCGCCGCGGAGTTGTACCTGGCCCGGAAGAAGATGAAGGAACTGCAGGAAAAGTATGACGCTGCCCGCAAAAAATATGACTCCTACCGGACTCATGTGTTGCCCGCCGGTATTGAGGCGGAAAAGGCCAAGGTGGAAAAGTATGAGATGGAATACAACCGCACCAAACAGGGCGGTATCTACAAAATCGCCGCTGCCAAGGCCAAGGCCGAGGAGATCAAGGGCAGGTTGGAGAGCAGCCGCTCCTTTCTGCAGCTGGCCGAGGCCGAGCTTGAAAAAACCGTCATCACCGCTCCTTTCGACGGCATCACGGTTTTAAGTGAGATATACCGCAACGGCCGCAAACGTAAACCGCGCATCGGCGACCGGGTTCTGCAGAACCAACCCCTGCTCTATCTGCCGGATATCTCCACCATGATCGTCCGCACCAGGATCAGGGAAATCGATCTCTACAAGGTGGAAAAGGGCCGGCAATGTCTCATCCGCGCCGATGCCTACCCAAATTCCGAATACCGGGGCGAGGTGAGCGTCGTCGGCGGTGTTGCCCGGGAAAGACGGGAAGGAGGCGGCGGCGAGAAATACTTCGACCTGGTGGTTACCCTGGAAAACCGCGATACCCGCCTGCGTCCCGGCATGACCGCCAGGGTCACCATTATCGCCGACGTCCGCAAGGGGGTGCCGGCTGTTCCCATTCAGGCGCTTTTCGGCAAAGACAGACAACATTTTTGCTACCGGCTCCAGGGGGAAAAATTTATCGCTGTTCCCGTTACCGTCGGCTGGAGTACCAGCGACCGGGTGGAGATCCTTTCAGGTCTTGGCGCCGGAGACGAGATCAGCCTGATCGCACCGCCCCCTTCCCGGCTCGAATAGACCATGATCCGGGCGCGGAAACTGCAAAAAACCTATGGCAGCGGCGAGCGGCGCCTTGAAGTACTGCGCGGCCTCGACCTGGTTGTCGAATCCGGGGAATTCGTCGCCGTCATGGGAAGTTCCGGATCAGGAAAATCCACCCTGCTCCATATTCTCGGCTGTCTGGACCGCCCCACGGCAGGGAGTTATTTCCTTGACGGCATCGATGTCCTGCGCCTTTCCGACCGGGACAGATCACGGCTGCGGGCCGAGCGGATAGGCTTTGTCTTCCAGGGGTTCAATCTGCTGGCCAACCTGACGGTGCGTGAAAATATCGCCCTGCCCTTTCTCTACCGGTCGCGTCCCTGCCGCGATATTGAGAAACGGGTGGAAAGCGTGGCCGCCATGGTGGGTATGTCCCGGCGGCTGCACCACAGGCCGGGCGAGCTTTCCGGCGGCGAAATGCAGCGCACCGCCATTGCCCGGGCCCTGGTCATCAGACCGGGCATCATCCTGGCCGACGAGCCCACCGGCAACCTGGATTCGGTCACCACCGGCGAGATCCTCGCCCTCTTCACCACCCTGCATGGAGATGCGGGAACCACCATTGTCATGATCAGCCACGATCCTGAAGTGGTGCGCTGCAGCCACCGGGTGCTTTTGCTGCGTGACGGCGTTCTCCGGGAGAAAGGCTGTGGATAAGTTTCTCGGAATCGTTGCCGACGGCCTGCGCTCCCTCTTGCAGCATAAACTGCGCTCTGCCCTGAGCGTTTCCGGGGTGGTGTGCGGGGTGATGGCGGTGCTGACCATGGTCTCCATCGGCGAAGGCGGCAAACGGGAGACCATAGGCCAGATCGAGCAACTGGGATTGCGCAACGTCTATATCCGTTCCCTGGAACTTGCCGGCGAGGAAAAGGACCGGGCCCGGCAACATCTCTCCCAGGGCCTAAGCCTGCGGGATGCGGAACGGATCGGCGTCCTGCTCCGCGGGATTGACGATATCGGGGTCTACCGCCGTTCACGGGCCTCGCTGCTGGGAACGGCCCTGAAATTTTCCCCCGAGGTTGTCGGGATCTCGGTGGGTTACCAGAATATCTACAACCTGCAGCCGGCAGCGGGCCGCCTTTTTGGTTCCATGGACATTGAGCGGCGTCACACCGTCTGCGTCCTCGGCGCCGGACTGGCCGCGAAACTGGGGCCGCAGGGTGTGGTGGGGGCAAAGATCAGGGCCGGCGACACAGTGCTCACCGTCATCGGCATCATGGCCGCAGCGGATGGGCGCCGGGAGGAAAGCAGCATTCTGTCGCTGAACAATTACGACGAGATGCTGCTGGTGCCCATCGGGGTGGACACCGAACTCCACGGCGACTCCGATGGGGCAGACGCGGCCGGGGAGGAACTCTCGGAGATCGTCGTCAGGCTGACTCCGGACAAAAACGTGGACGGCGGCGCCGCGGAAATAGAGCGGCTGATGCAGGTGCTCCACAACGGTGTGGACGACTACGATATCATTCTTCCCCTGGAACTGATCCGCCAGGCCGGCCGGACCAGGAGAATCTTCAACATCGTCTTGGGCTCCATTGCCGGTATTTCGCTGCTGGTGGGCGGGATCGGCATCATGAACATCATGCTGGCCACGGTCACCGAGCGGACCCGGGAAATCGGTATCCGCCGGGCCATCGGCGCCCGGCGGCAGGATATCCTGGTGCAGTTTCTCGCCGAATCGACCATCCTCACCCTCACCGGCGGCCTGCTGGGTATCGGCGCCGGTGTTACCCTGAGCATGGGGATCGGTTCTTTAGCGGGCTGGAGCGTTGCCGTCACCCCCTACGCCATCCTGATTCCCTTTATCACCTCGCTGACGGTGGGCCTGTTTTTCGGTCTCTATCCGGCGATCAAGGCGGCAAACATGGACCCCATTGCCGCTTTGCACCACTCATAGGCTCGCGGAAATTTTACAACCACCCGGTGTTGCCGGAGATTTGCACGATTTTCAGTGCCGGGAGCGGACCCGGCCCGGGTAAGCAGAAAGCGGCGCTTTGCTGATCAACGGTCCAGGAGCTTGGCGATGGTGCGTTCCAGCAGCGCGGGATCAAATGGTTTTGCCAGGGCGGCCCGGAAGCCGTGTTCCCGGTAGCGGGCCATGATCGGATCATTGGAATAACCGGAGGAAACGATAATGCGGGCCTGCGGATCCTCCCGGAGGATATGGCCGGCCATTTCCAACCCTCCCATGCCGCCGGGAATAGTGAGATCGGCGATCACCACATCCACCGGCTTGCCCCTGCGGAGTTCTTCCTTATACAGCTCCACCCCTCCGGCGCCGTGGGTTGCCGTAATAACCTTATATCCGGCCAGTTCCAGGAGCTCACCCACCGAATCGAGAATCATTGCGTCGTCATCCAGCAGCAGCACCTTGCAGCTGCGACGCTTAACGGAAAGGGTTTCGCCCTTGTGCTCAAGCCGCGCCGATTTGACGGCGGGCAGGTACATGACAAAGGTGGTTCCCCGCTCCTCGTCGCTCTGCACGCTGATATGACCATCATGCTTGCCGACAATGGAATGGGTTATGGCAAGCCCCAGGCCGCTGCCCTGTTTTTTGGTGGAGAAGTAGGGATCAAAGATGCGGTCGATAATCTCCCCATCAATGCCGGAACCGGAGTCGGTCACGGAAATCTCGACGTAATCGCCCCGGGGCAGACCGATATGTTTGCCGGGACCGGGCGTGCCCACGTTGCGGCAACTGATTTCAATGGTTCCGCCTTCGGGCATGGCCTGCCTGGCATTGATGAGCAGGTTCTGGATTACCTGGCTCATCTGTCCCTTGTCGATATCCACCAGCCACAGGTCGGTGGGAATATGATAACGGGCGGCGATGTTGCCGCCCCTGAGAATGAAACCGGCACTTTCGCGGATCAACTCGGCCAGGGAAGCGGTTTCCCGCACCGGATCTCCCCCCTTGGAAAAGGTGAGCAGTTGCCGGGTGAGTCCCGAGGCCGACAGGCAGGCCTTCTCCGCCTCCTCGATCTTTGCCGCGGCCCGGGGCGATGCCGTCAGGTAATGTTGCGCCAGCCGCAGGTTGCCCAGGATCACCATAAGAATGTTATTGAAATCATGGGCAATACCGCCGGCAAGCACTCCCAGCGACTTGAGTTTCTCGCCTTTGATCAATTCAGCCTGGGCCTGCTTTCTGGCGGTGATGTCGCGGATAATGCCCACGGCCAAACGGCGCCCTTGCATGGTAATGGCGGAGACCGAGACCTCGATGGGAAATTCCTCGCCATTTCTCCCCATCGCAACCAGTTCCTGGATCTTGCTGAAATCCGCCGGCTGCTCCGCCTCAAGGCAACGATGCATGCCCTTCCTGAAAGCGTGGCGATATCTCTCCGGCACCAGGAGGACGCTCAGGTCTCTGCCGATAATCTCCCGGGCCTTGTATCCGAACATCCTTTCCGCCGCCTGGTTCCAGAAGGTGATTTCCCCGCGATCGTTGAGCATGACAATGCCGTCCATGGCAGCGGTTGCTATGATCCTGAACCTTTCCTCTCCTTCGCGCAGGGCCTGTTCCCTGATCGTCGCCTCTTCCTGCAACCGCAGCATCTTTTCGTTGTTGTGATAATAGATATCAGCGGTTTTCAATAAAAATATCGTGTAGAGCAGCAACACGCCATACAGGTTGTAGATATGGGTTTCGGGAGCCCTGGCAAGACCGATCATCATGCCGCCGCAGATAAAGAGGATAAAGACAAAGGCGGATTTCCTGTGAAAGGAAAGCGTGGCCATGCCGCCGGCCGTAATCCCGACAACGGTGAGGTGTACCAGAAAATGGGCCTCCGGATCCAGGCGGGGATAGAGTAAGGCGGGCAGCAGGGCCCAGGAGACCCCTGCCATGAGAACGCCGATAAATATCAGATTTTTCAGAATATTATCGATCAAGAGGGAACCATTGCTTCTCCGTCTGACGGCAAAAATGAGAATCGCGCCCCGGTAGACGATGACCAGCACCATCAATGCTGCCCACGCCAACAGGGAAAAACCGTCGATATAGGGCCGAAGAAACAGGCAGACGGCAATCATCACCACGCAGGTGGAACTTAAGGCATAGGGCAGGTAGTGGCAGAGCTGCTCATATTGCCGCAGGCGGACCTTGGCCCCAATACCATCCGCAGCCGGTCGGTCTGCCTGAATCAGCGCGGGCCTGCTTTCCCGGGACATAACGATAATCCTCCAGAAAACTCGGAAACGTTGAAATGGCGGAAGGGGAAAGGCGCCCTACTCCTTGAGCAGTTTGCGCAGGTCGATATCGGTCGAGAAACCGTGTTCGGCGGTGGGGAAGGAGCCGTCGGCAACCTCCTGCCGATAGGTGTTCACCGCAGCGGTGATCTGCGGGGCGAGATCGCAATATTTTTTAACGAACCTGGGGGTGAATTTCTCAAACAATCCCAGCATATCGTTGGTAACCAGCACCTGACCGTCACAACCGGGCCCGGCGCCGATACCGATGGTGGGGATGCTCAGTTCCTCGGTGATCATCTCGGCGAGCTGGGTGGGGACACATTCGAGAACCACGGCAAAGGCCCCGGCATCTTCCAGAGCCGCTGCATCGGCAATCATTGTACGGGCGGCATCCAGGTCGCGTCCCTGCACCCGGTAGCCCCCGAGTTGCCCCGCGGTCTGCGGGGTAAGCCCCAGGTGTCCCATAACCGGAACTCCGGCCCGTACCAGGGCGGCAACCGCGGGGCAGGTTTCCTTGCCGCCTTCCACCTTGACCGCGTCGCAGTCCGCCTCCTTGCGGAAGCGTATCCCGTTGGCCACGGTCTGCTCCAGAGACGTATGGTAGGAGCCGTACGGCATGTCGCCAACCAGCAGGGCCTGGTGGGCCCCACGGCTCACGGCCCGGGCATGGTGGATCATCTCTTCCATGGTGACCGGTGTGGTGGAATCCAGACCGAGCACCACCATGCCGAGGGAATCACCGATGAGGAGAATGTCGATGCCGGCACCATCGAGGATACCGGCCATGGAGGCGTCGTAAGCGGTGAGCATGGAGATCTTTCCGCCTTCCCGTTTCATCGCGAGAATGTCCTGAATGGTGCGTTTTTTCTTCCTTGCCATGGTGATAACAGTTTGTTGAGTTCCTTTGTGACGATCGTGGCGGGAATTGGCTTTGGTCCCGCCGCCTATTCAAACAGACGCGGTTGCCGCGAATCTCTCTCCTTGCAGGGACGTCCGAAATGCTCATAGGCCTTGACCGTGGCCACCCTGCCCCGGGGGGTGCGCGACAACAGGCCCGACTGGATGAGAAAGGGTTCGTAGACGTCCTCCAGGGTGTTTTTCTCCTCGCAAACAGCGGTTGCCAGGGTATCAAGACCGATGGGACCGCCCTGGAACCTGTCGATGATGGTCAGCATGATCCGCCGGTCCATTTCGTCCAGGCCGTGCCGGTCCACCATGAGCATGTTGAGGGCCTCATCCGCCACCTTTTGAGTAATGACGCGGTGGCCTCCCACCTCGGAAAAATCGCGGACCCGGCGCAGCAGCCGGTTGGCGATGCGCGGCGTGCCGCGGGAGCGCCGTCCCAGCTCCAGGGCGCCGCCGTCGTCGATTTTGATGCCGAAGAGGGCGGCGGAGCGCTTGATGATCTCCACCAGTTCCTCGGGTGAGTAAAAGTCCAGCCGTAAAATAACCCCGAAACGATCCCGCAGCGGCGGGGTAAGCAACCCGGTGCGGGTGGTGGCGCCGACCAGGGTGAAACGGGGCAGGTCCATCTTGACGGTGCGGGCACCGGGCCCCTGGCCGATGATCAGATCGAGCTGGTAATCCTCCATGGCCGGATAGAGGATCTCCTCGATCACGTGGTTTAACCGGTGGATCTCGTCGATGAAGAGGACGTCGCCGGCCTGCAGACCGGTGAGGATGGCGGCCAGGTCTCCGGGACGTTCGATCACCGGACCCGAGGTTACCTTGACGCCCGCTCCCATCTCGTTGGCGATGATATAGGCAAGGGTGGTCTTTCCCAGGCCGGGAAAACCGTGGAACAGAACGTGATCCAGGGCATCGCCGCGGTTGCGGGCCGCCTCGATGAAAACAGCCAGGCTTTTCTTGAGCTGCTCCTGGCCGATGTACTCGGCAAGACGCCGCGGCCTCAGGTCGATATCGAGCCGTTTCTCCCCGGGGCGGGGGGCACGGTCCACCAATCGTCCGCCGCTCTGTATGTCTTCTTCAAAATTCATGCGATCACCCGAAGGGCCTGACGGATAATATCCTCGACTTTTCCGGTGGCGCCGCCGTCAACGGTCTTCATCACCTGCCGCACCGCCTGCCGGGCGTGATTTTCACCATATCCCAGGTTGACCAGGGCGGAAACCGCGTCCCGGGCAACATCATCACCGACGGCTTCCCTGCCCATGCCGGTTTCCCCATCGGCCACGCCTCTGAATGCGCTCACCTTGTCCGCCAGCTCCACGCAGAGACGCTGGGCGGTTTTTTTCCCCACACCGGAAAGAGCCACCAGCCGGGTCATATCCCTGGCGACAATGGCCTCGGCCAGCTCGGCCGGGGCGATACCCGAGAGGATGCCCAGGGCCAGCTTGGGCCCCACGCCGGATACCGTGTTCAACAGGAGGTAGAACCTCTTTTCCGATCGTTCGGTGAAGCCGAACAGGGTGATGGCGTCCTCACGCACACTGGTGTGGACATGAAGAAAAACCTCGGAGCCCAGGTCCGGCAGCCGTTCATGGGTGCGGCTGGAGATGAGCAGCTCGTAGCCGACGCCTCCCACGTCAACCACGGCTCTTCCCGGTTGTTTCTCCTGCAGACGGCCGGTGAGAGTGGCAATCATCTTCTTTGTCAATTCCTCATAACAGGCCGGTCAGACGTGATTGATCGGCGTGACAGATGGCGACGGCCAGGGCATCGGCGGCGTCGGAACTCGGCGTTTTGTTGAGATTGAGCAGCACCGTAACCATATGCTGGACCTGGCTCTTTTCCGCCTGTCCGTAGCCGGCCACCGCCTGTTTGACGGCCCTGGGCGTATAGTCGTAGACCCGCAGGTCGTTGAGCAGGGCGGCGAGCACGGCAGCCCCCCGGGCCTGCCCCAGCTTCAGGGCGGAGCGGGGATTGGCGGCCATGAACAGATCCTCCACCGCGGCCACCTGGGGCCGGTGTCTGGCGATCACCTCGCACAGACCCTGGTGGATCAGCCGCAGCCGTTCGCTGAAGACCGCTTCCCTGCCGGTGCGGATGGTGCCGCAGGAGACAAACTCCATGGCACTGCCATGGGCGGTGATGATGCCGTAACCGGTAATGCGCGAACCGGGATCGATTCCAATAATGCCGACAGGTTGGTTCATCCCGTGAAACCGATGGCCTCGTCCCGGAACCCGGGCGTTACGCCACTTCCTCCATCACCTCGTCGGCGATGTCGAAGTTGGCGTGGACCTTTTGCACGTCATCGTTGTCTTCGAGGTTTTCCAGAAGCTTGAGCAGAGATTTGGCGGTTTTTTCGGAATCGACGCTCACCGTATTCTTGGGCAGCATGACAATGGAGGCCTCCAGATAGCTCACCTCCCGTTCCTCGAGGGCTGCCACCACATCATTGAAATCCTCGGGCGCGGCAACGATCTGGAATTCGCTTTCCTCTTCAACCACATCCTCGGCCCCGGCCTCGATGGCAAGGTCCATGAGCTCATCTTCGGAAACCACTCCCTTGTCCACCTGGATAACTCCCTTCTTGTCGAACATCCAGGAGACGCAACCGGATTCACCGAGGTTGCCGCCGCTCTTGGCGAAAAAATGTCTGACATCGGCAACCGTGCGGTTTTTGTTGTCGGTGAGGCATTCCACCAGCACGGCAACCCCGCCGGGTCCGTAGCCCTCGTAGGTGATCTCCTCGTAGTTGACGCCTTCCAGGTCACCGGTACCCTTCTTGATGGCCCGTTCGATATTGTCCTTGGGCATATTTTCACTCTTGGCCGCGGTAATGGCGGAACGCAGCCGGGGATTACCCTCGGGATCGCCGCCGCCCATGCGGGCAGCAACAGTGATCTCCTTGATCAACTTGGTGAAAATCTTACCTCTTTTGGCGTCATTGGCGCCTTTTTTACGCTTGATGGTACTCCACTTGGAATGTCCGGACACGGTCTGACTCCTTCTTTTCTCTTCCGGGACGGCGGCCGCCCCCCTGTTTCGTCACTGATCAACGCTGACCGTGGCGACGACCTCGACCATCCGCGCCACGTCAACTCAACCCTGTTGCGTTTTTCCGCCCTGCGGCCTGAACCTGGAGCCGAGCAGAAAGACTTCCCTGCTTTCGCGTCGGGAACTGGGAGGCTTCACCACCTTGACCGACTGAAAATAGGGTTTCAGCTCCCCTTTATATTCCATCAGGTCCTCTCCATCAAATATCTTGCAGTAAAATGTACCCCCGGAGCGCAGTACCCGGCGGCAGACGGCAAAGGCCCGGCGGGCCAGCACCAGTGAGCGCTGGTGATCAACGAAACGGTTACCGATGGTCCTGGGCGCCATATCGCTGAGCACCACATGAAAGACGCCCCATTTGGTGCGGAGCAGATCGATAAAATCATCGCGATTGACATCATAACAGAGCCATATGATTTCAGCATGACCTTTTCGACGGGCCAGATTCGTGGCGGTGAGATCCGCACCCACAACCAACCCCCCGTCACCGACGATCCCAGCGGCATAGAGACACCATGAACCGGGGTGACAGCCAAGGTCCAGCACCTTCTGCCCCTGCCGCAAAAAGCGATGCTTCTTCTGGGCCTCTTCCAGTTTATAGACCGACCGCGCCGGATAGTTCTCCCGTTTCGCCCGATGGTAGTAGTGATCCCGTACCTTCCTCATATCTCCTTGCCCACAGTCTGCATCGTAACCGATCACAGAACATGCAACTCCGCGCTATATCGTACTTCCAAACTATAATTAGCCGCAGGTGCTGCAGCTTTGCACCATCTCTCCCGGCCGCCATAGCCCATAGCCCGCTATGCGGCCGGGAGAGATTCAGCGAAAAAGCGGTGCCCGTGATCAATGACTCGGCATCATTTCCGCCCCGACCCCCAGGAAGGTGACGGTACTTTCGCCGATCACCGCACCCGGCAATAAATACATCCTAATGTACCGGCCCGGTGATCACAAGAAAAAGGCTCCTCACCAATTCAACTGTTCAATAATTCAAAAGAAGTTCAGAGAAACTTGGGAAAGGGGAAATCAGGAGAAAAAAGTCAGGGAAGATCTGGATTCTTATTTCAGCTTGTTTTCTTTTGCAACTTGACCTATGTTTTAGCATATGCAGAGAGAGGTGCTGCACATCTATGGGATTGGAGGTTGGCTATGATACAAAGAATGCAGACTGAACGGCGGGTACGTCTTTTCAAAAACGGCTGCAACCAGGCAATACGCATCCCGAAAATCTTCGAGTTGCCCGGCAATGAGGCGCTGATCAGCCGGAAAGGGGATATGTTGATCATAAAACCGGTCAAACGTCGATCGCTGTTGGCGCTGCTGGAAACACTTGAACCCCTTGACGAAGTGTTCCCCGATATCGACGAGGGGTTATTGCCGCCGGATGACATCGAGTTATAACCGTGAACAGTTTTCTCTACCTGCTGGACACGAATATTCTTTCCGATCTGGTTCGGAATCCTGCCGGGCCGGTGTTCAGGCGCATTAAAAATGTGGGTGAAGAAACCATCTGCACAAGCATTGTGGTGGCCGCCGAGTTGCGGTTCGGGGCTTGTAAAAAGGGATCTCAACTGTTGACGGAGCGGGTGGAAGCTATTTTATCACGCCTGGAAATTTTGGCTCTGGAGTCCCCGACCGACAGCCATTACGCAGAGTTACGCCTGGCGCTGGAAAAAGCCGGAACCCCAATAGGCCCGAACGATATGTTGATAGCCGCCCATGCCCTGGCGTTGAATTGTACTCTGATAACCGCCAATACATCTGAATTTTCCCGTGTTCCCAACCTGAAAGTAGACAACTGGCTCTTGTAAAAAAAAATAAAGATAAGAAAGACAAGGGAACAACGTATTTTGTATACTGTCCCCGGAATTCCGTGAAGCGATTATTCAATGCTGTGGGGTAATCTTGAACATGGTCATGAGCAGTATGGCAATTCTGTTGGGAGTGTTGGCAACATCACAGTAGATGTAGTTATTGAAAACCTCCCAATGGATGCAATCTGGCGGCACATTTCCCTGGTCAGCATGTTTTA
>CAYUNE010000007.1:0-98452 GCA_964446115.1 uncultured Desulfobulbia bacterium | reverse complement strand
GTAACCGGTCACGGGATATGTAAACCCGCGGTATATCTTGCTTCCAAACTGTAATTGGTCACAGGTGCTGCAGATTTGCACGCTCTCTCCCGGCCGCTATAGCCCACTATGCGGCCGGGAGAGAGCGTGTAAAGATGCGGTGCCTGTGATCCAATTACGATCACAGGTGCCGCGGATTCAGTGAAGATACGGTGCCTCCGGGTGCTTCCGGTTGTTTGCCGGCTGATTCCCCAAGGCGCTCAAACAAAACCGGCTCCCTGACATTATATGCCAAGGAGCCGGTGACGTACAGTTTCCTTTCCGCACAGGAGCGATTACGCCTGGGATTTGCGGAAGACGAGCTGATCGTTGATGCCGCGATCAATGGCTATGGTATCTCCTTCCCGGAAATTGCCCTCGAGAATCTCCATGGCAAGCGGATCCTCGATATAGCGCTGGATCGCCCGTTTCAGCGGCCGGGCGCCGAAGGCAGGATCGTAACCCATCTCCACCAGAAACTGCTTGGCCTCATCGGTGAGGGTGACGTTGTACTTCTGCTGCTTGAGACGTTGAGCCATGCGGTCGATCTGGATATCGACTATCTGCAGCAGATCCTCCTTGCTGAGCCCGTGGAAGGTGATGATTTCGTCGATGCGGTTCAAAAATTCCGGCTTGAACCGGCGGTGCAGCTGCTCGTCGATGCGCTTGCGCATCTCCTCCGGATCGCTCTGCCCCATCTCCATAATCAGCTGGCTTCCCAGGTTGGATGTCATGATGAGGATGGCGTTCTTGAAATCAACGGTCCTGCCCTTGCCGTCAGTCATTCGGCCGTCGTCGAGCACCTGGAGCAACACGTTGAAAACATCGGGATGGGCCTTTTCGATCTCATCGAGCAGGATCACCGAATAGGGGCGCCGACGCACCGCCTCGGTGAGCATACCTCCCTCGTCATAGCCCACATACCCGGGGGGAGCGCCGATGAGCCGGGCCACCGAGTGCTTTTCCATATACTCGGACATGTCGATGCGGATCATGGCCTGCTCGGTATCAAAGAGGAACTCGGCCAGGCTGCGGGCCAGTTCGGTCTTGCCGACACCGGTGGGGCCCAGGAAGATGAAGGAGCCCAGCGGCCGGTTGGGATCCTGGAGGCCGGCACGGGCGCGGCGCACCGCATTGGCAACGGCCTGAATCGCCTCTTTCTGACCAATGACACGCCTGGCCAGCATCTCCTCGGCATGCACCAGTTTCTGCTTTTCCCCTTCCAGCAGTTTGTCCACCGGAATACCGGTCCACTTGGCAATGACCGAGGCCACATCCTCGGCCGTCACCTCCTCCTTGAGCATCTGATCCCGCTGCTGGATTTCGGCAAGCCGGGAGTTTTCCTCTTCCAGTTTTTTCTCCAGTTCAATGATCTTGCCGTAGCGGATCTCGGCAACCTTGCTGAAGTCGCCCTGGCGTTCCGCCTGCTGCTCCTCGATGTGGGCCGCGTCGATCTCCTCTTTAATTTTACGTATATTCTGTATGATGTCGCGTTCCAGGGTCCACTGTCCCTTGAGACCGTTGAGCTTGTCCTCCAGATCCGCCAGGGTCTGCCGGATCTTTTCCAGCCGTTCCCGGGAGGCGTCGTCCTTCTCCTTTTTCAAGGCCTCCATCTCGATCTCCAGCCTGGTTTTCTTCCGTTCCAGTTCGTCGATCTCCGCCGGCATGGAATCGATTTCGATGCGCAGACTGGAGGCGGCCTCGTCGATGAGGTCGATGGCCTTATCCGGGAGAAAACGATCGGTGATATAGCGGCTGGACAGGGTAACCGCCGCCACCGTTGCCGAATCCTGGATCCGCACCCCGTGATGAACCTCATACTTCTCCTTGATTCCCCGCAGAATGGAAATGGCGTCCTCTTCCGAGGGCTCAAGGACCATCACCGGCTGGAAACGGCGCTCCAGCGCGGCGTCTTTTTCAATATACTTCCGGTATTCATCCAGGGTGGTTGCCCCTACACAGTGCAGCTCGCCCCGGGCAAGAGCGGGTTTGAGCATGTTGGAGGCATCCATTGAACCCTCGGCTGCACCGGCGCCCACCAGGGTGTGAATTTCATCAATGAAGAGGATAATCTCACCGGCGCGCTTCTCCACCTCCTTGAGCACCGCCTTGAGCCGGTCTTCGAACTCGCCGCGATACTTGGCTCCGGCAACCAGGGCGCCGAGATCCAGGGAAATCACCTGTTTGTTCTTGAGGGTGGAGGGAATGTCGCCGTTGACGATGCGCTGGGCCAATCCTTCGACAATGGCCGTCTTGCCGACACCGGGTTCACCGATGAGGACGGGGTTGTTCTTGGTGCGCCGTGACAAAACCTGGACAATGCGCCGGATCTCCTCGTCCCGGCCGATCACCGGGTCCAACTTGCCCTGCCGGGCAACATCCGTAAGATTGCGCGCATATTTTTCCAGGGCCTGATATTTTTCCTCGGGATATGGGTCGGTGACCCGCTGGTTGCCGCGTACCGTCATCAGCGCCTGGAGAAAATTCTCCCTGCTGACGCCGTTACGGTTCAGCATACCTTTGACCGCCTGCGAAGAGTCGGCCAGCATGGCCAGAAAAAGATGCTCCTGGCTGACATACTCATCCTGCATTTCGGTGGCGGCCTTATAGGCCTGATCAAGAATCCCGCGAAATCCTGAGGAGGCATAGACCTGGCCGGCTCCGCCGCCGGAAACCTGGGGGAGCTTGTCAATGAGCTGGTTGGTCTCGCTGAGGATAACACCGGGCTCCACCCCCATTTTCTGCAGTACCGGTACCACAACGCCTTCGGGCTGTTCCAGGATCGCCTTAAGCAGATGTTCCGGCTGGATCTCCTGATTGTTTCTGCTCTGGGCGTTCTGCTGGGCAGCCTGGATTGCCTCCTGGGACTTCAGGGTAAATTTATCAAGTTGCATATGCCCTCCTTTTTCATATATGGAGTTTCAATGGAATCGAAAATAACGAGATACGGCCCGGCACCGGACTGCTCATCCGTACCGATCCAATCTACAAGGTAAGGATTTTCACGCGCCAGTCAAGGATCTGGCAAGATTTTTGCAAGATGTAGGAAAAAAGAGGGGAGGGCCGTCTCCGCCGGAAAAGCGGAGACGGAAAAAATCGCCGGTGGGATAGGTTATCCGCAGGTGCCGGATCCGCAGGAACCGGAACTGCAGCCGCCACCGCCAATGGGATTGGTGGAGGAGATGTTGAAACCGGAACGATAACCGGCCTCGACAAAATCGACCTTGATCCCGCCGCAGGTTGTCAGCAGACTCTCTTCCACCAGAAAGGTGAGAGCGCTGTCTTCAAATATCTTGTCCGTATCTTTCGGCTCATCCAGAGCCAATCCCAGGGAGGGACCGGCTCAGCCGCCCTGCATGAGGGCAATGCGAATAGCCGAGTCAATATTGTTCTGACTCAGATATGATTTGAGATTTTCGATTGCCGCATCAGTAACTTGAAACATAATTTCCTCCGTTTACTTAAAACATATACGATGCAAAGACCTATATTTTTCCTGTTGATTTGATTACGCTGTATATCCAATTTAAGGTAGTTTCATTGAGAAGTCAATGCGCCTGAGGCAAATTAGCTTGTCCCGGGCGGTAGGAAAAAACGGCTGATCTGCATAACTACAGGGGATTTATAACAGATCCGGGGATTGATTATGAGCGGAACATATACAACCGACCGACTGAACGATATCTACAACCGTCTTCACAGCCGATTCGGACCCCAGCACTGGTGGCCTGGAGAGACGCCGTGGGAGGTCATGGTGGGCGCGGTGCTGACCCAGAACACCAGTTGGCGGAATGTGGAAAAGGCTATCGACAATCTCAAGGGCGTCGGCGCCCTTGACTTTGACCGGATAACGGCCCTGCCGCGGGATCTCCTGGCCCAGTACATCCGGCCGGCCGGTTATTACAACATCAAGGCCGCCAGGCTGGCCAACCTCTTTGCCCTCATCAAAGACGAGTATGGGGGAATGCCGGAACAACTCCTGGATGAAAACACGGCTGTCCTGCGGGAAAAACTGCTCTCGGTCAAGGGGATCGGCCCGGAGACCGCGGATTCCATTTTACTTTATGCGGCCCGGCGGCCGGTATTTGTGGTGGATGCCTATACGGCCCGGATCCTGAACCGGCACGACCTCATCACCGGCGATTACGGCTATAACGAAATCCAGGAAATGTTCATGGACAACCTCGACGCCGATGTCCCCCTCTTCAACGAGTATCATGCCCTGCTGGTAAGAGTGGGCAAGGAGTACTGCAAAAAATCGCGTCCCCTTTGCAAAGAATGCCCCCTTTCAGGTGTCGGCGGAGTCCGCGGGTACGAACCCGCCGTCATCTAGATGCCGTCGTCTTCACCTCGGAGACTCCTGACTCCTATTTTTCAGGCTGCTTTTCGCTCTCCCGCCCTTCCTCTTCCACTCCATGGGTATCGGCTGCTTCCCCGGCGGCAAGCTCCCGGGCAGTGGCGGTAAGGAGCGGTTCGACGTTTACCTTGTTGATCAGGGCCGGGATCGGGTTACCGCCGCCCTGGACGGGATACCTGCCCTTTTCGTCCTCCTTGCCCATTTTCAGGACCAGCTCTTTGCCGTTTTTGGTGGTGAGGGTCAGGGTGACCAGGGCCTCCTCCACCGTTGGCCGCTTGTCCTTTGGGGGATAATCGGCAACGGTGATGGTCCGGGCATGATCAATGAGATTTTTGACCTTGTCCCGGTCCGCCTTTCCGGAGTCGGGATCTCCGAAACTCCAGGTATCGTCTTCACCGCGATTGAGAATAAGGGTGCCGTGTTGGTTGACGATTTTCACTCCCTGCAGATCATCTGCCTTGACCTCCACATAGCGATTACGCCACCACTGGGAAGCGCCGGTGGAAAAATCCCAGACCGAGATGCCGCGGACAAAGTAGACCTCGTCATCATCTCCCCGGCGGACATGGATGCCGTTTCTGCCCTGGGAGCTCCCCAGATAGAGAGTTTGTTTTTTCCCATCACCGTCGATGAGTTCGATGCGACGGTTAAAGGCGCCATCCCCCACCCGCAAACGCGCATGTCCGGCACGGGTCCGACTGACCAGACGATCGGAGCCGGCAGCAAGAAGCTGTTTGAGGCGCTCCCCGATCCTCTTGGCATTACCCGGAAAATCATCGGGCGGATTCACCACCCAGGAATCTCCCTTCTTCTGCAGGGTCAGGACTTTGTCATCCCGGTCGGTGATGACCATGCGGGCCACCTGGTCCGCTGCCAGGTCAAAAAAATGCACCTCTTTGTCAGCGGCCCTGTCCTGCTGCCCCGGTTTATAGACAATCGCCGTCACCACCAGCTGCACAACCAGCAAACCGGCCAGGAGAATATTGCGCCGATTCATATCTTCACACTCCTCATGAATTTTCTTGAAAAGTTCATCGTTACCTGATCACGGGCTGCGCCTCTTTCCTCAGGCGCTCTGCTCCGTCCGCGGAGCGATGAGCTGCATGGGCTTTTCGTTGCGCACCATGCGTCCTCCGAAAAAGGCGATCAGGAGCAAACCGCCGAGGGCGATCACATAGTTGATGATTTCCCAGAAACGTTGGCTCTTGCGGGACATGGCGGCAAGAATCCGTGCATGACCACCTCGCGAACGGATGGTCAGCAGATCCTCATCCTCCACCGCCCAGTCAACCAGGTTCTGGACAAACTCCAGGTTATTGAGAAAACGGTCCTGACCCAGGCCGCGGGTGAGGGACATGACCGTATCGTTGATGAACTCGGAGCTGCCGACAACCACCAGTTTGGCGGAATCCACCGATTCCTTGACGATGTCCCCGGGCGGCAGCCTGTCGACCTTCTTCTCGGCGGTCTCCGCCTTGTCATCGGCCGGGCTCTCCTTATCTTCCTTCTTTTTCTTTTCAGCCTCGGCCTTTTCCCTTTCCCTGCGTTCCTTTTCACGCCGCGGATCGGGCCGGTCACTGAAATAGCTGGGAAAAACCCCTTGGGCAACAACGGCCAGGAGTGCCGGTTTGAACTCCTTGCCGCTTTCAAAACCGCTGCCGGGATAGCGTCGGTAATCCGGTTCCACCGAGGTGTTGTCACTCAGCCAGGAACGATTCGAGGACCGCAACAGTTCACTGACCTTCCGGTTCTTGTTTTTGTTCTGGTCAACGGTCACCGGCGAAACCCAGTTCATGGTCACGGCCGGCAGGCTGGCGGTGACCGGGTTTTCCCTGTCCATGCCGTCCGGGCGAACATCGACGAAGTAGGGATAGTCCATCCGCTTGATCTCCTGGATGATCACTCCGCCCAGATCCCGTTTGACCGGTACCGGGAAAGGTTCGTTCCGCTCATCCATGACCAGGGACTGCTCCACCTCTATGCCCCAATGGGTCAGCAGCTCCTCCACGCCGCCGCTGACTTTTTTCAGCTGCAGGGACCTGCTGTAGGGGGAGATATCCAGGGTGTAACGACCGCCGAGCACCACAAGGGAGCCGCCGCGCATCAGAAACTGATCCACGGCGAGCCGGCCGATATCGTCAAGATTCTGCGGGGCGATGAGCAGCAGCACGTCGATATTGCCGCTGATTTCACCATCTGTGAGGGTAACCGGCTGGACGTTGTAGTCGCGGCGCAGGATTTCCTGGATCATTCTGTAGTAGTCCGGTGGCCCCTGACGCATCATGGCCATCTGCGGCGGCATCTCCGGAGTGGGCTTCCAGATCCCCACGGTCTTGAGAAAACCGGCACTGTTGCGCTTCAGGGCCGCCTCGATCTCCGACCGGATGGCTGCCTCGGTGAGCGTGCCGCCCAGGTGGACGGGACGGCGTTTGCCGTCCACGGTGAGGAAGAGGTAGAAGTAGAAACTGTCCGTGGAAAACAGCGAGGCAACCTGCGGCCTGACACCGTATTCCCTTTCAAGCTGCTGCCGGTCCACCCCGCCGTCGTCCGGATCAATGACCCGATAGCTCAGCTTGCCGAAGGACTCTTTCTTCAGGTCATTGACCACGGATTCCAATCTCTGCGGAATTTCCTCAAGCCCCTGGGGCAGTTTGTTGCGGGTAATAACGGCGGTGAGTTCGGCCTGTTTGATTTTTTCAAAGATATTGCCGATACTCATGAATCCATACACCACCTTTTTGATGGTGCGGGTGAGATCATATTCCAGGTTGCGCAAACGCACGTCCGGAGGCCCGTCGGCCCGGGGCTCCACTTCGATGAGATCGCGAAAATCCAGGACCTCATACTGGTCGCCGTACTTGACGAGGATATGGAAGTAGGAGTTGACCACCGCGGCCTCATAACGGCCTGCCACCTGAAAGGGGATCGGCTGGATATTGAACTGCTGATTGGCCTCGATTTCCGCCTTTTCGTCAAAACGCGGATCAACGAATTCCACCTCCACCTTACCCCCCGAGGCAATGCCGTACTCGGTCATCAGATCCCGGATCACCGGCACCAGAGGAATGAGCAGAGGGTGGCTCTTCTCGCTGAAATATCCACGCAGCAGCAGGGGTTCCTGCAGGTTATCGATGAGGTCGCGGGTGGCGTTGGAGATGGAATAGATCCTGTTCTGGGTCAGATCGACCCGCGTCACCGGCGCCCGGTTCAGCCAGACATTGAGCAGCACGAGGTTGGCAACGGCAAGAAGCACGGTGAGCACCATGCCGCGGCGATAGGAACGTGTCTGTTCCCCCCGGCTCCAGCGTTTCATATCCAGGGCCGTGATGTTGAGCACCAGAAAGACGGCGGCAACGGCCACATAGTAGACCACGTCCCTGAGATCGATCACCCCGCGCTCAATGGAGGCAAAGCGGCTGCCGGTGCCCAGGGACCGGAGGAGATCCCCGATACCGGAGCTGAAAAGGCCGGCAATGGTATTTGAGCCGACGAGATAGAAAATCCCGCCGATGAGTACGGTGACGATGAGTGCGACGATCTGATTATCAGTACGCGAGGAGACAAAGAGGCCGATGGCGATATAGGCCGCCGCCATGAGAAGGGTGCCAAGGTAGCCGCCGATCACCGGTCCCCAGTCCAGGTTGCCGAAAAGGGAAATGGTCACCGGCAGCCCCAGGGTGAGAGCCAGGGCCAGGGCAACGAGAAAGAGCACCGCCAGAAACTTGCCCAGCACCAGCTGCCAGAGGCGCACCGGCAGGGTAAGGAGCACCTCCAGAGTGCCCATTTTCTGTTCCTCGCTCCACTGACGCATGGTCAGGGTGGCAACGAGAAAAATCATCAGCATGGGCATCCAACGAAACAGCGGCCGTATATCGGCGCTGTTTCTGATGAAAAACTGTTCGACCCAGAAAAAGAAAAAGAGTGAAAACAGAAGAAAAGCCCCAATGAAAATAGCTGCCATGGGGGAACCGAAATATCCTTTCAGTTCCTTGCCGGCAACCGTGAATATCTTCTTCATTACCGTAGCCCTCCCTCGGCGGCAAGTTCATTGAACACATGTTCCAGGTTACGGACATCGCGGCGCAATTCCGCCACCGGCCACTTCCGCTCCGCGGCCAGACGGAACAGCTTCGGACAGATATCCTCGCCGGTCTCGGTGGTCACCGCGTAGGTGGTGCGGCCGTCGTGACGTTCCCGGCTCACCTTGACGACACCGGGCACATCCCTGAGCAGCGGTTCGGCCTCCACCTCCCCGGTGAAGGAGATCAGGGCAGTGGACGATCCCGCCAGATCGGCAAGCCTGGCATCGGCCCGCAGGCGGCCGAACATGATGATGATGGCCCGGTCGCAGGTGGCCTCCACCTCCGAAAGGATATGGGTGGAGAGCAGGATGGTGGCCTGGTCGGCCAGCTTCCTGATCAGCTTTCGTACCTGGGTGATCTGGGTGGGATCCAGGCCGTTGGTGGGCTCGTCGAGGATCAGCAGCCTGGGCCTGTGAAGAATGGCCTGGGCCAGGCCAACCCGTTGGCGATACCCCTTGCTCAGGGTGCCGATGGGCCGGGTCAGCCTGTCTTCCAGCCCCACGGCATGAATCGCCTCCGAAATCATTTCCCTTTGATCGGCAGCTCCGATGCCCCGGAGATCGGCCATCATGCCGAGATAGGACTGGACCGTCAGCTCCGGGTAGAGCGGTGCATTTTCCGGCAGGTATCCCACCAGTTTCTGCACCTGGTCGGTCTGGGAAAGCACGTCGAAACCGCCGATGGTGGCCGTACCGCTGGTGGGATGCAGATATCCGGTCAAAATCTTCATCAGGGTGGTCTTGCCGGCGCCGTTGGGGCCGAGAAGTCCGATCACCTCACCGGACTGCACGGAAAAGGAAACATCCTCAAGGGCCGGGGTGTCACCATAGACCTTGCCCAGTCCCTCTACCTTGATCATCTCCATAAGTCTTCATCCTCCGGATAGATAACGGAAAGGTAATTCAACCGGTTGTCTACTTGTTTGATTGTTTGCTGCGCGAGGCGCGATGTGAAAAAACTTGATGACAGGCGGTTTGGAACCGCCCTCAAGTGAACAGGATCCCGTTCCCGTTCAGAAAGGCGTACTTTTGTTGCCGCAACAGCACCAGACTATAAGGTGAAAATCGGCATTGTCAAGAGGCTTGCAAAGATCAGCCGCCACTCATCTGCCGTATCGTTCAGGGGTCCCGGCCCGCGGGGGCTCAAGCCCGCCCAGGCAGAGGTATTTGATCTCCAGATATTCGTCGATGCCGTACTTTGATCCTTCCCGGCCGATTCCCGACTCCTTCATGCCGCCGAACGGAGCCGATTCCGATGACATGAGACCGGTGTTGATGCCCACCATGCCGTATTCCAGCCGCTCCGCAATCCTCCACACCCGGCCGATGTCCCGGCTGTAGAAATAGGATGCCAGTCCATAGGGGGTGTCGTTGGCCAGGGCCACGGCCTCATCCTCTTCATTGAAGGAGAAAATCGGCGCCACCGGTCCGAATGTTTCTTCGCGGGCAATGCGCATGTCAGGGGTGACATCCACCAGCACCGTGGGCTCAAAGAACAGGCCGTTTCCGGCCAGCCTTTTGCCGCCGCAGGCAATACGGGCGCCCCTGGCAACAGCGTCGGCGATCTGCGCTTCGACCTTGGCGACCGCCCGGTTGTCGATGAGCGGTCCCTGGTTGACCCCTTCCTCGAAACCGTCGCCGACCTTCAACTCGTTGCGCACCCGGGCGGTCAACAGTTCGGCAAAACGCTCGTGAACCTGCCGCTGGACGATGAAACGGTTGGCGCAGACGCAGGTCTGACCGCTGTTGCGATATTTGGAGGCCATGGCGCCTTCCACGGCCGCCTCCAGATCCGCATCGTCAAAGACGAGAAAGGGCGCATGGCCACCGAGCTCGAGAGAAATCTTCTTGACCGTGGCCGCGCACTCTCGCATGAGCATCTTTCCAACTGCCGTGGAACCGGTGAAGCTGAGCTTGCGGACAACGGGACTGGCCGTCATTTCGGCGCCGATCTCGGCGGCAGGGCCGGTCACCACGTTAAACACCCCGGGCGGCATACCGGCCTCCCGGCCCAGGGCGGCCAGGGCCAGGGCGGAAAAGGGGGTCTGGGGCGCCGGTTTGACCACCATGGTGCATCCCGCCGCCAGGGCAGGCGCCACCTTGCGGGTAATCATTGCCGAGGGAAAGTTCCAGGGGGTGATGGCGGCACAGACGCCCACGGGTTCCTTGATCACAATGATCCGCTTGTCGGGCTGCACCATGGGAATGGTGTCGCCATAGACCCGCTTGGCCTCTTCGGCAAACCACTCCACAAAGGAAGCCGCATAGGCGATCTCGCCCCGTGATTCCGCCAGCGGCTTGCCCTGTTCCGTGGTCATGATCACGGCCAGATCCTCCAGATTTGCCATGATAAGATCATGCCAGCGCCGGAGAATACCGCTGCGCCGGTGGGCGGTGGCGAATCGCCAGGACGGCAGCGCCGCCTCGGCGGCTGCAATGGCCTCCCGCACCTGGGAACGATCCAGGCTCGGCACCCTGCCCACAAGCCTGCCGGTGGCGGGATTGTATACCTCGGTTTGCGCTCCGTCTTTCCCCGCCGTCCAGCGGCCGTTGATCATGCACCGCTCATGCAGCAGGTCCGGATTCTTCACATCCATACTCTTTTCCCCTGTCACCGCATTTTACAGAAGACAACCTCTGTGATATCATTTTTTATATGAAAGCCTCTTCGTGGCCCGGACTCCCGGGAAATGGACAGCCTTTCTCCTTCTTCTCTTCCCAGCCGGCAGGCCCTGCGGCCGAACCGGTCCCACAGTAAAACATCAGCCCACGGGAGCCGAGACCGCCATGATCACGGAAATGCGGCGTTCCAGACGCCACAACGACTTTATGCCCATCACCGTCAATGCCGTGGACGGCACCAACGGCAAAAAACTGGCCGGGCCCTTTACCGCCAGGATCGTCGACATTTCCCAGCATGGCTGCCGCCTGCTGATCTCCCAGGTGCTCATTGATTCTTACCACATCTTTTACTCAACTCGGGAAAATGATTCAACCGTTCTCCAGCTGGTGATCACCTTTCCGGATCAAAACCAACAAATTACCGTGCCGTCCCGTCCCATCTGGCTGGAGCGTTTCCAGCTCAACAACGTCCGTTCCTACACCATCGGCGTCGAACTGCTGACCAGCCCGGAGGGAGAGCTGGTCAACAAACTGCAGCATTACCTGAAGCAGGGACAGCGGGAAAGGGGTTCATGGTGGGAAGATATCGAAGGACAACTCAAGGTGACGGCCTGACGGAAGAACAGGAGGGAAGAGACTCCGGCCGGGATTCGGCCGGTCCGGAAGGGTGACGCTAGCTGCCGGTCGTTACGGGGTTTCGCCTGATTTCGTAAACCGCCATTTCCCGCTCAAGCCCTTTGAGCCGCAGGGCGGTGGGCACGGCTCCGTCGACAAGATCGGCGGCATCGTCCACCACCTGCCGGGTGAGATAGATGGCACCATCCCTCGATCTGGAGGCCAGCCGCTGGGCGATATTCACATGGGGCCCCACCACGGTGTAATCAAAACGGCGGGCCGAACCCACATTGCCGAAAAAGGTATCCCCGCAGGTGATGCCGATACCGATCTCGATATCCCTGAAGTAATCCTGTTCCAGTATCCAGCGCTGCTTCAACGCCTGAAAACGTTCCCGGATCTCCAGCGCCGAACGTACAGCGGCGTAATTGGCGTTATCCAGCTCCACCGGTGCACCGAAAACCGCCAGCACCGCATCGCCCATGAACTTGTCCACCGTTCCCCTGTGGTGAAAGATAATATCGGTAAAAAAGCGAAAGAATTGATTGAGAAACAGGCGAATGGTATCCAGCCGCATGCGCTGTACCAGCCCGGTGAAATTACGGATATCGGCAAAGAGGACGGTAAGCCGCCTCACCTCCCCGAGGTCGACGGGATCGCTGCTGTTGGCAATGAGCAGATCAGCCACCTCCGGAGCGACATATTGCTCGAAGAGCGCCAGCATCCGTGCCTTTTCCTCCCGTTCGGCAATGGCCCGTACATTGTCCAGCGCCATGGTGGCCTGGCTGCAGACGACATTGAGCATCTCGATATCGGCCTGGCTGAAGTTATGCGCCTCGCCGGTGCGACTGATATTCAATACGCCGAGGATGGTGCCGCGCACGGTAAGCGGAAAGGAGATGGCGGCCGTGATATCCGGCCGGTTGAGAATGGAGGCAAAGATCGACTCGTTCTGGGTGTTGCGATTGAGGATGACCGGCTTGCCCTTCTGAAAAACCCATCCGGCGATCTGGTCGCCGGGAACCACACGCACCCGCGCCGCCTTTTCCCGGTCAAGTCCCCTGGAGATGGCTATGCGCAGACAGTTTTCCGCCTTGTCGTAAAGCATGACCGAAACAGCCGCGGCATCGGTGATACCCACCGCGGTCCGCACCAATCCCTCGAGGACCTCCTCTTCGGTGGAAGATGCCAGAAACTGTTCCCCGAGGCTGTAGAGGGGCAGCAGGGTCTTGAGGCGAATATTCTCGTCGCTGAGAATAACGGCGTTGAGAGCGGCATCGATGCGCCGGCGCAACTCGCCGGGGGGAGCCGGTTTCCGAACCAGACCGGAAAAACCGGCGTTCAGGGCGTCGACCACGAAGCCGCTCTCCACCTGGGAACTCATCAGAATGCCGGCAAGGCCGGGGCGCACCTTTTTCAGCTCCGAAAAAAAGCCGCACACATCCGGCGCCGCGGGATCCCCTTCGATGATAACCAGATGGATTTCGCGGTCCCGGCAGAGGGACAGGGCCAAACCACGGTCGACGGTCTCAAAAACTTCAAAGGCGGCGGTTTCATCACCCAGCCCCCGGACCACGCCGTGATCATCACCGATGTAGAGAATTCGTGTTTCCATGAAAAAGGGGTATTACGGACTGAAATTGCATATTTTATTTTATCATCCCGTACTACGGCCTGCAAGGAAGTTGAAATTAAACCAAAATTCGTATAATTGAAAATATCAAAACCACTCACGACCAACGTCGTTGCTTCTCACCATGAAAACGGGGACCTTGTTTGCGGGTCCCATGGGAAAAATCATCATGACTGACATAAAAAACCTGCTCCTGTCCCTCTGCCTCCTGCTTGGCCTGGCTACCGTTGCCTCCGGATCGGAGTTTCTGCTCTTCTACTCAAACGATCTCCACGGCGAAATGGAGGCCTGCGGCTGAAAAACAAGCCAGTTGGGCGGTCTGTCCAAAAAGGCATTTCAGATACAAAAGCTCAAACAGCGCTACCAGCTGCCTGCACTGGTGGTTGACGGCGGAGCCATGCTGTTTCCAAAAACGGATATCGCCCCGCCTCACCTGCCCCCTGCCAAGGCGCAGGCCAAGGGAATCGTGGCGGCGGTGAGCAAAATGCACTATTCCGCCGCGGGCGTTGCACCGCTGGATCTGGCCGCTGGACTTGACTTCCTCCAGGAGCTGCGACAGCAGACATCTTTTTCCTGGCTCTCGGTCAATCTTGTTAACGCCGCCACCGGCAAGACCCCTTTCCTGCCCTATATCCTCCACCAGATAGGCGGGACCACAATCGGCATCATCGGCCTCACCGGACCTTTGGGGAAAAATCATCCACCGGAGGCGGCCCGGGACATCAAGATCCTTCCCTGGGTGGAAACCCTTCCCAAAATCATCGAGGGCGTCAGGGATCAGGCCGACATGGTGATTCTGCTCTCCAGTTACCCGGAAAACGTCAACCGGGTGATCGCCGAACGCTTCCCGGATATTCATCTCATCATCGAAGCCGGCGGCAAGGCGGCAAACAAACCACCGACACCCATAAACAACACCCTGCTCTGCCGGACCGGTGAACGCGGCAAATACCTTGGAATGCTGAGGATCAACTGGAGAAAATCAGGGAAATGGGGAGAGGATGTCCGCGGCCGCCTCAAGGAACTCAAAAATAACCTGGACCGGATCCAATGGCTGCTGGGCAGACTGGAAAAGGAGAAGGCCGGCGAGGATCTCTCCAAAAACAAACGGCACCGGACCCTGCTGCGGGAAAAAGAGGAAATGGAAGGGGAAATTCAGCGGCTGCAAAGCACCATCGACCACGAAAACACCCGGGGGCCGTCAAGCTATGACAACGAGTTCATCGCCCTTGAGACTTCCATGCCGGACGATCCGGAGATCAGGGCCATTGTCCTCAACACCCGGAGAACCGTCAACGAACTCAACCGCCGGGCGCTAAAAGAAGAAAGCGCGAAACTGCACAACAGGCAGCCGGAAAAAGACCGCCTGCCCGGCCGGCCGGGGCTTTCCTCCCTTGGGGGCTGGAAGAGCTGCGCCAAATGCCATCCGGCCCAGACCGCTTTCTGGCGGCAGACCCCGCATGCCCGGGCCTATCAGACCCTGGAGGAGGAGGATCAGCAATTCAAGCCCGACTGTCTCTGGTGTCATGTTACCCTGCCCTCCTATGAGAGCGGCTCGTTCACCGACAACACCCTGCGGATGATCCGCATGAAACCGGAGTTACAGAGCGTTGGTTGCGAGACCTGCCACGGCCCCGGGAAGAAACATAATAAAAATCCCCGGGAGGTTCCACTGAGCATGCCCCACAAGAGGCTCTGCCTTTCCTGTCACACCGGGGAACACGACGACAACTTCCAGTTCAAGACCGATATCAAAAAAGTCGGTTGCCCGGTGAACCACGCAAAAGACGGCTGAGTCCTCCTCTTCGCACCTGACGGAAAAAAAAGGGGGGATTCCCGAAAAAATCCCCCCTGTCGTCTGCGCTACGGATTTGCGAATCTAGCAGCCGAAGGCCTTCTGCAGATTGGGAACGGTCTGTTTTTTCCGGCTGAGCATGCCGTCGATATACATGGAATTCTTGCCTTCCAGCTTGGCTCCGAAGGCACCCTCGATGAGGGCCTCGTCATCGGAAAGTACCATGAGGTCCGTGCCCTCCTTGACGACATCGGTGAGCATGAGCAGAATGGTATGATGGCCGCCGGCGGCTTTCTGTTCCTGCATGGCCTTGTAGAGGTCGTCGCGAATATCGGCGACCTGATCCAGGGTGGCAAGTTCGAGCTGGCCGCATCCCACCTTGTTGCCATTCATGTCGAAATCCTTGTAATCGCGGTTCAGCAGCTTATCGGCGGGAATTCCCTCCACCGAGCTCTTGGCCTTGAGCATGTCCATGAACAGCTCATCGGTATCATCCACCCCGGCGATCTTGGCCAGTTCAGCCACGGCAGCCTTATCGGCGTCGGTGCAGGTGGGCGACTTGAAGTTGACGGTATCGCTGAGAATGGCCGACAGCATCAGGCCGGCGACCTTGCTGTCCACGGTGACGTCGTTGAGACCGTAGAGGGTGTTGAGAACCGTGCCGGTACAGCCGACGGGCATGGCACAGAAGAGGATGGGATTGTTGGTGGTGACATCACCGATCTTGTGGTGGTCGATAATGGCGACAACCTCTCCGTCGCTCAGGTTATCCGGCGCCTGCATGAGATCACTGTGATCCACCAGGGCAATCTTCTTGCCGGTGGCATCGGTCATGAGTTCAGGGGCGGCAAAACCGAATTTGTCGAGAACAACCTTGGTCTCGGGGTTGATCTCCCCCTGGACACAGGGAATATAATCCTCTCCCTTGGCCTTCATCAGCTCGGCATAGGCAATGGCGGCGGTAACCGAATCCGTGTCCGGATTTTTGTGACCCACAACATAGACAGACATAACGCATTCCTCCTTTCAACTGAAAATAAATGGAAAAAATAGAAAGATTATCACCATTTTGGTTATCGGGTCTGGAGCAGCCCCGGACCATGGTGTCCGTAACCTGCGTACATCAAACATTTACTGTAGCCTGTTGACCGGCATGAGTCAAGCAGAATCAAAAATTAAAAGAGTAAGAATTTCATGAAGATATGATTATATTTCCATTCAGATTTCTGAAATGCGAGATCAATTTCAGTGATCAGGAAACAATCGCTTTTTCCCTGGTTTTCCGGTTTTCAGCGCTCCGGCTTGTTTAAAGAAAAAAAATATTGTAATTTAGAGAAAGTGCATCGCCAAAACCCACATCGGAAAAACATGAACAACGAGAGACCCCCACGTCGCCGGGAAGAACGGAGAAAGAAAAGCGGTTCAGGCCTGCTCATCATTCTGCTGATTCTTCTGGCTGCTGGTGCTCTTGCCCTCTTTCTCTATTTCAGGACCGATCTGTTTCGTCCGTCGGCAAAGGCCCCACCGTCAGGCGAGGTCCCGCAAGCCGTCACGCCAAAGGCCGTGTCCCCCGCCGAGCCCGCCTCCCCGGCTCCGTCGCTTCCCGGATCCGGTGACAGCGAGCAGACGGCGGCACCCCGGGAGGAAAAAAGCCCCGCCGCCGGTCGGGAGGAATCCTGCGAGCAGCTGGCGGAGAAACTCCACCGGTTTTTCAGCCAGCTTGACGGCCAGGAATACCTTGAAGAGCTCGGCCTTAAGGAAAAAAGCGAGCCCTATTTTCTCAGCCTCCGGGACAAGTTGCTGGCCAACCCTCCCATCGTTACCCGGGAAACGGACAATCTCCTTTCCATTCTCAAGAACATGGCCCATATCTTCCGGACCATCGGCCGTCGCAATATTATTCTCATCAAGGCGATTCTGGATCGGGAACAGGAGGATATAGAAGATATCGCCCGGGCCTTTTACCGGGTGCATATCAGGGAGAAGTGCGATTCACCACAAAAGAAGAGCAATGTCTTGCAGGACAACTACTACGACTATGCCGGATTTTTCCTCACCACAATCGGCGGCCGCGCCTACCTTTTCCGGCGAGATTCAAAACTGCGGCTGCTGGTCAACTATTACTCGGTGCTGATTATCGAGGATGCCAATGAAAGCAGGATGAACAAATACGGCATCGACTTGCAGCAGATCATCCCCGCCCTCATCGGAGAACTGGAAAGCACCACCCGCCTCATCTACAAGGAGCGCTATCTGGACCGGCTCTACCGCATCCTGGAAAAATACCAACGCTGACCCCGGACACAAAGGCGGCGACCGGGATCTTCCGGCCGCCGCCCTTCCGGATGGGGTAGAGTTATCGGGGTACGGCTATGAACGCCGCCGGCAGTTGCCGGCTTAGTCCCTGGCGCCACCGAAAAAACGCAGCAGCATCAGGAAGAGGTTGATGAAATCGAGATACAGGGCCAGGGCGCCGATAATCGAACCCTTGCGAATCGCCTCCTCACCCTGCTGAAGAATTCCCTGTTCGCCGATATTCTTTATCCGCTGCACGTCGTAGGCGGTCAGCCCGGTAAAGACGATCACGCCGATAAAGGAAATGGCCCAGGAAAGTCCGGAACTGTGCATGAAGAGGTTGACGATGGAGGCGATGACAATACCGATGAGTCCCATGAACAGAAAAGAGCCCATCCCGGAGAGATCACGTTTGGTCACCATACCGAAGACCGCCATGGCGCCGAACATGCCGGCGGTGATCAGAAAGGTTCCGGCAATGGAAGACATGGTATAGGCGATGAAGATCGTCGAAAAGGTGAGACCGTTTAAGGCCGAGTAGAGAAGAAAGAGGCCGGTTGCCGTGGCGGCCTGCAGCTTGTCGATGCGGGCTGAAAGGTAAAAAACCAGGCCCAGCTCCGCAAAGAGAAAGACATACATGAGGGGACTCCGGGCAATGGTGAACACCAATCCGGATGCCGCCGTAAGGTAGGCGACAAGGCCGGTCAATCCCAGGCCCACCGCCATCCAGTTAAACACCTTTGCCAGAAAAACGGTGGAGGCCTCGAGTCTTGCCTCTTGCAAGGTGGTTGCGGAATGAGTAGCGTACCGAGTATCCATAATTTCTCCTGTTTGTATTTGATTTTTTCCGTGCCGGTCCACTCTTTATTATAACCACTTACTCCGGGAAGGCAAACCTTGACATGGAGGCCAGAAAATGAAAATAGCAATCAGCGGCAAGGGAGGCGTGGGCAAGACAACCATCATGGCCCTCCTGGCAAAACAGCTCAAGGCGGCAGGCAAAGAGGTACTGATCATCGATGCCGATCCCAGCCCCCACATGGCCGAAACCTTGGGAATGGAAAATGTCGATGCCATTACCCCCATCGCAGACATGAAAAAGCTGCTGGCCGAACGGGCGGAAAAAACCGCGGGTTCGCCGTTTTACCAGCTTAATCCTCGGGTGGACGATATCCTCAGGGATTTTCTCATCGAAGAAAACGGCTACAAACTCATGGTATTGGGAGCCATCCAGACAGGAGACGGCGGCTGCGCATGCCCGGAAAGCCATGTCCTGCGCAAGATCCTCAAAAAACTCCTGCTCACCGGCGGTCAGGTGGTGCTTCTGGACATGGAGGCCGGGGTGGAACATCTGGGTCGGGGAACCGTGGCCGGCGCCGATCACCTTCTCATTGTCGTCATTCCCTCCCGCTCAAGTATCAGAACGGCGCAGAAAATCCGCAAACTGGCGGAGGAGGTGGGGATTCCCCGGATCTCCTATGTCGGCAATCTGGTGGAAGACGAAGATGACAGGGAGTTCCTCCGCAGAGGCCTCGGATGCTCTCCTCTGGCGTTTTTCCCCAATTCAACGCTCCTGCGCCGGGCCGAACGCGACGGCAGGGCAATCGTCAATATCGATGATCACCTGCAACATGCGCCCAAACAGCTCATGGAAGAACTGTTCCGACAAGAAGATCAGTAAGCGCCCTTGCCGCTGAACATACAGAGCACCGTCTTGTAGATGATTTTGAGATCGTTTTTTAACGAAAAATTAAGCACATACCAGTCATCGAGCTCGACGCGTTCCCGGTAGTTGCCCACATCGCTGCGTTTCATCACCTGCCACGGCCCGGTGATTCCCGGTTTCATGGAACAGTAACGGCCGACGCTGTCGGTGGAATTTCCCTTGTAGTACTCATTGAGCTCCCTGCCGACAATGGGCCGGGCCCCCACCACACTCATCTCTCCCTTGAGCACATTGAAAAACTGTGGAAACTCGTCAAGACTGGTGCGCCGGAGGAATCTGCCGATGCGGGTGATCCGCGGATCGTTTTTCAGTTTGTAGGAACGGTTCCACTCGCGACGCAGGGCAGGATCGGCGGCAAGGATCTCCTCCAGCTTCTCCGCCGCTCCCACACACATGGTACGGAACTTGATGCACTCGAATTCCCTGCCGGCGGAGGTAATGCGGCGATGGCGGTAGAACACCGGTCCTCCGTCGCTGAGCTTGATCAGCAGGGCGACAACCAGGAGCAACGGAGCGGTGATGAGCAGGATAAGGCTGGAGAAGATAATGTCAAAGGTTCTCTTCCAGGCCGTGGCCGGATTGAAGTTGAGGATCAGCATATCTCCCAGGGACTGGATCTCGGCATGGTGCAGGCCGAAGATATAAAGATCCGGGACCAGAAAGAGCTGGGCGCCGAGATCCCGGCACTCCCGCAGAATCGAGAAGATCTTCCGTTCCGCCCGCATGGGCAGGGCCACGTAGACATAATCGATATCGTTGTGCTGCAGAAATTCCCTGATGGCGGAAATCCTGCCGAGAATAGGCTTGCCGGTTTGCTGGAGCTCCTCGGAGGCTTCGCTCTTGTCATCGAAAAAACCCATAACCTCGATGCCGGCCCAGGGAATGGATTCCACCTGATGGGCAAGGCGCAGCCCCAGATCGCTGGCCCCCACCACAACAGCATGGCGGATATTCTTGCCGTGTTTCCGCAACTGCCGCAGGATCCTGCGCACGATGAAATGGGCAAAAAAGATGAGCAGCGGCGTGGTTGTCGACCAGATCATGAAGACAACCCGCGAGTAGGCTTCGGAGATCTTGAAAAAGAAAAAATAGCAGAGCAGGATGCCGACAACGCTGCCGCATGCCTGGACAATGACCAGAAATTCCCGGTAATACTTCCATCCTCGCCATGATCTGTAGAGCTGGAAGGATTGGAAACTGAAAAAGGAGAGGAAAAAAACGAGAATTTCCAGCCGGGTGTAATATGGGCTCCAGGGAACCTCATACCATCTCACCAGGACCCACAGATAGGCGGTGGAGATGGAACAGTCAATGAGCAGCAGCAGCTTGTAGATCAGGGAGCTCTGCTCCCTGAGATTCATCGACAGTTTTGGAGACATGATGCGGACAGGACACCCTGATTAGTTGCATTCCGTGCCGACCATCTCCCGGGCACGGATTCATTTTTGCCAGAAGCGGCGGTTCATACTGAAAAAAGAGACAATGCGCCGCGGCAGCAGGTCATACCTGTTGCCCATTTTATATCCCAGGAGTTTACCACCAATGCGCAAGAAAAACTCTGGAAAAGAGCCGAATTTTCTCTTTTTCCATAAAAATTTCAACTCGGAACGCAGGTAACGCATCCCTTCGCCCTCGGGACGGCCCAGACTTTCCACCAGCCAGCTCTGCCGCCGGTGAAAGGCACCGATATCAAAATATCGCCTGAAGTCCTCGGCAATGGAATAGTTATGGGAATGATAGACCCGGGCATCGGCAACATAGGCAATGCAGTGGCCCCGCCGCAGCAGCGTGGTCACGGCGCAGGTGTCCTCGCCAAAGAGCAGGCCGTCCCGAAAATACCCGCAGGCGGCTAGGGGTTTTTTCCGGTAGGCGGCAAAGGAGTTGGAGACAAAGGCGGTACGCAGCCCATACTTTTTCCTGTCTTCCCAGCAGCGAACATAGGAGGATGTTCCATAATTGAAAAGCCGGATATGTTCGGCAAACAGCGAGGCATCGCGGTTGGGCAACTGGCGTCCGAAGGTGACGGCGATACGATCATCGGTAAAAAAAGGCGCCACCAGTCTCTGTAAGGCGTGTTCATCGGCGACAACCGCATCCTGGGTGAGATAAACGAGGATGTCGCCTCCGGCCCGCTGCCCCATCCGGGTGCGGGTGCCGCCGTGGTCGAATTCCGCAACGGGAATCACCAGGACCTCGGCGCCGAAGTCCCGGGCAATGGCTCTGGAATCATCCGTGGATGAAGAGTCGACGACGATCACCTCCAGGGGACGGCAGGTCTGCTTTTCCAGCCCGGCAAAGAGTGCGGGCAGAAAAGCACCGCCGTTACGGGTGGGGATAATCACCGAGATGCCTGCCTCCCCGGCTGCGGATACCTGTGACACCGACATGGATCAGGCCCGGAAAAGATTTACCGCCAGGTATTTACAAATGGCCCACAGCATGTAGGGCGAGGGGTGCCTGCGGTAGAGCAGCACCTCGCTGGCGGCGGCCGTGCGTCGCAGCGCCGGACTCATGCGCCGCCGCTTATCCAGCCAGCCGCGGCAGTGAAAGGCCGGCAGGCGTGGATCATACAGGAGGGACCAGCCCGCCTTGCGCAGCCGCAGGCTCAGTTCGATATCCTCCTTGTACAGAAAAAAGTCCGGATCGAAAACCGCACCGCCGGGCCGGGCCACCTGTTCCAGGGCCTGCCTGCGGCCGAACATCAGAGCACCGCAAACGGCCGGCACGCTCTCCTGCCGTTGATAGTTGTCACCGTCGATCTCGCCCTGGCCCCGGTCATACCAGCGGCCGTACCAGGTGCGGAAAATGCCTGTGGAATCGAGCCGGCCCGTGGGACGGTGCTGTTGCAGATCATAGCCGCTCAGCCGGCCTGTGAGCAGGGCCGCCTCCGGATGCCGCTCCATGACGGCCGTGGCACCGGCCAGAAATTTCCCATGGAGAAAGGCATCGGGATTGAGAAAGAGCAGATATTCGACCCCGGGATCAACCCGTCCGATTCCCAGATTATTGGCCCGGGCAAAACCGATATTATCCCGCAGCACCAGGACGGCTCCCGGAAACTCCCGCACCGAAGTCAGGTAAGCGGGCTCTTTTGATCCGGAATCAACAACGATGAGCTGATGCACCGGCGCACTCTGGTCGGCCAGCGCCCGGACGCATTTGCCGATCACCTGCTGCGAATCGTGGGTGACAACAACAACCGCAACCTTACTCATGGTCCCGGACCCGCCGTAGAAAGAGGCGGCCATAGAGTTTCAACAACCCGTTCCCCTTACCCGCTGCCCGGCGGCGGCGCATGATGGATCTCACCACGTCCCGTTCGGCCTTGGTGATAAGCTCTAGAAATTCACCGCCGGTAACGACGGGATCCCGCAGGCTGGCCTGCCGCTTGCCCAGGGTGCGACGGCTGTTTTTCACAAAACTGACGATTCCGGCAAAATAGGCGGGAAGCTGCCCTTTTTTAATGACAAACAAAAGCCAGCTCAGCTGATAAATGGTGATCACCGGCAACAGGGTGACAAAGAGAGAGACTGGATAGTTTTTCACCAAAACCCGGAAACTGTTGCGGGTGGTGAGCTTGATGGTGAGGGGGTTGAAGGTCGAACCGCTGGTTGCGCTGCCGATATGGTAGACCCGCGCCCGCGGCAGGAACAGACAGCGCATTCCCCGGCGCATGGCCCTCAGGTTGAGATCCACGTCTTCCAGGTAGGCGAAAAAATCCTCGTCAAAGAGTCCCACCTTCTCGAAAAAGGAACGGCGGTAAACCGCGGCACCGGCGCAGGCCCCGAAGACCCGCACCTGCTGGTCATACTCCGGTCCATCTTCTTCCATGGTGCCCAGGCGGTAGCCCATACCCCCGCGGAAATAACCGTCGCCGGCACCGTCCAGCACGGTTCTGCGCCGATAATCGAGCATTTTCAACGCAAAAAAATCATACCCCGGATGTCTGGTTACAGCCTCGGTGAGGCGGGCAAGACAGTCTCCGGCCAGCTCGGTGTCGTTGTTGAGAAGAAAGACAAGGGGCTGCCGGGTGGCGACGATACCGGCATTGACGGCGGCACTGAATCCCTGATTGCCGGCATGCAGCACAAGGTTGACCCGGGGATACTTTTCCCTGAGCAATTCAACCGATCCATCCCGGGAACCGTTGTCGATCACGGTGACCAGATCATCGGTTCCCAGCTGGGGCAGAATGGAATCGAGGCAGGGAGCCAGCAGATGCCTGCCGTTATAGTTGGGAATCAGAATGTCTATCACGACACCGTGTTACCCTTTCCCGTACCAGGCCATCCTCCTTCCGCCTTTCCCCTGCGCCGGAATCCTCCCGGCCCGTTATCCGGAATAGATATTTTTGATAAAGTAGATGGGTTTTTTCTGTGACTCATGATAGGTCCGCACCTGGATCTCCGAAATAAGGCCGATGGTGATGAACTGGACTCCCACCAGGATGAAGAGGATCGCCAGCAGAAAAAGGGGCCGGTCGGCGAGCCCGATACCGTAAAACTGGCGCTGGATGATGACCACGGCCGCCAGCACCAGACCAAGACAAAAGGCGCAGAGCCCGATCATCCCGAAAATATGAATGGGCCGGTTGGAATAGCTGAGCAGAAACTTGACGGTGATCAGATCAAGGATCACCCTGAATGTCCGGGAAATACCGTATTTGGACTTGCCGAAACGCCGGGCCCGATGATTCACCGGAATCTCCGCCAGTGAAATACCGAAACCGCTGGCAATGGCGGGAATAAAGCGATGCATCTCGCCGTAGAGATCGATATGCTCCACAACTTCACGCTTAAAGGCCTTGAGAGTGCACCCGTAATCGTGGAGCCTGACCCCGGTGGTGAAGGAAATGATGCGGTTGGCGATCATGGAGGGCAGCCGGCGGTTGAGAAAGGGATCCTGGCGCTTCCGGCGCCAGCCGGCAACAACGTCATACCCCTCCTCGATCTTTTCCAGCATCCTGGGGATATCGGCGGGATCGTTTTGCAGATCTCCATCCATGGTGATGATCACCTGGCCCCGGGCGTGATCGAATCCCGCCGACAAACCGGCGGTCTGACCGAAGTTTCTCCGCAGGTTGATCACCACCACATGCTGCGGATCTTTCGCCTGGATTTCCCTGAGCAGATCACCGCTGCCGTCGCTGCTGCCGTCGTTGATAAAAAGCAGTTCATACCTGTAGGTTCTGCCGGAAAAAACATCGTTGAGCTCCCTGTACATCAGGGGAATGTTCTCCTCTTCATTGTAGATGGGGATGACGACTGATACATCCGGATTGTCCGCCATGACTTTTACCTGTCTTCCCTTTCAAGCAGCCGGCAGCCGTGATCCGGGCCTCCCTGCCCGGACAACCGCCGCCATTTTCTCCATTCTCTTAAACCGCAGCGGCAGCTACCGATGCAGCTCCAACCTGTCCAGCTTGCCCTCACCGCTGATCCAATCCGTCAGCACAATGTTCTTTTCCGTGGCATTTCCTTCACTTGTGGTCCAGTCTTCGCCGGTTTCCTGGTCATAGACAAGCATGGCGCCGTTGTTGTCGATGGTGCCGGTGAACAGGCGGCCATAAGGACGGCTGGATGTGGTGCGGATTGTAATATTTTCCCCCTGTTGGGTAATGGTGGCGGTGATGGATTCAGGTTCGAACTTGACCAGATCCAGTTCACCGCTCCACTCACCGGCGATTGCCGGTCCGCTATAAGACTCCTCTGCAGGGGGAGGCGTCTCGGGAGTATCGGCGGGCGCATCGCTTCCGCCTCCTCCACCGCCGAGGGCTACGCCGAGGAGCGCGGCACCGGCCACTCCCGCCCCTATCCACAGCAGGGTATTGTCACCTTCCTGCTCCACGGTCTGCCGCTGCACCGGTTCCCCCTCGATGGTGGGAAGTTCCGGCGGTTCCGGAGCTGTGGCATTGGCCGCTTCCGGCTTGTCTGCCGTAATGGTTTCTCCGCCGCCTTCATCCCGGTTGGCAGCCATTGTCCCGTGTTGAACCCCCTCCCTGATCACCAGCGTGTTCTCGTTGATGCGGGCCATGGTAACAGGCGACCAGCAAAGCGAAACAGTGACGGCCGCGGTCGTCACTGTTTTCCACCCATAAAAAAAAGAAAACAGCAGTGGCTTGTTCTTCATAAGGACCTCGTCTTTCATGTTCATGAACAATGAGTCGGGAACACCCGGTGATCTCCTCCACCGGAAGATCCGACTACCATTCATAATACCAATGGATTCAACTGGCAAAGAAATTCGTAACCGATCACAGGGTATGCAACCCCGTGGTATTGTCTTACTTCCAAGCTGTAATTGATCACAGAAAGCGGGAAGGCTTCAACCCGATTCGGAGAGCAGGCGATCAAAGTAAGCGATTGTCCGGCGGAGGCCCTCTTCCAGGGAAGTTTTCGGCTCCCATCCGAACTCGCTGCGAACAAGGGAGATATCGGCGCAACGCTGCCTGGGATCATCGGCGGGCAGCGGCCGGTGGAGGATCGGCGACGATGAGCCGATGAGATCGATAATCCGTTCTGCCAGTTCCAGGATGGCGAATTCCGCCGGATTGCCCATGTTGACGGGTCCGGTCAGAGCATCATCGCTGTTCATGAACAGGACAATAAGTTCGATGAGATCGTCGACAAAGCAGAAAGAACGGGTCTGGCTGCCGTCACCATAGACGGTGAGGGGTTGGCCCTGCAGAGCCTGGACAATGAAGTTGGAGACCACACGGCCGTCATCGGGATGCATGCGGGGACCGTAGGTATTGAAAATTCTGCCCACCTTGATCCGCAGGTTATGCTGGCGAAAATAATCGAAAAAAAGGGTCTCGGCACATCTCTTTCCCTCATCGTAGCAGGCCCTGAGCCCCACGGGATTGACATTGCCCCAGTAGGACTCCACCTGGGGATGAATCTCGGGATCGCCGTACACCTCACTGGTTGAGGCCTGGAAAATCTTGGCCCTGAGTCGTTTTGCCAGGCCCAGCATATTGATGGCTCCGTGCACCGATGTCTTGGTGGTCTGGACCGGATCATGCTGGTAATGAATGGGCGAGGCCGGACAGGCGAGATTGTAAATCTCATCCACCTCGATATAGAGGGGAAAGGTTACGTCGTGACGAATGAGTTCAAAAGACGGATTATCGAGAAGATGGATGATATTCTCCTTGGTGCCGGTGTAGTAGTTGTCCAGGCAGATTACCTCTTCGCCCCGCTGCAACAGCCGTTCACAGAGATGGGAACCAAGAAAACCGGCGCCACCGGTAACCAGAACCCTTTTTTTCAGATACCTTTTCATCAACCCCGTCCTTTTCCGTTGCCGCCGACGGCGATAGAGCCGATCTTCCGACGCATTTGATATAATCGATGGATAGATGCCTCAAAGGGAATCATGGCGCGAAAGAGAATACCACCGCAGTAGCGGATAATCCCCAGCACCAGAAGGCAACGCCATCCCGGGCCGCCGCCCATGTTTCCCATGGGCAGAAAACGGCTGAGGAAAAAGAGGCGGCCTGTCCTGTGCAGCGGAATCGAGGCCAAATCATACCCCCGGCTCATGGTTTTTCTGGGTTTCATGGCTCCATTCATTACTCGTTGAGACGGTCCTTCATGTGTTTCATGAAAAGCCTGAGACGGAGAAAAGGGGAGCAGCGCAGACTCAGGCCGTCCCTGGACCAGAGCTCGCCCACTCCGGCCGCCTGCTGTCGGGCGGCTTTTTTGGCGCCGTGAAAATCATCGAGATGGTTCCGGTGCCTGACCGCCAGAATCTCGGCGGTGGATGGGAAGGCAAGCTTGCCCACCAACAGGTGATTCAACCAGGGCCGGTAGTCGGCGAGGCTGTGTCCCAGCAGGGCCGAGGCCCCGCCATAACGCCTGGCAGCGGCAAAGATCCCCTCCTGCAGCGGGGCATATTGTTCATCCTGATTTTTTTCCGCCCGGCCGATTTCATCATCGGTTTTTCTGAAAATAAGCTCAAAACCGCCATCCTTTTTGAGAGCGTAACCGTTGAGGGTGGGATGGGGTGCCCGACAGGCCTCCTCGAAGAGATCCCGGGCATACAGCAGGGAGGAGGCGGCAAAGTCGAAACGATGCCTGTCGTAGATCAAACCCTCGATATGGTTTCGGGCATCGGCGGGATAGGGAATTCCCCGGGTGGTGCCGAAGAGCAGACCGTGGCAGCGGGGAACATCGTCACGGTGACTGATTGCCTCGTAGAGAAAACGCTGAATGGTGCCCAGCCAGCCGATATCCACCAGGGCAACGTTACGGTGGGCAAAAAAACCGCTCTCTTCCAGGTAACGTTGCAGAGCCTCGTTGGCCCCGCGGCTCTGTTCTTTTACCAGGTTCTGGAAATCCTCATCCTCAAGCATCTCATACAACCTGATGCGGTTTTCCGGCAGATAGCCATGGTGCAACGGGCTCAACACCGTGGTCTCGGTCAGCTTGTATCGGGCCAGGTGAGGTGTAAATGGTTGGGGATCAAGGGAAAACACCCTGCAGATATCAAGAAAATCGGCATTGCCGGAGGGAAGAAAGACAATGTCGGCATTGGTGCGGGAAAGACCCCGATGGGCACAGCTTGCCCCGGCCAGGGCCATGCGGCTGACATAGAGATAGTCGGTTTCCGGCAGCTGCCCGTCCGGATAGAGGAGGGGTATCGCCTCTTCCCAGAATTTTTTAAATGTCCAGCCCTCGCGGGAGAGAAAAAAAATCTTGCCGATCCCCCTCTCCCTGCTCACCCTGGCGATTTCCTGTACAAAGGCACCGATCAGCGGGCCGAAAAAGCTGAACCCCTCCACATAGAGGGGATGACGATCCCTGTTTTCCCCTTCCAGGGGCAGCATGAGCTGCTGCAGGGCCCGACCGCGCCAGAACGGTTTGCCCCGGCTGTAGTTGACCAGCCTCCTGACAACGGCCTTGCGGCGTTTTTCCTCGGCATCGTGGAGGACCAACGCCCTGATTCCGAATTCAAGGGGCCGCAGGCCGTCGGAAATCGGATTGTCGCCGACGTGCAGCCAACGTCCGGGATCAAGGGAAAAGCGCTCCTGCAGAAGGGGAAACGCCTTACCCGATGCCTTGGCAAGAAAGGAATCAGCCGAGGAAACCACATCGTCAACCAGATGGGCAAACCCGGCATGTTCCACCAGGCGCCACAGGTAGTTGGCCGGCAGATAGATATCGGAAACAATGATAATTTTTTTCTTATCTTCCTTCAGCTCCCGCAGCCAGTCAACCAGAAGACCTCGGGGGACCAGCATGGCGTTTTCCATACTGATCTCATAATCCGCCACCTGTTCAAAGAGCGCCTGATCGGCAAAATCGCCGAAGATCTCCGCCAGCATTTCCTGCATATACTCGGGATAACAGGCCTCATGATCATCAAAACGGCGACCGGTCTCCCGGCGGTGCCGCCTTTCGATCTCATCCCGGAGCCTCTGGACCTGCTGCCGGCTCCATCTCAACCCCCTGTTACGGGCCAGTTCGGCAACAAACCGGGCCACAGGCAGCTTGACCAGATCGGGATCATGGATCCGGCGGATCAGCAGAGTGTCGAAAAGATCGAAGGTCACCGTATCGACCTTGGGGGCAAGCCGCCGGCCCCGACGGATCAGCGAGGCAAGGGTATAAAATTTAGGAATCTTCATCCTCGTCAAAAGCCCGCTTTTCTCCGTACCTTTCGCCTGACGGCGGTTAGGAGCCGTCCCCCAAGCTCCCGGATCCCCGGATCTTCCTCACCTCCCGCCAGCATCAGGCGGACCTCCGCCAACTCCTGCTCCAGCTCGACCAACCGGTCGGCCCCGGCCTCAACCAGCGCTCTGAACTCAGCGGGAACCTTTGCCAGCAAATAGCGGCGAATGACCTCCTTGTCCTGCTCACGGCCGATAATAGCCGCCTCGCTCAGGGTGTTGCCCCCGTGGATACGGTAGGCAAGCAACCTCTCCCCGTGGAGATAGCGCACCTGATCGGGAAAGGCCAGCATGATGCGGAAAATATAATCATAGTCATGGAGGTAACGCAGGGAACAAAAGGTGCCGACCTTTTCCACCACCTCCCTGGTCATGAACAGGTTGGATGTGGTCACCATGAAATTTCCCTTGAGAAAACCGGTATAAAGATCGCCGCTGGCAAAGTAGAATTCCCGGTTTTTCCGGTGCCAGCAATTCCAGCCGAACTGTGGATCCGACAGTTCCTCGCCCTCCTCGTCAATGGGAACAACGTCGGTAAACAGGCAAACGGCGCCGCTTTCCCGCTGCACCTCCACCAGGCGCTCAAGCCGTCCGGGGAGATAAAGGTCGTCGGAATTGAGAATGGCGATATATTCTCCCCTGGCCAGGCCCAGGCCCCGGTTGATGGTATTATAGGCATCCTGGTTTTCCTGGTAAAAATAGGAAAGGCGGCGATCATCATAGCTTTTGATCACCCCGGCGGTGTTATCGGTGGAGCCGTCATCAATGACCAGCAGTTCGAGATCGTCCCAGCTCTGCCCCAGGACGCTCTCAATGGCCGGTCCGATGAATTGTTCATGATTGTATGCTGGAATAATTACCGATATCATCGCTTTTCCGGAAGAGTTGGTTTATCAACCTGTCAATCAATTGAAATCTATGATGAATTTTCATAAAAGACAAGATTATTCCGAAAGCGGCACACGCTCGGGATCTATCCCGCCTTCCAGGGCGGAGGCTGGAGGCGGATTTCTGCGCCGGGCCCATTGGCCGAGATCATCATATCTGCGCAGCTCATCGGCGGTTGGTTGCTCAAACCGTCGACATTGATACAAAACCAGGTCAAGATGAGCAATGCGGTTGGTATGCCGGGCCGCCCGCAGCAGCAGATCGTAGAGGTGGACCCCTTCCATCTCCGGATCCGGCCCCCCCAGCCGCCGGATCATCCTGTTGCGGATATAGAGACAACAGAGACGGGGATCAAGACCTGCCGTCTCTTTCCAGGAAAAAGGCTCCATGGATCTTGTCTCCAGCAGATCGCCATACCTACCTATCAATTGATGATTTCCATAGACAACATCAAGCCGTCGACGCCGTACCTCCCGGGCAAAGGATTCAAAAGCGTCGGCCGGCAACCTGTCAAAGCCGCCCAGAAAAGTTACCCACTCACCGGTTGCAATCCGGCAGCCGTTTTCCAGAGCCTGGGTAAGATTCTTTGATCTTTGCAGAAAGTGAACCTTGATGCGGGGATGGCTGATTTCGGCCAGGGCCCGACCCGTTACTCCGTCGCTGGAACAGCTGTCGACGATAATCAGTTCCCATTCATGAAAGGACTGGGACAGGACAGACTCAACCGTCTGGCGCAACTCGTCGCCACCGGTATTGTAGACCGCCATAATCACGCTGAGGAAGATCCCCTGTCGTCCTCCCCTGTCCGCAGTGCCGCCCGGCATTGCCGGAGGGCGCGGGTCATCGGTGTCGCCCCCCTGTTCCGGTTTGCGGTTAAAACGCAGTTTTTCTCTAATATTTCGTAAGGCACAGAGAACGCGCCATCCCCTGCTCTGCTCGATTTGCAGGAGGCCCTGTTGAAGTTTTTCCAATTGCTTTGCCTGATTTTCAAGCAAACGACTCTTTGCAAGGTTATCGAGGCGACACTGCTCAAGTCGAATATCCGGGGCGATTTTTCCCAAAAACTCAAGCAAAATTTCACAATCATAGGCGGAAAACTCCTCGCCATGGTCGGGAACAGAGAATAAAAAATGCAGGGCCTGTGACTCGGCCTCTTCCACCGTATAGACCCCACCCCGGATATCGGAATAGAACCTCAGGCCGGTCAGATCCATCAAAGGCGGCAGCGGACTTTCCCCCTTGCCGGCAGGAAAAATCCTTTTCCTGCCGCCTGCCGCCCCGTAACCGTAGAGAGAAAACCGCTCCACCCGCAGGGCGCAATCGAGCTGCTCTTTGCCCATGCCCAGCCGCAGCTGCAGATACTCCGATTGTGCCGATGCCGCCGGCAGGCGGAAGGTGAGCCGGGTTCCCGCAGCAACGGCGGCAACGGCAGCCACCGGCGAGGTCACGGCCTCTTCGCCCCAGACCAGGACCGCATTCCGCCAGGACCAGGTTGCCGTCGGTCTCCGGCAGGAACTCTCCAGCAGGGTCTCAACGGTGATAAAACCATCCTCACCGCTGATGGCCTGCTGAATCTCGTTTTCCAATTTGATAAAGGCATCAAGATCGATCTCTGCGGAAAAAAGGGTGCGCTGCAGACAGTGGGCAACAAAATCCCGTCCGGTCTCAAGGTTCTGTTTTGTGCAAAAGGGCTCGATGACCTGCTTGTGATACCAGAAGAAATTGAACACGGCCCGAAAAAAGACAAATGCCGGAGAAATATCCGTTGTTGCGTGCCATTCCTGATCAAAGAAATGCCAGGTGCCGTCAGTATCAACTACAATATTTGTGGGCAACAGATCAACAAGGGTGTGGGCGGGATACTGCGCGAACACCCGGGAAAGATAGGCGTAATACTCCCTGAGCAGATCATCCAGACAGTCCACGGAAGGGCTGCATCGCAGACCGTTTGTCCAGCGGGATATCAACAGTTCGCCACTAATATAGGGCTCGGTCTCCAGGCTCTGGGAGACAACGGTGTTGCCCCGGGTCTCTCTTCCTGGAAAAAGGGGGATTTTTTCCACCTGTTTGTCCCCTTTTCCCTTGCGAATCATCACCCGGAATTCCGGCCTGCGTTGCTGACCGGCAAAATGCACAAAGTCAAAGGTAACCAACGGGTCCACTGAAGCAGCCGAAGCTTTGCGCCCGAGGATCAGCACAAAGGAGTTGGCAAACTCCTCCAGGGCGCCGGCGGCTCCGGCTGTTTGCCAGAAAAGTTGCTCCTCGACCGCGGCATGCCAGACTGCGGTATAATCCCTGGAGCCGACCCGACTCAGGCATGCCCAAGCAAAAGGTTCGTTGCGAATGAAATCTCCGCTGAGCAGGGTAGTGGCCAGCTTGTAGTCGGGAAAGGGATAATACCACCGGGCAACAACGTGCGGCAGTCGGGCGATCATCTCCCGCCACTGACCACGATCCCAGGTCTCGATTCCCCGCTTTTGGGCCAGTGCGGGATCATGACAGGATGGATAGCCGCTCACCCCCACCCACGGCCGGGCAAAGTGATCTTCACCGGCGCCGGTCAGATATTTGAAACCGATGCGGTTTTCGATGGCGACAATCAGCCTGCCGGTGGGACTGAGACAGCTAAAGAGCCGTTTCAACATGGCAACCGCGGCATCCATGGGAGTCTTCCCCGCAGGTGAGTATTTCCCGACATACTCCAGCACACCGGTGAGAACAATCAGATCGTAGTGGGCTGATGGCAGCTCCAGGGCGTTGAAGTCGCCATGGATCACCGTCACATTGGCCAGGTCCCGGCAGCGCAACCGGGTGATCTCCGCCCGACGACGGCTGCCCTCCACGGCATCGACCCCGGCACCCAGCTCCCCCAAAAAACGGGTGACGGCGCCGCAACCGCTTCCCACCTCAAGGATGGTCTTCACGCCGGAAAAATCAAGGGGACGATAGACATTGGCACGTGCCGCCGAAAGATGGCATTCCGAGGCCCAGTCCCGTATATGGGTTTGCAGTTCCTCACTGTGCGAGGAAAGATCCCGTACCTTTTGTAGGATGTCGAAAATATACTCCTCTTCGGCCCGGCCGTCGGAGTAAGGGAGCTCCTGTCTTTTGCGCGGATCCGCAGCCTCCCAGATTGCGCCCGGGCCGTGTCGCAGGTTATTGATTCCGATGAGGGGGGAGTCTTCCACTTCGTTGTCTCGATGTTGCACTGGTACCCTGATTCGTATGTTTTTACCGGATGTTACCCTTCACTGTCGATACCGGTGACGGTGATTTCGGCATCGGGATCAAATATTCCGACGCTGGGACGCCGGGAAACCACCTCAAAACTCATGAGGTCATATCGCCGGTCATAGACCACATATTCCCCGTTCTCGAAACCGGCACAGCCAAAGGAGAGCAGATATGATCCGGCATTGAGCAGTAAACGCTGGCGAAAACGGGCGCATACCCTGTCTCCCGACTGCGGCCGGCCGGTGTCGATCTCGTGAAAGAAGGTATTGGTACCGGAGATATCGAACCCCTTTACATCCTTGATGGTAAAGGCATATATCGGATTGCTCAGGGCCGCTTTGAACTCCACCTCCATGATGATTTCGTAGATTTCACCGTGATGCAGGGTTTGCTGCGGCCGGCCGCTCCCATCGAAGATCCCCACCCGGACGATCTCCGCCTTACCATTGCCGTAACGATTCTCATCGGGATTGAGCCGAAAGCTGTGCTCACTGCTCTTCATATGGGCAAGGAGCCGGGAATTCCGGCTCTGTGGTGATTGGTTCCCCTCCCCTACCGGGGCTTTTTTTTCATCATCCGCCGACTCTTCCACCAGGAGACGATTATAGGTATCCACCACCTCCTTGGCCGTTCCGGCCCTGATGAGTCTGCCCCTTTCCAGTAAAAAGGCCCTGGAACAATAACGGGTTACCAGGTCCATGGAATGGGTGACGAAAAGGATGGTGACGCCCTGTTCCTGAAACCGGCGAAATTTGGCGAAGCACTTAGCCTGGAACAGGGTATCTCCCACCGACAGAGCCTCGTCCACCACCAGGATATCGGGATTGACATTGATGGCCACGGCAAAGGCAAGGCGTACGTACATGCCGCTGGAAAAGGTCTTCACCGGCTGATCGATAAAGTCGCCGATGCCGGCAAAATCGACAATATCGTCAAAACAGGCGTCGATCTCATGTCGCCTCAGTCCCATGATCGAGCCGTTGAGATACACATTCTCGCGACCGGTGAACTCCGGATTAAACCCGGCTCCCAGTTCGAGCAGGGCGGAAATTCGACCGTCCACAACCACCCTGCCCCCGGTGGGTCGCAGGATACCGCAGATGATTTGCAACAGCGTTGACTTGCCGCTGCCGTTTCTGCCGATGATCCCCACGGTACAGCCACGTTCAACGGTCAGAGTCACATTATCCAGGGCCTTGAACTCCTGATGGTATTTTCTCCCGGATTCCGGCAGAAATGCCTCGACAACCCGGTGCAGGGGCCGGGAATACATATTGTACACCTTGTCGACACCGTCGAGGACGATCACCGGATCAGCTGGAGCGGATTTTTGCGGCATATCAGAGGACATCGGCAAACTGGGGTTGCAGCCGTTTGAAGATAAAATTTCCAAGCAGCAGGGTGACAAGGGCAAAACACCAGAAATAAAGGGTCTGAGAGGGATGATGCCAGAACCCCGTCCGGGAGATGAAGGAATCCCGGTATCCCTGTACGATGTACAACATGGGATTGAGCTTCAAGACCGTCTGTACCTTGGCCGGCATGATGTGGATATCCCAAAAAACCGGTGTCACCCAGAACCCCACCTGCAGAACGACACCAACTATCTGTGCAACATCTCGCAGAAAAACGTGCAAGGCGGCAACCATCCAGCCAAGCCCCAGGGTGAGGATCCAGAGACAGAAAAGATAATAGAAAAACTGCAGGATATACAGCGAAAAGGCGATATGCTGGAAGATGAGCAACAGCAACAGCAGCAGCAGAAATGCCAGATGGGTGACGCTTGCGGAAACAATGGTGACAACCGGCAAAATCTCAGAGGAAAATAACGTCTTTTTAATGAGATTGGCATGGGCAACAACGACCCCGGCCGAGGCGCCGACAATCTGCGAGAAGAGAAACCAGGGAGCCATGCCCGCGGTCAACCAGACCACAAAGGGAACATTGTTCATGGGCTTGGCCCGAAATCCGACACTGAAGACAAACCAGAAGACGAAAATGAGCACCAGGGGGTGGATAAAGGTCCAGACAAAACCCAGGGAAGATCCCACATACTGGGCGGCGATATCACGCCGGGCCATGGAGAGAATAAGGTATCTCTGTCGGTGGATGCACCTGCCGGTTTCTCTGATGAAGGAAAGCATGTCGATGGTTGTCACCTGCCCTGTTTTTCGCCGCTGCGGAAGTATACGCTACAGTGGTGCGGCGGGGATTCACGCAACCTCTCCTCCATGATCCACCGGCGCCCGTCAAGACCCTGAAAGGTATAAAATCCGCCTGTATCGGCAAATGCCGGCCACCAGTGACCAGTTTCCCCGGGGACCCATGAACCTGAAAAACCCTGCAGGTTTACCAGGCAACGATAACGCCGGTTATCCTCTTTCATCCCGCCGGATGGCACGGCGGATATGGGCGCATGCTCCACATGACCGCCATCCGCCCGGACCGTGACGGAATCGGGAGCCAGCAGCAGCAGAAGTGCTCCCAGGGGAAAGGCGGTTTTTCCACCCGCGCTCAGTTTGTCCATCTCTTCAATTCTCAGGGGCACAACGCCGCTGCTGTCACGATAAAACAGTGTCTGCTGATCAAAAACTCCCCGTAAAACAGTACTGGTCATCGGATCGGTGAGGATCGGCCGGGGAGGCTGTTGGATCACCTCCTCGATCATCGCTCTCCATTCCGGCCACCAGGGTTTGCCGTCCAGCAGGAGAAAGTCGAGTTTTCCATATACAGGAGCGGACCTGATACCGGCAACCAGGACCACCAACCCACAGCAAAGGAGATAATATGCTGTGGAGAATATCTCCTCACCCCTCATGTCCACCTCCTCTGCTGCGGAAAAAGGACCGGCCATGACGGAGGATCCGGTCGCCGGCAAGCCGCAGGCAATCCGCAATCAGCAACCAGAAAAGCGAGGCATAACAAAGGCGATAATATTCGTAGTACTGCACATTGGAAAGCCAGATAAAGTTGAGCAAAGGCAAAAGATAGCCGAAAAAGGGCAGAAAAGAAAGCAGCCAGATGCGCACCTTTCTTTCAGTGTCCCCCCGGTTGACGGCAAAGTACAAAAAACTCAATCCCGCCAGGAAGATTCCCATTCCATAGAACGTTTCGTCAACCCGATAACCGCCAATCCTGCCCCATAGAAAAATCCCCTTCCAGTTCACCACCAGATGCCGATTTTTTTCCCACAGATCCCTGATAAAAAAATCACCCAAAATTTCCCGTACCAGCGGCAGTTGCGGCAGGACAAAGAAGAGAAAAAAAAGGGTGCTGAAAAAAAACAAAAGGAAGCGCCAAGCCTTTAACCCACTTTGTCGGGACATCCCATGGAAATAGATATTCACCGCCAGCCAGGCAAGAATGACAAGCCCCAGAAAACCGGCTTCCTGTCTATGGTTGACCCAGATAACCGGCAACATCAGCGAGGCGACGCTTAAGCCGAGTATTGTTTCCCGCTTGCCGCTGCGAAAAAAAAAGCGGGCAATCCACAACCAGTAAAGGAGAATGGAGGTAAAGGTCGGGGCCAGGCTGTAATAGGAAAAATAGGCAAAACGATTGGTTCCCATAAAGAAAAAGGCGATAACGCAACTCAAAAAGGCCCACTGATCCGGCAGGCCCGCCGCCTTTGCCGTCAACAGCAGGGCAACGCCTACCAGGCCGACGAAAAGTGCATGGGCCAAATCAATGCGGTGAAGAATCCCGGTTGGATCAGCACCACTCTCCCCTTGATTGCAGAGGAGAACAGCGGCCATGGAGTAATGCCACAGGCCGATACTGTTTCGTTGCGTGCTTCCCCTCTCGGCCCGTCGAATCCGGTCGGAATCCTGGCCGCAGCAGTCGTAGATGCGGTTGAGATGTTCGATGGGATCGGCCGGTGGTTCGAGATAGGGCCCCCGCCACCAGGCAAAGGTAAAAAAGAGCAGAAAGAGAAGGGCGACACGCCCCGGAAAATCCCATGCCGCCAGACCAAGTGCGGCAGCGGCGGCCAACCATCCCAGGCAACCCACCACCGTGGAGGACAGGGTCAGTAACCGGCAAAAGGGAAAAAGCCGATTAACGGAAATGAGCATCAGCAAAAACAGCAGAAAAATCAGAATCCCGCCCGCGATCATCGGCGCCTTTTGCCAGCGCATTCGCCTCACCCTCGGATGCACTTCCGGATGGCCCGGGAATAGGGGCCGTCGGGCGCGTCGTAGATATACAGCGGCGATAAAAATTCCATACCCTCACCACCGTTTTTCATCGCTTCCACCAAAACCATCGAGGCACACCCCGCCTGCGGATATCCATAGACCGGCTGCAATCGTTTCGGCGTCAGCCTGCGCCGCTCTAAACCATGGAGCAGAGCCGCCGCCCTTGAGGCCGGATAGATCAAAAAAACTCTGCCCCGGTTTTTTACCGCATGAAACGCCGCCCGCGCCACATCGTCCAGGGTGGCGGCGATCTCATGCCGCGCCAGGGCCTCTTCCGTTCCCGGATTGACCCGGCCGCTGCCCTTCCTGCGGTAGGGAGGATTACAGATGACCTTGTCCATGGTTTCCGCTTTCAGAAAACTGCTTATCCGCCGCAGGTCTCCCTGGACAACCTGCATGCCGTCCTGAAAACCATTCTCTCTGATATTCTGTCCGGCCAGCCGGGCCGGTCGGCCCTGCAACTCCAGACAGACGATGCGCAACGAATGGGCCGGGGCATGCCTGAAATAGAGAACCAGCCCGACAACCCCGCAGCCGGCACCGAGGTCAAGGATCGTGTCCCCGGGCGTCGGCCTGCAGAAATGGGCCAGCAGCAGACTATCGATGGAAAAGCGATATCCCTTTTCCGGCTGTCGGCAGCGGAGTCTGCCGTCAAAGAGCGTATCGCCGGATACCGCGCCTTCGCCCGGCAGGCCTCGGAGTTGTTTACTCGTCAAACCGCCGGATTCTCTCATCGGCTGCCAGTTTATTGATAAGCATACCGGTAAGGATCTTGGGATAGAAATAGGTGGACTTGTGCGGCATGATCTCACCGGCATCGGCCACGTCGGTCACCTGCCGGATACGGGTGGGGTTCAGCAGAAAGAGCAGCGGTGTCTCCTCCTCCTCGCTGACGCTTTTCTTCACCGCCACATCAAGGGCGATGTCCGGATCACTGTAATAACCGACGCGTTTTTCCCGGACAATGCGCCGGTTATCAAGGCCGAGATATTCACCAAAAATCAATTCGGAGAGCACTACCACATCAAGATGTTGCAATACCGGCGCCTTACCGGCCAGGGCCGCGGCCTGCTGCAGAAATTCCTCCTGTAACCGCAGCAGAAAACAACGATCCTCGCCGGGATGATAGAGACCAAAGGTGACGGCGGTCAAGCCCTTTTCCTCCATGGCAGCCAGGACCTCGGCGATGAGTACTTCCCGGCTGCCGCCGGTGATCTCCGAAACCTCCATCCCGTGCCGCAGACGGCTGACAAGTCCGTCCGCGCTCACATGGCCGGGATAATTCAGAAGCCGGTGGGTGGGCAGGATGGACATTCCCTCGTCCTCCATGCTGGCCAGATACATCATGATAAAGTTGTAGGGATTATCCGGGGCGAGGGAACCGCTCTTCTCCACAGCCCGTCGCCGGCAGTTCAGAGCCGTGGTATAGCGATGATGCCCGTCGGCGATATAGACCGGCCGGGTCCTGAAAAAACTGGAGACGGCGGCCAGTACCTTTTCATCGGTCACCCGCCACAGGGTATGGATGTTTCCCAGTGCATCCTTCGATCTGCAGATGGGTTCCTGCTCCCTGCTCTTCTCCAGAAGCGGGAAGACCTCGTCGGCGGGATCGGAAAAGATGGAAAAAACCTTGCTGAACTGCGCCCGGCAGCTGTCCATCAGTTTCAAACGGTCGGCGATCACCGTATCAAAGGTCTTTTCATGGGGACGCACCACCCCTTCGGAAAACTCGGCCAGCTCCACCAGGGCCACCAACCCCTTGCGGGTCAGCCGCCGTCCCGAGGGATGGACATAGTCGATATAGTAGAGATATATGGCCGGCACCCGATCCCTGACCAGCACTCCCTCCCGCTGCCACTGGTGAAACTTGTCCCGGGCCTCTTGGTAACGCCGTTTTTGTTCTTCACCTCCATCGCCGTTGTTACGAATATCGAGCTGGATCATACTGTATGGATTTTTCTCCAGAAAATCGGCAGCCTCCTGCTCGTTGATCACATCATAGGGCGGGGTGACAACCTCTTCCAGGCTGGTTATCTTTGCCGGGTTAAAAAAAATCCCCTGAAAAGGGGCGACTGTGGTCATGACTTTCTCCTGAATCCGAACGGTTGGGGTGTTCTCTCCCGGCAACCGGCCCATTCTGCTGATTGAAAATTGCGACAAACGTCTTTCCTGGCCACGGATGGCTTTACTTTTAATCGCACAGTATTACCATTTATCAACCAGCGCTTGCAAGTCAAGTTTTCATTTCCACCCCTGGAGGAGGATACGTCATGTTTGATATCTTTGTGAAAACCCATTTTTCCAGCGGACATCACCTGCGCAACTATCCCGGCGATTGCGAAAAACCCCATGGCCACAACTGGAAAGTGGAAGTACGGGTACGGGTAACCCGGCTCGACGAACTGGGAATGGGGATCGATTTCAAGGTCCTCAAAAAACAGGTCAAGGCGGTGATCGACGATATCGACCACCGGGATCTCAACGAACACCCGGCCTTTGCGGAGAGAAACCCCTCCTCGGAACACATTGCCGTGCACATCTTCGAGTCTCTCAGTGCCGGGTTGTCGCAGGCACGTTACCGGCTCCACTCCGTCACCGTGCGGGAAACCGATTCCAGCGGCGTGGTCTATTATGGATCAAAGTGAAATTTTCCATTTTTTTATTTGGTAGATCCGGGATCCAGGCCATATAATACCTGTATCATCACAATATTAATTATGATTAAGGGTAGATAGATATGCCAGATCTGGAAAACGCCAAGGTAGCGGTCATCGGCCTGGGATACGTGGGATTGCCACTGGCCGTTGAATTCGGCAGACAGCTGCCGACCATTGGCTTCGACCTCAACAGCGGGCGGATCGCCGAACTGGAGCAGGGCCGGGACTCCACCATGGAGGTAACCGGTGATGAACTGAAATCAGCCGGCCAACTGAAATTCACCAGCAGCCTTGACGATCTCAAGGAATACAACGTCTTTATCGTCGCGGTTCCCACCCCCATCGATGCCTCCAAACGACCGGACCTCAGCCCCCTGGAGTCGGCGTCCAGATCTGTGGGCAGCGTCCTAGCCGAAGGGGATGTGGTCATATACGAATCCACAGTCTATCCCGGCGCCACCGAAGAGGTCTGCATTCCCATCCTCGAAGAGGTCTCGGGGCTTACCTTCAACAAGGACTTTTTCGCCGGTTACAGTCCGGAACGCATCAATCCAGGCGACAAGCAACATCGGCTGCCGGATATCATGAAGGTGACCTCCGGTTCCACCGGCAAAATCGCCGACTTTGTGGATGCCCTCTACGGCAGAATCATCCGGGCCGGAACCTTCAAGGCCAGCAGTATCAAAGTGGCCGAGGCGGCCAAGGTGATCGAAAACACCCAGCGGGATGTCAATATCGCCCTCATCAACGAGCTGGCCCTGATCTTCAACAAACTGGGAATCGATACCCTGGAGGTACTGAAGGCGGCCGGTACCAAGTGGAACTTTCTGCCCTTCAGGCCCGGCCTGGTGGGCGGACACTGTATCGGCGTCGATCCCTACTACCTCACTCACAAGGCCCAGGAGGTGGGTCATCATCCGGAAATGATCCTGGCCGGTCGGCGGATCAACGACGACATGGGCCGCTATATCGCCACCGAGGTGATCAAGCTGATGCTGAAAAAGCGCATTCCGGTGGTGGATGCCAACATTCTGGTGCTGGGGCTGACCTTCAAGGAAAACTGTCCCGACCTGCGTAACACCAAGGTAGTCGATATCATCGCTGAACTGGCAAGTTACGGTGCCATTATCGATGTCTACGATCCCTGGGCCGATCCCGAAGAGGCGAAAAACCGCTACAAGGTCAACCTCAGTAACGACATACCCGCCGGAAAAAAATATGAGGCCATCATCCTGGCCGTTTCCCACCGGGAATTCCTCGAACTCAGCGAATCGGACTTGCGCAATATCTGCAAACAGTACGCCGTTATCTACGACGTGAAACACGTCCTGCCGGCCGGTGTTGCCGATGGGCAACTCTAGCTGGGTCCCGGCCGTTCATGCGGGAGCGGGCCCCTTTCCCTCTCCTGACGCCAGCCGGCGGCCCTGGCCAGAAATCCCTCCGCCCACCGGGGAGTTCCAGGGGCGATGATGTGGGTATAGAGGGCCAGCACATTCCTGTGCACCAATCCGTCGCGTCCGGCCATAAAGCCGGTACCGCGCTCCATCTTCAGGGGCAGTTGTTCCGGTTGCCCCCCCCAGTGGAGAATGGTTGAGTAACGAAACTCATGCCCTTTCACCCGGGTTCCCACCGGATAGAAAGGGGTCTCTTTTTCAACGGTGAAAATGGAATAGCCATGGGCCTGGGGCTTTGGGGATATTCCGAAGGTAATGGGAAACACGCCGACCAGAGGATATGAGGTGGTGTCGAGCACAATGCGCTCTCCCAGGAATATCAATCCCCCGCATTCGGCATAGATGGGCATTCCCCGTTCGGCGGCCGCCCGCACCGATTCCCGAAAGGAGATATTGGCGGCCAATTTGCCGGCACTTGTTTCCGGAAAACCGCCACCGATGTAAAGGCCGTCCAGGGTAAGGGGCAACGAGTTCGCCTCCAGGGCGTCGATCATCACCAGTTCGGCGCCGCCTCGGCGCAGGGCATCGAGATTTTCCTCATAGTAGAACTGAAAGGCCGCATCCCGCAGGATTCCCACCCTAACCCGGCCGCCGCCCCCTGTCCGGGAAGAAATTTCTCTGCCGCAGGAATCCGTTTCCCTGCCGCGCATCAGAGCGGCAATGCCCGCAAGGTCAAAGTGTTGCCGGGCGACATCGGCCAGACGCGATATCGCCTCCTCGGCGGCGTCATACTCCTGATGCGGCGTCACGCCCAGGTGACGCATGGGAAAGATGTCCCGCTTCAGGCGCGGCACAATCCCCAGCACCCTGACATCGGTGTCGTTCTCCACCGCCTGCCTGATAATCGATTCATGCCGGGAGGTGGCGATCTGGTTGAGAATCACTCCGCTGATCTGTACTCTCGGGTCCAGTTGTCGGCAACCGAGAACCAGAGCGGCAATGGTCCGAGTCGTCTTGGAGCAGTTGACCACCAGCAGAACCGGCAGACCGAGACGGATGGCCAGTTCGGCGGTTGAATACCCCCCCTCGGGATTGACACCGTCATAGAGCCCACGGTTGCCTTCAACGACGGCAATATCCATACCCGCAGAGTGTTGACGGAAGGAGTCGACAATTTCATCCCCACTCATCAGGTACGGGTCGAGGTTGTAGCAGGGACGGCCTGCCGCCCTGGCCAGCCAGCCCGCATCAATGTAATCCGGTCCCTTCTTGAAAGGCCTCACCCGTTTACCGCGCTGCCGCATGGCGGCAATCAGGCCGATGGAAACCACACTTTTCCCGGAACCGCCGCTCAATCCGGCAACCACCAGGCTTTGGACCCGGTGCCGGTTATTCCCGCTACTGTTTTTCATGATGTTTCCTGCCGTAAATGGACCAGGCCTCCTGGTACAGCCTGTTCATGCTCTCCTCCAGGAGGAGTCGATATCTCTCCAGTTCGCCGTCTTCCAGTTTGTCCGGGACCAGCAACGGCTTCCCGTAACAGATGGACATGCGGGAAAAGGGAAGGGGCAAAACCGTCCGGTCCCAGCTGGAAAAGGTGATATAACGCTCCGCGGACCAGGCAAAGGGAAGGATGGGCGCGCCGCTGCGCCCGGCCAGCAGAATAACCCCGGCCTGCAACTTTCTTGGCGGCCCCTGGGAGCCATCGGCGACAATACCCGCACTCAACCCCTTTTTCAGCTGGGTCCGCAACCTGATAATCGCCCGCAGTCCCTGGCTGGTACGGGAACCGCGCACCGTGGAAAATCCCATGAGACGGGCTGCCCTGGCAATATACTCGCCATCGCGGCTGGCGCTCACCATGACCGCTGCCTTCTTGCCGCGGAAATGATGGAGGATATAGAGGATACCGTAATGCCATATGGCGCAGATAAAGGCATTATGCCGCTCGCAGAAACGTCGATGCTCCTCCCCGTGGATGGACTTCCGGCAGGTGAAAAAGAGCAGGCCGGTGAGCCCCACATAGAGCGGCGGGACGATCTTCAGCGATCCCCGGTATAACCAGTCAGCCAATTTCAAGCTCCATGTTGCGCAACTCCTTAAGTTGATCCCGATACACCGCCGCCTCTTCGAAGGCCAGCGCCGCGGCCGCCTCCTGCATCTTCTCTTCAAGGCGGCCGATCTCTTGCCGCAGATCGGCGAGACTGTGATAATGGACAACGGCTTCGGCGCTGACGGCGTCCGCGGTCACCGCTTCCTGCCGGCCGCTTTCCCGCAGATGCTCCTGCAGCGAATCCTTGACCGCCGAGGTGATGGTTGTGGGAGTTATTCCGTGTTTCCGGTTATATTCCGCCTGAATGGCGCGCCGCCGGTTGGTCTCCTCGATGGTGTAGCGCATGGACCCGGTGATGCCGTCTCCATAGAGAATGACCATGCCCCCGGCATTACGCGCCGCCCGTCCACAGGTCTGCACCAGAGAGCGCTCGGAACGGAGAAAACCCTCCTTGTCGGCGTCGAGGATGGCCACCAGCGATACCTCGGGGATATCCAGCCCCTCGCGCAGAAGGTTGATGCCGATGAGCACATCAAATTCATGGTTGCGCAGATCCCGGATCAGCTCCACCCGCTCCAGGGTTTTGATATCCGAATGAAGATAGCGGACCCGAACCCCCACATTCTCGTAATATTCGGTGAGATCCTCGGCCATGCGCTTGGTCAGGGTCGTCACCAGGACCGCCTCGCCCCGGGCCGTGCGCAGGCGGATTTCTTCCAGAAGATCATCGACCTGGGTGGTGGCGGGCCGCACCTCGATTTTCGGATCAAGCAGTCCGGTGGGACGGATGAGCTGCTCGACGATACGGCCGTCCGCCTTTTTCAGCTCATAGTCACCCGGGGTGGCCGAGACGTAGATCACCTGGTTGATACGCTCCTCGAACTCATCGAAGCGCAGCGGCCGGTTGTCCAGGGCCGAGGGCAGCCGAAAACCGAAATCCACCAGGGTCTGCTTGCGGGAACGGTCGCCGTTATACATACCGCCCACCTGGGAGACACCGATATGGGATTCATCCATGAAGAGAATGAAATCATCGGGAAAGTAGTCCAGCAGGTTGGGGGGTGGCGCCCCCGGCTCCTTGCCGGTGAGATGACGGCTGTAATTCTCGATGCCGTTGCAATAGCCCAGCTCCTCGATCATCTCCAGATCGAACATGGTCCGCTGTTCCAACCGCTGGGCCTCCACCAGTCGATTTTCCGCCTGCAGTTCCTCCAGACGCCGGGTCAGTTCCTCCTTGATTGTCCGAATAGCGGTCTGCAGCCGCTCCCGGTTGGTGACGAAATGACTGCCGGGAAAAACCGTCAACTCGTCAAGTTCCCGCACCACAACCCCCCGCAGCGGATCAACAATGGTGATGCGGTCGACGATATCGCCGAAAAATTCCACCCGCACCGCATGATCCTCCTCATGGACCGGGAAGATCTCCATAACATCACCTCGCACCCGGAAGGTGCCGCGATGAAAGGAGAGGTCGTTGCGTTCATAGAGCATGAACACCAAGCGACGCTGCACCTCCTCCATGGGATACTCCTCATCGATTTTGAGGAAGAGGTGCATATTTTTATACTCGTCCGGCGAACCGAGACCGTAAATACAGGAGACACTGGCAACGATGAGGACATCCCGCCGGGTGAGCAGCGAACGGGTGGCGGCGTGGCGCATCTTGTCGATGGCATCGTTGATGGAGGAGTCTTTCTCGATATAGGTATCGGACTGGGGAATGTAGGCCTCGGGCTGGTAGTAGTCGTAATAACTGACGAAATATTCCACGGCATTGTGCGGGAAGAGTTCCTTGAATTCGGAGAAGAGCTGGGCGGCCAGGGTCTTGTTGGGGGCCATGACCAGGGTGGGACGCTGGACCTCCTCGATCACCCGCGCCATGGTAAAGGTCTTGCCCGAGCCGGTTACCCCCAGCAGGATCTGATCCCGCACCCCTTCTTCAATACCGCGGGCCAACCGCGCAATTGCTTGCGGTTGATCGCCGGCAGCGGTAAACTCGGAGACCAGTTGAAACGGCTGACTCATTCCTTCTGCTCTTTTCGGGAAAACAGTGAAAATCCAATTCTACAAATCCTCTCTCTGACCACGCTGCATGCTGGTCGGCCGTGAGCTGAACAAACTCTACAGCGAGTTTCCGGGCTTGCAAGTGGAAAAAATCGATGTCCTGGTCCACCCCCGCCGGACACTGGCCGCCGGCGTCAGAATGATTCCCGCCCTCAAGGCCGGAAACCGGATGCTATCTGGCCTTTTCCTCACATCCGCTGAAATCCGAAAATTCCTCTCCACTCCCGCCGACTGACCTCCTTTTTTCCCTTTGTACGAAAAAACGCAAGAGCCGGTCACGGATATTGTCGCGCTGGTTTAAGATGATCACAAAGGGACGGCGTTCTTTGCCCAGATACCCGGCATAGTTATAGACCCCGGTGAGCGTTCCGGACTTGATCGGATTGCCGAATCTGGTGGGCAGCAGATCGGAGTAGGGCGCAAATTCCTCAAGAATCCGCAGCATTCCCCGCACGGTTACCCGGTTGTGCGGCGACAGGCCCGAACCCTCGACCAGCCGGAGACCACTGCCGTTCACTCCCAGGCGGGTTGCAAAAAACCGGGCCAGCACCCGCCGGGACTTGTACCAGTCGGCCGGATATCCGTAGCGGGCGACTCCGCAGGTAAGAAAAATCTGATTGGCGATAAAGTTGTTTGAATAGCGCAGACAGAGTGCAACAATCTCCCGCAGCGGCGGGGAGTGATGCACAAAGAGCAGACGGCGCTCTGCCGGCAGGGGGGCAACGTCGATCTTTCCATTGATCCGAATGCCCGCGGCCGTCAGCATTGCCCGGAAGAGTTCTCCGGCATAACGGCCGGCCAGGGTTTCCTTACCGTTTAACACCCCGTCGATATTGACCCGATGGCGACCAACTCCCAGGTGTTTTCCCAGTTCCGCCATCAGCGGCAGAAAGGGTGTCTGGGGTTCGGCGGAGTGCACAGCGCCGTCCGGATCCACCCTCAGCGGCAGACTGTTGAAGTTGACCGCCAGGGCGGTGTCGGCAGCATCATAGGGGTTGTCGCTGCCCTCTGAACCCGGAGCTTGCTCCACCCCCGGAGCAAACCTCTCCTGGACGATGACAATGCCGCCGAGCTCGGCTATTCCCCGCCGCCGCACCATCCGGGCGATTCTCTCCACCTCTTCGGAAACCAGCAGCGGATCGCCGAACCCTTCCACCACCAGTCTCTTTTCCCCGTCCAGATAGATTCTGGTGATAAAGCGGTAGTCGGGTCCAAGGATGTTCAGGGCGGCCAGCGAGGTGGCGATCTTGATAATACTTGCCGGAATCAATTGCCGGTCGGGCTGACAGCAGAGGCTGATTCCATCCCCGCCGAGCAGACCATAGGCGCCGTTGTCGATGAGATCCGAAAAAAAGGGGCAGGCCGCATGAAGCGGCCGCCCCTGAACCAGTACAGAGAAGAGCAGCAGGGCTCTGATTATCCGACAGAGCCCTTTTTCTCTACTCACACCGCCGGCAACTTCGTGAGGGATTCGGCAATCTGCTCTTCGGGATAGGCGTAATCATGGAGCTCGCCGGCAAAGTAGCTGTCATAGGCTGCCATGTCGATGAGACCGTGGCCCGAAAAGTTAAAGAGGATGGTCTTTGGTTCATCCTTATCCCGGGTGGCCTCGATAATGGCCCCCCGGATGGCATGGGTGGTCTCCGGGGCCGGGATGATCCCCTCGGTCTTGGCAAAGAGAACGCCGGCCTCGAAGCATTCGAGCTGATGAAGACTCACCGGCTCGATAATATCATCACGCACCAGGGCGGAGACGATGGGGGCCATACCATGGTAACGCAGTCCACCGGCATGGATTCCCGGAGGCATAAAGTCATGTCCCAGGGTGTACATATAAAGAAGCGGCGTCATTCCCATGGAGTCCCCGGAATCATAGGCGAGTTTTCCAGCGGTCATGCTGGGACAGGAGGCGGGCTCGGTGCCCACAAAGCGGATTTTCCTGCCCTCCAGATAGTCGGGAACAAAGGGCATGGCCAGTCCGGCAAAATTGGAACCGCCACCGCAGCAACCGACAATGACATCGGGGTAGGCACCGGCGATCTCCAGCTGTTTCTTCGCCTCCAGGCCGATAATGGTCTGATGCAGGATGACGTGATTGAGTACCGATCCCAGGGCGTAATTGGTGTTTTCACTGGTAACCGCATCCTCCAGGGCCTCGCTGATGGCGATTCCCAGAGAGCCGGGGGTATCCGGCATTTTTTCGAGAATTGCCCGGCCGGTGTTCGTATCACTGCTTGGACTGGCAACGATCTCGGCACCAAAGGTCTGCATGATGGATTTACGGTAGGGCTTCTGATCAAAGGAACAGCGTACCATGTAAACCTTGCAGTCCATTCCGAACTTGCTGGTGGCCAGGGACAGGGCGCTTCCCCACTGGCCGGCGCCGGTTTCCGTGGTCAATCGCCTGACCCCTTCCCGCTTGTTGTAAAACGCCTGGGCAACGGCGCTGTTGGGCTTGTGACTGCCCACCGGCGAGACGCCCTCGTTCTTGAAAAAAATCCTGGCCTTGGTCCCCAGGGCTTCCTCCAGCTTATGGGCCCGTACCAACGGCGACGGCCGCCAGATTTTATAGATCTCCATGACCTCCTCTGGAATGGGAATATGACGCTCCGGACTCATCTCCTGTTCGAGCAGTGCCATGGGAAAAATGGCGGCCAGTTTCTCCGGCCCCATGGGCTCCTTGGTCTCCGGATCCAGCGGCGGCTGCAGACCGTTGGGAATATCGGGCACCACGTTATACCAACTGGTGGGCATCTCATCGTCGCGCAGAACAATCTTCTTGGTCATGTCATCTCCTTTTGTTGAACAATCAGGTGGGCAAACGGGGCAAGAGCCTTGGGGGCGTTCATCCCTTTTCCAGTATACCGAACGTCATCTAGTTCCATACCATAACAGCCTCAAACTCTTCAACTCTTAGTTGCTGTTTTTGCCCGGGGACGAGGGAAGAGACGGCGACCGGCTAAATAAATTCAGCCCACCGGTCGATCAAATGTCCAGAAGGAAATCAGCCCACGCCTCACGGCCAATCCATTCAACCATCGCGTTGCCGAGGAGGGAATTTGGAAATGGACTTCAACAGACACCCGGTGGCCCTGCCACTCCCCGGCAGCCGCTTCTTCTTTTTACTGCTCCTGCTGCTCACAATCCTCGCCACCCTGCCTCCTCCCGCTTACCCCGATGTCACCACGGCCCCCGGAGCCGAAGAAACGGACTGGCTGGATGACGATATCTACGCGGAATTTGCCGGGGAGGACAAACCGGTCAGCTATGATCCGCTGGAACCGCTGAACCGGGTTTTTTTCACCTTCAACGACAAACTCTACTTCTGGGTGCTCAAACCGGTCAACACCGTGTACCGCACCCTGCTTCCCGAGGATATCCGTCTCTGTATCGGCAACTTCTTCGAAAACCTGAAATCACCGATTTATCTCGTCAACAACCTTGCCCAGGGAAAATTCAGGGAAAGCGGCAAGGTGCTGATGCGCTTTGCCGTCAACACCACCGTGGGGGCTTTCGGCCTGGGGGATCCGGCCGCATCGGAATTCAATCTGGAGAGCAGCGAAGAGGATTTCGGGCAGACCCTGGGATACTGGGGCGCCGGAGAAGGAGTGTATATCTGCTGGCCCTTCCTGGGGCCGTCAAACATCCGTGACAGTCTCGGCCTCCTGGTGGACACGGCCCTGAACCCCCTCACCTATCTCAGCGACGGCATCTGGCGGCAAAGCGCCCGACGGACCGCGGAAAAAATAAACCGGCTCTCTTTCCATCCAACGCTTTATGATGATATCAAAAAATTTTCCCTGGATCCCTACGTGACCATGCGCCAGGCATTCTTTGACCTGCGATACGAGATGATCGCCGGCCATCCCGACAACGGGGAAAATGAAGAGAAATCCCTCTCCGAAATCGACATCGAGGAGCATCCGGAACTGGCCAGCCGCTGAACATCTTCTCCGGCGAGGACGCGACGGGCGCCGCATCCTCGCAGCTTCTTCGCCGTTGCAAATCCGTCATTGACCAAAGGGGGGCCTGTGGTCATCATTTTTCAAACGGCGGCGCCACAGGGAAATCAGCCCCGCCGCCAGCCGATAGGGCTGGGCCATGAAATTCCCCAGCCGCCACGTCTTTGACCTGCGGAGCTCTTCCAGAAGAAAGGTTTTTTCATCCAGTTCCCGTTGCAGCCGATCCAGCCGGTCCCGGGCGGGAAAGGCGGTTGTGGGTACCACCTGCTCCGGCGGCATGCCAGATCGGCCATGGCCTGATTTACGAAATATCATATTCAGAATCCAGCGGGTAAAGGCAGGGGGTACGTCAAACCCCTTATGCTCCACATACCAGCGCAGTATCTCCTCTTCCACGGAAATGGGAAACCAATCCAGGATCTCGGCTTCAAACCCATGGGAGATGATATACTCCCTGTACTCTCTGCCCAGGGCCAACTCGAAATCATGAAAACTGACCCCCCGGGCCCACCTGGCGATGGCCAGCTCGAGCTCTCCGGCAGTACGGCCGTCACCATCGGCAAAATCACTGTTGAAACCCTCGCGGGGAGAGTTGACGGCATAACGGGCGTAAAGCCTGGAGGGCAGCATGTGGAGAAAGGGTAAGCGCGAGGTGTGGGCGTCGAAATAGCAGAGGATGTTCGGCGTATCAACAACCACCATCATGCCCTCCGCTCCCAGGGCCTGCCAGCAGGCGGCGAGCGTCTCATGCCGCTCTTCCACGGTCTGATGTTCCAGAACGGCAAAAAGCAGGATGACATCATAGCCGCTGCCGCTGTCCGCAACAATATGGTCCGTGAGATTGTCCGTCTCCACCAGGCGCAGGTCCACGTTATCGAGTTGCAGTATGTCAAGGCGGCGGGCGGCTCCCTCCAGAGACGGCGCATGAATGTCATAGGCGGTGATATGACCGACAAAACGGGCCAGGGCCGCTGTACTGGAACCGGTGCCGCAGCCGATTTCCAGCACCCGCCTGCCGCCGAGATCCATATATCGGGACAGCCACGGCACCACGTGACGCAGGGAGTGATTGTAGCGCTTGAAGACATTGTTCTCGATGTCCTCCCGGCCCTCCTCCGTTTCCAGAAAATCCTGATCATACTCGGCAAAATATGTCTGCCGCAGGGCCGCCTCGATGAGGCTCTTGGTTTTCTCGTCATCGAGAATATATTGCTCAACCATACGACTTCCAGCAGGCTCTTTGTTGCAGATGGCAGCCTTGACCCGTTTTCGCCGAAGGGCTGAAGCAGACCGGGACGCATCTGGACACAGGGAACCGAATCTTTCCGCCATCAGCCCGTCTTACTGATGCACGATACTGTGCACCAGAGTGCTGATAAAAATCTCCTTGCCCTGTAACATATTGTAAATACATGTATTTATAAAAGTCAGTCGCTTGCCCGGGAGTAGTTGCATCAGGACGGCAGACAGCGTAACCGTTTGAGACAGTAACGGATTTTTTCCGGAAGCGGGCGGGCGGCCATGAGAATACTCCGGATCAGCCGGGGGCTGTAGATGAGTCTTTCCTCGTCAGCGACACCGGGAATCACCAGGCCCATGTGACCGAACCCGCTGTAGACCGCCTTGTGGGAAATTTCCCGTTCATGGAAAAAATCAAGCAATCCCGCCGACTCGGAGCTGCCGGGCTTAAGAAATTCACCTGAAAAGTCACGGGACTCACCAAGTCCGTCGCAAAAGATGACCCCATGTTTCATCAGGTGGTCGTAGGTATGTGATAAAACATCGATGACCGACTGTCGCAGGTCCACATCCAGCCAGATGAGCATGATATCGTCACTGAAATTCCGGAGGGAATCGGAAAACCACCCCCGAAGGTAGCGAACCGCCCCGGGCCTGCCCAGACGATTGATATTGGCCTGCACCTCCTCCAGACTTCCCCTGAAATCGCCTTTGCCGTAAAACCCATCACCCGACGGCAGCCCCTCATAGGAATCGGCGGCAATGAGCTCAAGGCCGAGTTCATGGCAGACATGACTGAGGCAGCAGGTGGAGCCCCCCTTGAAAACACCGCATTCAAGCACCTTACCCTTTATCCCGTAACTGGTCAAATAATAAAGATAAATGGCAATGGGCATCATGCCGATACCAGCCCACCCACCGGTATGGCGATCGTCGCCGCCGCGATGGCTTGCCTCTTTGTTCTCATAATCCATCCCCACTCTGACCTTTTCAAAAACCACCTCCATCTTACGGATAAAGCGAAAGAAATCGCGCAGGGCCGGATGATAGACCGCCCGCAATGACTGGGGATAACCGTAATAGAGAGTATCGAACCTTTCCTTCCGGTGACGGGTGGTGTTGATGGAGTGATACGGGCTGACGGGATTGGGATACATGGTATGCTCCATTCAAGCCGGCGGCTATCCCGCCTCGGGGAACTGGCGGAAAAATGCCGGTGAAACGGTGGATTGTCCCGGAATCGACACGCCGGGTCTCCGGTAAATAAAAAAAGGGGAACCACCCCTCCGGCGATGGTTCCCCTGAATACAGCCAGCAGGGACGTCGCGCTATTGCTGTCCCATCTTTTTCTTGCTCTCCACCAGCTGATCAACCACCGAGGGATCGGCCAGGGTCGCGGTGTCGCCGAAATCATCAAAATCGTCGGCCGCGATCTTGCGCAGAACCCGACGCATGATTTTGCCGCTGCGGGTTTTGGGCAGACCACCGGTAATATGAATCACCTCCGGGGTGGCTATGGGCCCGATCTCCGCCCGCACATGGGTTCGCAGTTCGGCAACCAGTTCATCGTCGGCCTCGATACCGGCGTTGAGAATCACATAGGCGTAAATGGACTGTCCCTTGATGGGATGCGGCATGCCGACCACAGCGGCCTCGGCGACCTTGGCATGGGAAACCAGGGCGGATTCGATCTCCGCCGTTCCCAACCGGTGACCCGAGACATTGATGACGTCATCCAGGCGTCCCATGATCCAGAAGTACCCATCTTCATCACGCCGGGCGCCGTCTTCGGGATCGTAGGTGTCCTTATAACGGGAGAAATAGGTCTTTTTGAAACGGGCCGGATCACCGAAGACGCCGCGCAGCATCCCGGGCCACGGTTTTTTGATGACCAGATGACCGCCTTCATTGGCTCCTGCCTCGTTGCCGTCCTCGTCATAAATGCGGGCATCGACTCCGGGAAGGGGCAGAGTGGCCGAACCGGGTTTGGTGGGTGTGGCATAGGGCAGGGGCGAAATGAGAATACCGCCGGTTTCGGTCTGCCACCAGGTATCGACGATGGGCAGCTTTGACTTGCCGATATTGAGGTGATACCACATCCACGCCTCGGGATTGATCGGCTCTCCCACCGAGCCGAGAATACGAATGGAGGAGAGGTCGTTTTTCTGCGTCCACTCCTCGCCTTCGCGCATGAGGGCCCGGATGACCGTGGGGGCCGTATAGAAAATCGTTGCCCTGAATTTCTCGACCACCTGCCAGAAACGATCCGGTGCCGGATAGGAGGGAACGCCCTCGAACATCAAAGTGGTGGCGCCCAACCCCAGCGGCCCGTAGAGTATGTAGGTATGGCCGGTGATCCAGCCGATATCCGCCGTACACCAGTGTATATCGTCGTCCTGCAGGTCAAAGACCAGTTGGCAGGTGTGCATGGCATAGAGCAGGTAGCCGGCCGTTGTATGGACCACTCCCTTGGGTTTTCCGGTGGAGCCGCTGGTATAGAGGATAAAGAGAATATCCTCGGCGTTCATGCTCTCCGGCTCGCATTGATCATCGATATCATCGGCCGCCATTTCATCTTCCCACCAACTGTCACGCCCCTGGGTCATGGCAACCTCGTTGCCGCCTCTTTTGACGACGATACAGCTGGAGACCGTGGCACAGTCGGCCAGGGCCTCGTCCGCATTGGGTTTCAGCGGTATCACCCGACCCGCCCTGAGCACGGCATCGGCGGTGACCAGCACCTTGGCCTCGCAATCCTGAATTCTGCTCTGCAGGGCGTTGGCTGAAAATCCTGCAAAAACAACACTATGCATGGCGCCAATGCGGGAACAGGCCAAAAGGGTGATGGCCAGCTCCGGCACCATGGGCAGATAGACGGAAACCCGGTCTCCCTTTGCAACCCCTTTCTTTTTCAACACATTGGCAAAACGACACACCTCGCGCTGCAGTTCCCTGTAGGTGTATTTTCTGACATCATCCTCGGGTTCGCCCTGCCAGATAATGGCAACCTTATCTCCCTTGCCGTTTTTTATGTGGCGATCAAGGCAGTTGTAGGACATATTCAGTTTGCCGCCCTCGAACCATTTGATTTCCGGGGTGTCAAAATCATATTCCAGCACCTTGTCCCATTTTCGATCCCAGCTGATCAACTCTGTGGCCCGTTCGGCCCAGTACCCTTCCGGATCCTCCATGGAGCGTGCATAGGCCCGGCGATACTCTTCCATACTGCCGATATGCGCCCTGTCCCGCCCTGCCGCCGGTGGTTCGAAAACGCGCTCCTCACTGAGCAGTGAGGTAATTTTGTCTTTGTTGTCACCCATTACGCTTCTCCTTGATGTAGAATTGAAAATTAAACAGCACCAGAATCAAAAACGGATCAAATTAATTTGCCCCAAATCTCTTTCAGTTGTCAAGAGATAAGTTACCATTCCGATATCTGATTACAGGATTGATATTTCCCCCCTGTCCCGCTTGCGGAAATCGAAAAAGGGTCTTTACAAAAATAAATTTAAGTATTAAATTAAATTCTAATACACCTTCTGCCGGGATCACCTATGAAACATCGGGAAATCGAAGAGGTTGCCGCTCTGATCAAGTCCATGTCCCATCCCATCAGGCTGAAAATTCTCTGCCTGCTGCAGGATCGGGAGCTTACCGTGGGTCATATCAGGGACAAAGTGCGGACAACCAACGCCAACGTATCGCAACATTTGAATATTCTGCGTAACCAGGGCATCGTCGCCTTTCGCAAGGATGCCAACTTCATCTACAATTATATACTAGATCAGCGGGTGGTTGAACTGATTAAGACCATGGAGAATCTTTTCTGCTCCACCCCGGACGAGACCAAGAAAAACTAATCCATCAACCAGGAGTAGACCAGATGCAGGCAGGACAAAAATTCATTCAGTTTTCCATCACCAGGCCCAAAGTCGTCACCACGGCCATGGTGGTGATGACCCTCGTACTCGGCGCCCTCATCGCCCGGGTGCATGTGGACACGGACCCGGAAAACATGCTTTCCGCCGACGAATTTGTCCGCATCTTCCACGACCGGACAAAAAAGGATTTCAACCTCCACGACGTCGTCGTCCTCGGCGTGGTCAACGAAAAGCACGAAGACGGGGTCTTCAATCCCCAGACCCTGAAGAAAATACAGATTCTCAGCGAATATGCCGCCACCTTGAGCGATGCCAAACATCCGGAACGCAAGGTAGTGGCCCGCGATCTTATCGCACCGGGCAATATCGACAACATCGAGCAGGCGGGCCCAGGCCAGGTCAAACTTGACTGGCTGATGAAAGAAGCTCCCGTTGATCGCCGGGGATCCCTGGAGGTCCGTGCCAAGGCCATGGACAACCCACTGCTCAAAGGCACCCTGGTCTCCGAGGACGGCAAGGCCATGGGTATCTATATTCCCATCACCTCAAAGGATTTTGCCCATAAACTCAGCGGCATGCTCCAGGAGAAGATCAACTCGCTCTCGCCGGGGGACGAGCAGTACTATATCACCGGTCTGCCGGTGGCCGAGGACACCTTCGGCAAGGAGATGTTCATTCAGATGGCCATCTCGGCCCCGCTTGCCATGGTGATGATCTTTTTGCTGATGTTTCTCTTCTTCAGAAAAATTCAACTCATCATCTCGCCGATGATCATCGCCATGGTCACAGTCATCTGCACCATGGGACTCTTGATCGGCACGGGAAATACCCTGCATATCATGAGCTCGATGATTCCCATCTTCATCATGCCCATTGCGGTGGTGGATTCCATCCATATCCTCAGTGAGTTCTTCGACGAATACCAGAGTCGCAAAAACCGGCGGCAAACCATCGAGCATGTCATGAACGAACTTTTCATGCCCATGCTCTACACCTCGCTGACATCCGCAGTGGGTTTTGCCTCGCTGGCGGCCACGCCCATTCCTCCGGTACGCGCCTTCGGCATTTTCGTGGCCATCGGCATCATGCTCGCCTTTGTCCTTACCATCGTCTTTATTCCCGCCTACATCATGATGATGAAGGAGGAAAGCCTGGCCAACTTCGGAGCCAAGGAACAGGTTGATCCGACCACCGACAGATCACTCATCAACCGCCACCTCCGCTGGATCGGCCGCATCTCTTTCGGCAAGGCCAAGATGGTCATCGTCTTCAACCTCATTATGCTTGCCGTCGCCATATTCGGCATCACCAAGATCCAGGTCAACGACAATCCGGTCAAGTGGTTCAAGAAAACCCATAAAATACGCGTGGCGGACCGCGTGCTCAACAGCCATTTCGGCGGAACCTATGAAGCCTACCTGGTGCTGGAGGGCAAGGAACGGGAACTGAAGGCTCCGGCAGCGGCAACCTGGCTGAAAAACACCCTCAAGGCACGCCTGACAGGTAACCAGGCGGTGCTTGCCAGGGCCATGGCCATGATCGACGAGGTGGTCGACGGCAGCGGCAACGGTGTGGAACTGGCCGACAAGTTGGCCACTGCCTGGGAAGGAGTCATCGACAAACTGCCGGAAAACGATGATGCCGGTTATGAGGCCTGGTCCACAGCGCTGGATACCCTCGACGGTCTGCGGGACCGCGGCCAGATATTCAAACGCCCGGACGTTCTCCGGTACGTGGAAAAACTGCAGACCTACCTGACGGCCCAGGGCCATGTGGGCAAGTCCAACTCGGTTGCCGACCTGGTCAAGAAGGTCCATAAGGAACTCTTTGAAAGCGATCCCGGCCACTTCACCATTCCCGAGAGCATCAACGGCGTCACCCAATGCCTCTTTCAGGTACAGAGTGGTCACAAACCCGATGATCTCTGGCACCTCATCACTCCGGATTACGCCAAGGCCAACATCTGGCTGCAACTGAAAAGCGGTGACAACAAGGACATGGAACTGGTCCTCGAGGACGTCAACCGTTTCTTTGCCGAAAACACTCCACCGGTCGAATTGCAGCACCAGTGGGCCGGACTCACCTATATCAATGTGGTCTGGCAGGAAAAAATGGTGGGAGGAATGAGAAACTCTTTTCTCAGCAGCTTTGCCGTGGTCTTCATCATGATGGCCCTGCTCTTCCGCTCGCCCGTCTGGGGCCTCCTGGCCATGATCCCGCTGACCTGCACCATCGCCGTCATCTACGGCGTCATCGGTCTTATCGGCAAAGATTACGACATGCCGGTGGCGGTTCTCTCCTCCCTGACCCTGGGACTGGCAGTGGATTTCGCCATCCACTTTCTGGAACGCGCCCGCATGACTATGAAAAAAACCGGGGACTGGCGTAAAGCCGTTGCCGAGATGTTCGAAGAACCGGCCCGCGCCATCACCCGCAACACCATCGTCATCTCTCTGGGGTTCACGCCGCTGCTGCTGGCACCGCTGATCCCCTATCAGACCGTGGGCGTCTTTCTTGCCGCCATCATGCTCTACTCGGGCCTGGCCACCATGTGGATACTGCCCGCGCTGCTGACCATATTTCAGGAGCGAATTTTTCGAAACAAGCAATAATCCCCATCCGAAAATTCCAAAAAAGGAGACAGCCATGAATCATATCCGCTTCTCTCTGGCAACGGTTCCCCTCGTGATCCTCGCCCTGTTTCTGCCTGCCAAGGCGGGGACGAACGTGGAGGAGATCATCGGCAAGGCCAACCTCGCCGCCTATTATGCCGGCGACGACGGCAAGGCAACGGTGGACATGACCATCACCGACAGCCAGGGGCGCCAGCGAAAACGCCAGTTCGTCATCCTGCGCAAGGATAAAAAGGACGGCGGTGATCAGTTTTTCTACGTCTACTTCAAAAAACCAAGCGATGTGCGTAAGATGGTCTTCATGGTTCACAAACACACGGACCGGGATGACGACCGCTGGCTCTACCTGCCCGCGCTTGATCTGGTGAAACGCATCGCCGCCTCGGATAAACGCACCTCGTTTGTGGGCTCCAACTTCTTCTACGAGGATGTCTCCGGCCGCAGTACGACCGAGGACCGACATGAACTGGTGAGCAGCGATGACGCTTTCTATGTGATCAAAAACACGCCGCTCAAACCGCAGGAGGTTGAGTTCTCCTCATATACGGTGTGGATCGATAAAAAGACCCATATGCCGATGAAGGCGGAATATCTTGACAAAAACGGCAAGAAGTACCGCATTGTCGAGGCCCTTGATGTCCAGGTGATCGATGGCCATCCCACCGTGACCAGGTCACGGGTGCAGGATCTGGAAACCGGAGGCGAAACGGTATCGGTTTTCAGCAAGATCAGGTACGACATCGGCCTGAAGGACAACATCTTCACCGAGCGTTATCTTCGCAAGGCACCACGTGAAGTACGCAAATAATTGTCATCCGACCAAGAACCATGATACATCGAACACTCACCGCACTTCTCTTTACCCTGTCCCTGCTCTGTCAGGCAGTAATCGCTGAAACCGTTTCTCTGCGCGACCGCCTCTACGATGACTATGCCCTGGAACTTGCCGGTTTCGTGGAAGCCAGGGCGGGATTCCGGCTCCAGGAGGATGCCGGAGAACGCGACGCCGCCATCGGTGAGCTGCGCGCCCAGCTGGACATAAGCCGCGATTTCGATTCCGCGCTTTTCAAACTAAAGGGTGATCTGCTCGCCGACGGCGTCATGGAAGAGGCGAAGCTGGAGATCAGGGAGTGCAACCTGAGCTTTTCTCCCCTTGATTTCATGGATATGAAAATCGGTCGACAGGTGCTGACCTGGGGCACCGGCGACCTGGTTTTCATCAACGACGTCTTCCCCAAAGATTGGCAGTCCTTTTTCATCGGCCGCAACGACGAGTATCTCAAGGCCCCATCCGATGGGATCAAAATCAGCCTCTTTTCCGATATCGCCAATCTCGACCTGATCTATACGCCGCTTTTTGGCGGTTCGGAATATGTCAAAGGTGAGCGCCTCTCCTATTTCAATCCCCGGGCCGGTCGCCTGGTGGGACGCGACATGATCATGGCCGAGGAGGAGCGAAACCGCTGGTTCCGCGATGACGAAATCGCCGCCCGGCTCACAAAAAATATCGGTGCCGTTGAACTGGCCCTCTACGCCTACTCAGGGTTCTGGCAGGAACCGGAGGGAATCAATCCTGCCAACGGCCGTGCCATGTTCCCGCGCCTGAACGTCTACGGCGGCTCGGCCCGCTCTCCCCTATTGGGTGGAATCGGCAATGTGGAATTCGGTTATTATGATTCCGTCGACAACAACGACGGTTCAAATCCATTTGTCCGTCCCGGTGAGTTCCGGTTTCTGGCCGGTTTTGAACGGGAACTGGGCCGCGAATTCACCGGCGGCCTGCAGTATTACCTGGAATGGATACAGGATTACGATAACTATACCCGGACCCTGGCACCGCAAATGCAAGCCCGGGATGAATACCGTCATATGATCACCCTGCGGCTCACCAAGCTGCTGATGAACCAGAACCTCAACCTTTCGCTCTTCATCTACTATTCGCCAACGGATAACGACGGATATCTCCGGCCGAAAATGAGCTACAAGATAAGTGATCAGTGGAGAGTCGACGGCGGCCTCAATATCTTTTTCGGAGAGGATGAGCACACCTTCTGGGGGAGGTTTCAGGACAACACCAACGCCTATATCGGGCTGCGATACGCTTTTTGACGGAAACAGGCCCGTCCACGGACGTCATAAGCGGCGCTGAAGCGACAGGCCATACCAGAGACCCATACGACAACCACTCACACGGCTTTACAACCCGATGGCAATTATTGTCATCTTAGCTGTAAAGGCTCACGGGTGATGCAGATTTGCACGCTCTCTCCCGGCCGCTATAGCCCAACTATGCGGCCGGAAGAGAGCGGGTGAAGATGCGGTGCCTGTGATCAATTACGATTCAGTGACGATACGGTGCCAGCAAGTGGTTGGATTATGACCGATTACAGATACTAGAAAAATGAAAGGAGAATGAAAATGGTAGTTAACGACTGGATTCACGTGCTCGCAGGTTTATTCATCATGCTCAGCCTGGCCCTGGGGGTGGAGGCGAGCCCCATCTTTGTCAGCAAGTATTTCCTCTGGTTCACCGCCTTTGTGGGGGCCAACCTCTTTCAGTTCGGCTTTTCCGGGTTCTGTCCTCTGGGCATCATATTAAAAAAACTGGGTATTCCCGAAACTCGCTAACAGCGGCAGCGCAACGCGGCATCACCGCTCCCGGTCCACTGTTCCGCCGCGCTCGTCGGCCAGGTTTCCAATCCCGGCCAGCTCCTCGTGCAGCGCCCTGGCGATACGATCAAGGGAATAGGGTTTTTTGATATACTGCCCGGCGCCCAGTTCCTGGGCCTCACGGACCCGGGCCGATTCGGAATAGCCTGAAACGATGAGCGCCTTTTGCTCGGGATAGAGTTGCCTGGCCTGGCGAAAAGTCTCAAGGCCGTCAATTCCCGGTTCCATGACCATGTCAATGAGCATGAGATCAAAACGCTGGTCCCGGACAAGGGAGAGTGCGTCCTCACCGCTGGCAACAGCCTGAACGTTATATCCCAGCTTTTCGAGCATCCTGATGGCGATCTCCCGCTGTTCGACAACGTCATCAACCACCAGGATCATCTCGCCTTTGCCGCGGGGAAGTTCGGCTTCGGCGGGGACCGTCTTCTCCGGGTATTCCGGTTCGGGGGCGGCGGGAAAGTAGAGACGCATTGTCGTGCCCCTGCCCGGTTCACTGTCGATAACGATATACCCATTGTGATCCTTGACAGTCCCCCACACCACCGTCATGCCCAGGCCGCTACCGCTGTCGCCCATCTCCTTCCGGGTATAAAAGGGCTCGAAAATCTTGTCTATTTCACTCTCCCTCATTCCCCGGCCGGTATCCTGCACGGTGAGAACGATGTAATTGCCGACGGCAACACCGTCGTAGCCCCGCAACGGTTTATCCAGATAGGTGGCCCGGGTGGATATGATGACCCGCCCGGTACCGTCGATTGCCTCAAAACTGTTGGTAACAAGGTTCATGAACGACTTGGCAAGGTGAACAGGGGATCCGGAGATGGGTGCCAGAACCGGGACCAGATGCTGTTCCACGGTGACCTGCGGAAACCTCCCCTGGAGCTTGAAAAATTCCGGACTGTGAAAATAGTCCTTGATTATCTTGTTGATATATACCGGCTTTTTGACCGAGATACCGCGTCTGGCCAGGGTAAGTAAATCCTGGACGATGGCGGTGGCCTTTTCGCCGGATTTCTTAATGGTTTCAAGCGGTTGATAAAGGGGGCTGTCCTCGGGCAGGTCAAGCAGAAGAAGCTCCGGATAACTGACCAGACCGGAAAGGATATTGTTGAGATCATGGGCCACGCCGCCGGCCAGGGTGCCCAGGGCCTCCATCTTCTTGGCCCGCAGCAACTCGGCTTCCAGGTCCTGCCGTTCCCGTTCGGTTTTTTTCCGGTAGTTGATCTCCCTTTTCAGCTTGGCATTGGTCAGCATCAGCTCCCGGGTACGGGAGAGGAGGAGTTTTTCCAGCTTTTCATGGGCCTGGCCCAGATATCTTTTCTTGTTCTTGAGCTGGGAGATGGTGTCGCTGAATATTTTTTCCCGGGCAATGCCCTGCTCCCGGTGTGATTCCCTGATCTTTTCCGCCACCAGGACAAGCAGGGCAACAAAGAGAAAAGTGGGTACATATCGCAGGGCGAAATCCTCGGCATACAGGTTGACGGCATCGGTCCACAGATCAAGGCCGAGGATGATAAGACCGGACAGGAAAAGGGCAATCGTCGCCGATATCCCACGCCGGTATCCCAGCAGGAAGGTTGCCACCGGAGGCTGGGAGTAATGCCACATGAATCCGGTGCCGCTCATACCGCCGCTCCAGAACAGATAGATGCAATAGATGCTGTAAATGAAGGCGGCAAGGAAGGAAGAAAAACCTATATTGCCGGAAAGACGTAGATACAAGAAGATATTTGCAAAGAGCAGGGAGAGAAAGATTTCTAGAACTCCCAGGAGGATCGCCCCTTTGAAAAAATCGACGATCCCAAGGGGCAACAACCAGCTGCCGGCCAGAACGCAGACGAGATTGGTGAGAATTATCCGCCGCCTGTCCTCACGGTCATGCCGATCTCTACAGCCGCCCAAAAACAGGCAGGCCATGGCACGCATGATCCTCGCTCCAGTAGGTGGCATATTTTCTCCGTCTGTCCAGATAAAAAAGGTGGTCGGCCGCTATGAACGACTGGTACGGCAGAAGACGATCTGTTTGACCATCTGTATGAAACTTCAATATAATAAGAGAAGTCAACAGCAGAAAATGTACTCGATTCAGGCAGACCAGTCAAGAATCGACCATGGGAAACATCCGCTGCCATGGCCTTTTACGACCGTTTTCCATCCATACGGAAGCGATGTTTCCATATTCATTTTACATCATGCAAAAAAAAACGTCGCCGTAATGATACGGACAGGGAACGAAACCGTGTTTCGTTTCCTGCGGCTGCCTTCTCCGGCTTTTGATATTTCCCTCGGGAAAAGGCACGGCCCCATCCGGAGTATTCATTTTCACCATTTTTTTTATCCGGGGCAAAACAACTTAACGCCCTGATCTTCGGTACAGACTAATACTCTACAAAAAAACGCATCTGCCGCCTCAACCGGCATTACTTTCAGATCCCCGGTCTGTCCGCAAAAACAGGTCTGCAATTTGGATGAACAGTCCGGAAGCCGGCGAATCGCCAATCTTGTCAAGAGGAAAATATGACGAAAACCGCCTTGCACACCCCTATGTCCCTGGAATCGATGAGACGGGCCGTTGCCCTCACAGACAATGCGGAACTCATCGCCGCCGCCTCTGCCTACTGCACCGTCCGCCTTTTCGAAAAAGGCGACACCGTGCTTCAGAAAGGCTCCCGGGACTCCTCCTTCTACTATGTGCACAGCGGCGGCGTTGAGGTTTCTTCCTGCTGTGACGACCGCAAAAACGTCATCGCCCTGATCAGGCCCGGACAATTTTTCGGTGAAGTGGGTTTTTTCGATAATACCGGCCGCAACCGCAACATCAACGCCCTGGAGGAGACTGAACTCTACATCTTCGACAAGGCGGGACTGGCCGAAATGCAGCAACGCGATCCCGTCCTCCATGGCCGTTTCCTTACCATGGTAACAAGATCCATCTGTCTGAAGTTCCGAAGAGTTCTTGATGAACGACGGGTTCTTGCAACCTATAGCGCCTCAATGCGCCCCAACAAAAAAAGTTACGACAGCTGCCGGCTGCCCTTGCACGATGACTTTCTCTGGTCCTCGCAGTGGAAAACCGTCCAGAAAATCGTCGAGGAGTTCAAGGCCGATTTTTTTGACATCTCCCATGCCCTGCAGGACATCCCGGGAGAAGATATCCCCGCCAAGTTACAGCAGGAGTTCAACCTGGTCATAGACAAATTCGCCTACCGTCTCCTTGACCTGGAACCCTTTATCCTCAACAGCCATTACGAAGAGGCGATCCGGGGTTATATTTTCAAAGAAATCTTTCCCTACATCATGAGAAGCCGTTTCGGTGAAAGGGCCTATTTCAAGCCCAAAGGCTATGCCGGAGACTTCAGGATGATCGAGCATCTCTATGCCAACGTAGCGGCGGGCGACGGTAAGATCGGCAAACTGGTCGACGCCTGGCTCCTCAACACGGCGGCCGCCGTCGCCATCCGGGGACGACGCAAACTGCTGGCAGAGCAGCTGCATCTCCTCACCGTCCCCCTGGCTGAAGCCGGGGAGTCGATCAGGATCATGAACCTTGCCTGCGGTTCAAATCGCGAGTTATTCGATTTCCTGGAAAAATGCCCCTACACCGAAAAGATCAAGGCAACCTGCATCGATCTGGATATCGAGGCGCTGGAATTCACCAACCGTGAGGTCAACACCTTCCCCCACAACGCCTCCATCCGGTTGCTCAGGGACAACCTGATCAAATGGGCTCTGGGAAAAAACCGCTATGATCACGCGCCCCAGGATATCATCTACTCCTCGGGCCTGATGGATTATTTCGAGCGCAAGCTCTTTATCCGCCTGGTCAACCGCTGTTATGACCAACTCAAACCCGGCGGCGTTCTCATGATCGGCAACTTTTCACCCGCCAACCCCAACCGTCCCCTTATGGACCACATTCTCTCCTGGCAGCTCATTCACCGGGACGAAAAAAATCTCAGGGATATCTTTGCCCGCACCCGTTTCGGCCATCATGTCTCCATCATTGCCGAAAAACTGGGAATCAACCTCTTTGCGGTGGCCAGGAAAATATAAGGTCGGACACCAGGGATGCTGATATTTATCCTCTGGAATCAGCAGGAAGATTCATGGTAGAATGGATCTGTACAGACTTTTTCCAAAGACGTCCTCGGGCCCGGCCCTGCGCCTGCCTGTTCCGGGACATTCTTTGGGTCCTTTTCCTTCAGATAACCATGAACCCCGATGCACGTAAATCCGTTGACCCTGTCTTTTCGAGGCGACGATGCTCATCTTGAGCCTGACTTTCGGGAAAATTATAACAAAAACACATTGTTTCAGATACGCCTGGCCATCCTGCTGGGTGTTCTCTTTTACGCTTTTTTCGGATTTCTCGACAACATTCTACTGCTGGAGCAGAAAAATACGGTCTGGGGAATCCGCTTTCTGCTCCTCTGTCCATATGCCCTTTGCATCGCTCTTTTAACCTACTTTCCCCGATTCCGTCGGAGTATCCAGTTTCTCGGCACAACCGTTCTGATCGTTGCCGGCATCGGCATAGTCACAATCATTGCCATTGCCGATTCTCCACTCAACTTCATCTACTATACCGGCCTGATCCTGGTGGTCATGTATACCTATGGTTTTTCGCGGCTGCGTTTTGTCTGGGCGACCGCGACGGGCTGGATCATCTTCCTGGTTTTCGAATTACTCGAGATCACCTCCGGCTCCACCCCGGCCGACATCTTTCTCAGTAACAACATATTCCTGGCCACCGCCAACCTCATCGGCATGGCGACCAGTTACTCCATTGAATTTTCCACCCGGAAAAACTTTTTCCTGCTCAGACAGCTGGAGCAGGAAAAGGAACGGGTCAGGATGATCAACGAAAACCTGGAAAAAAATGTCCTGGAACGCACCGCTCAGCTCATGGAGAGCAACAAGCAGCTGAGCCGTGAAATCGAGGTACGGCGCAAGGCGGAACTGAAACGGCGGGAAGTGGAAGCTCAGCTTTTACAATCCCAGAAAATGGAAGCAATGGGCAGTCTGGCCGGTGGAATCGCCCATGATTTCAACAATATTCTCTCCTCGCTCATCGGCAATGCCGAACTCGCTCTTTTTTCCATGAAAAAGAGCGACCCGCACCGCCATTCCATGGAGCAGATTAACCAGGCGGCAAAACGGGCCCGGGAGCTGGTCAACCAGATCCTCGACTTTTCCCGCATTCAACCCGAGAACGAAGAGCTCGTCGACCTTGCCCCCATTCTCAAAGATACCCTCAAGCTGCTCAAGTCATCCATTCCCGCCAATATCCGGATCAACTCCACCATCGGCTCGAACCTGAAAAAAGTACGGGCCAATGGTTCGCGGTTGCATCAGGTCATTCTCAATATCTGCACCAATGCGGCCCATGCCATGGAAACAACGGGCGGGCTGCTCCATGTGGAGCTGAGTAACCGGGAGCTGGTTACGGGTGATCTCGACTCCCCCATCGAACTGCCGCCGGGCTGGTATGTTCGTCTCCGGGTCGAGGATACCGGACACGGCATGGACGAAGACACCAAGAGACGAATTTTCGACCCCTTTTTCACCACCAAAAAAAGAGGCAAGGGTACCGGTCTCGGGCTCTCCATCGTCCACGGCATCATCACGTCCCTCGGAGGGGCGATCACGGTGGAAAGCGAACCCGGCAAAGGTTCGATCTTTCGGATATTTCTGCCGGCTGCCAAGGAATCTCCGCCGCGCCGGAAACAACATAACACGGCGCCGCCCCGCGGAAACCGGGAACAGATCCTCTTCATCGATAACGAAAAAGATATTGTCGACCTGGTCCTGAAAATGCTGCCGCGACTGGGCTACAGGGTACAGGGGGAAACCAATCCCCTCCGGGCCCTTGAACTGTTCCGGGAGCGGCCCCGGGACTTTGACCTGGTTATCACGGATATGACGATGCCGGAGATCTCCGGCGAAGAACTGGCCCTGAAGATGATGAAAATCAGGCCGGATATTCCCATCCTCATTTCAACCGGTTTCAGCAACCGGTTGACCGAGGACAGGGTGCAACAACTGGGGATCCGCGGCCTGCTCCACAAGCCGGTCACCATCCGGAGCTATGCCGATTCCATCCGGGCCGCCCTCAGCCAAAACGGTCAGAGAATCACAGGGAATGGGAAGTAATGGTAACCGATCACGGAGAATAATGGGGCAAGCCGACGGGTGCGGGATCAAATCGGCAAAATGTGAACCTCTTCATGGATCGGATGCATTCCTTTGATGAACAGGCCCTTGCGCCCATCGATACTCACCGGATCGCCGAAGTCGATGCGGTGCCCATTTATCTTGCAGTAGCCGGAGGTTTCATAGACCTGCATATCGCGACACCCCACCACACAGGTTTTTTCGAGTCGGGTGGCCACCACCGAGGCGTGTGACGTCTGCCCTCCCCGGGAAGTCAGTAATCCATCGGCCAGAAAGATTTCCCTGATATCTTCGGGTACCGTATCCTGACGGATAAGGATCAACGGAGTGTTCGGGTCCTTTTCCCGCAGTCGCCGAATTCCCGCCTCGGTGAAAACGGCCCGCCCGGACAGGGCGCTGCCGCTCACGCCGATTCCCCTGCCGAGGATATGGGCCTGAACCGTCTCCCCGTCGGAGAAGACGTTGAGTCTCTCCTGTTTCTTGATGGTGATCATGTCCCGGGTCTGCAGCAGATAGAGGTCATCGGCCGCAGGACCTTCAAAGGTAAATTCGATCTCCTGGGGATTCCAGCCCTTGGTGTAGACCAGGTCCCGCGAGATGTCAAGCAACCGGCTGTAAATCTCGGGAAACCGGGATTCCAGAGAATTTTCCACAGCGCGGCCATCAAGTTCCGCCTGTTCCACGGAAATGGGATAACTGGACACCAGGCCCGAGACAATATCCTCACCCTGGTCTCCGGGCGCATAGTCTCCCCAGAGGGCCACCCGGCGCACCTTGCGATACGGATGGGCCGTAAACAGGACGCCGCTGCCCGCCTGACGGCTGAGATTGCCGTAGACCATCGCCTGGACGATAACCGCTGTTCCCCAGGCACTGGACATCGTCATCAGCTCACGGTAATTCTTCGCCTTGCGGGTGTTCCATGAAGCGATGACCATTTCAACCGCCCGGATCAGCTGCACCCAGGGATCATCCGGCACGGTCAGGCCGCGACCGTCGACGTTGCGATGGTACATGAGGGCCAGCTCCCGCATCTGTGAAGGACTGAACTCCATTTTAAGCTGAACATTGTGGCAGGCCTTGTGCTCGTTCATCAGCTCCTGAAAGTCCTCCCTTTTCATATCCTGGGCCATACCCCATGACTGGACGAAACGGCGATAGTTATCCCAGATAAAGTATTCCCTGCCGTTTGTCCTGATATACTCCTCGACCAGCTCTTCGTTGAGTCCCACATTGTGGATAGTGGTCATCATTCCGGGCATGGATACGGCCGAACCGCTGCGCACGGAGAGCAAAAGCGGATTTTTCGGATCACCGAAAACCCTGCCGGTTCTCTCCTCCATTTCGGTAATGGCCCTGCGTATCCGCTGCATAAAGTCGCCGCGGGCCCGATCAAACGACTGGACCGCGGACCAGCAACGAAAAATCTCGGTGGTGATGATAAAGGCGGGGGGAACCGGTTTGCCGTCACCGGCCATCACCATGAGATTGAAGCCCTTGTTTCCCAGGTGGATGAGGTTGTGAACCCTGCGATTTTCGTTGTAAAGCTGGCTGATTGCCTTGTCCGGGTTATAGGTCATCAGCAGATCCAGGGTCTCCTCGTCCAGGAGATCTTTCTGGCTTTCCAGGGTCTGGATGATACGGGTGATGAAGTTGTCGAAATGCTGCAGGCCGAAGGTTGCGGCAATCAGATCGCGGAAAAAAACTTCGGAAAGCTGGTGTACCGTGGTGGCCTGATCCCCGTCGCGCCAGTATGCCCGGTACTTGGTCAACAGGTTTTCCTTGCCGATCTGCGGGATGATAATCGACAGGTTATTCTGATGAATATTGGTATAGTAGGCATAGATAACATCCTTTACCCCTTCGGAGAGACCGCGGAAGATATCCAGGTACTGGGTGTAGGAAAACCGTTTCATGCCGATGGAGCTGGCCAGCATGCTCACATAGGCGTGGAGGCGCCGGCTGCTGATACCGTCAATGCGCAGGGCCCGCATGAAGAGCTTGACGCACTTGACGATACGGATAAAGGTCGCCTGGGTGATGAAGTTGAGATTGACCGATTCCCCCAGTTTCTCCAAATAGATATTCGCCAATTTTTCCAGACGGAAGGAGAGTCCCAGGGCATCGAACTTCCGCTCGCTGTATCGTCCGTAGACCGAGGGGATATCCACGGCGATATGGCGCTTGTAGTAGATATCCTCCCGCGGCTGAAACTTCCGGTCGCTGAGGATAACGGCCTTCAGCTTTTCCAGGTGTTCCAGCAGGGCATCAAGAGTGCGGAAGGTATCGTTTATCTCCAAGCGGGCAATCAACCCCTCCATTTCCGGAAAACCTGCCCCGACTGCCTGCTCCAGGTGTCCCCGCAGTTCCTGCATGCTCAGGTTGTACTTCTGGTGCAGCAGGGTGTACATCTTGATGAGCAGGACAAATCGTCGGCGCTCCACCGCATCGATGTCTCCCTGGGCCTCCAGAAAGGCGCTCCTCTCCTGCTCGTCCCAGGTCAACAGATCCTGCACCTTGTCAAATCCAAGCCGACGACGAATCCGATTGGCCAGCCGGTGCTGTTCATCGACAAAGGGGCCGCTGGTTGCAACCTGGGCATGGACCTCCTCGGGCAGATAGGGTGCAAGCAGACTCTTGTCCAGGGTGAGCCAGAAACGAAAGATCGCCTTGATAAAACCGACGATGAGATTACTGGACTCCACATGGCTCTGCTTGCGGAGGAAATGGATCAAGATATCGCGGCGCTTATGCAGTTCATCCAGTTCGGTGGAAACATCACGCAGCTCGCCCTCGGCGCCGATCTCGTTGAAAAAGACGGGCATGAGCTTGGCAAACTGCTTGGCCAGGTTATAGATGGGCTCAATGGGATTGTTGAGCAGCTCGGTGATGTCGCGCTGGAAGAGATCGGTATCCTTGACACAGGTTCCGGAGAGTTTCAGGTTGATGATAAGGGCTGAAAACAGGGTGGAGCACCATTTGGGCTCCTGCATGATCAGATTGAGCCAGACGCGGATATTGGCGAGATGCGCCGGATTGGTGATCGGCTGCCAATCTTCGTCCACCCCGGTGACATTGGCATATTGAAAGCCGAAGCGCACGGTTTCCCAGAGAAAGGTCTCCACCAGGCGGGAACTGCCCCGCTTGAACACCTCGCCGCCGATCACCTGGATACACTGCAGGGAGGTATGGGGATACCGGCGCACATTGGCCTTGAGCAGCGAAAAAGTGGTGATGAAGAAACTCTCTATGCGATCATAGCTCTGTTTGCGGATCAGCTGTACCAGGCTGCGGTTCACCTGTCTCAGCGTTTCCTCGTGGATCAGATAGAGTCCCCGGGTATCCATGATGCGGAAGAGAAAGAGCAGTTTCTGCGTTTCCGTGGAGAGAACCGATTCCAGGCCCGCCTCTCCTCCGCCAACCTCCCGGTTGATCTTGCTCAGTTCATCGGGAATCCGCCGATAGAGGCGGATAATATCCACATGCGCCGGCAATTTCAGCAGCTGCCGCAGGCCGCCCAGGGGATCCGCCTCAATTTCGATCCCCTCCAGATGTCGGAGATGCCCTTTGAGTGTCCGGTGGGAAACGGCATCGAAATAGCGGGCAACCGGACTCTCGTCCCCGGGGTCGGCGCCGCACTGTTCAAGAAACCAGGCCAGGGGATCTTCCTCGCTGAGCCAATAATTGTAATTGGCCGTCAGTATCCTCTTCATGAGACGGGCCAGGGGCCTGAAGTCGAACTCCCGTCGCCGCTGCCCAAGGTCGAACCCGGCGATGCGACCGGCGATCTTTTTCATGGGATGATGCCCCTGCACCACCAGCATCATCACCCCGTCATCCAGGGCGTCGACGGCTGCCACATGCTCGAAAAAATCGTTGAGCACCCGTTGATATCGCAAAAGATCATCGGCATCAAATCCGCCCAGCAGCTTTTCCACATGGGCAAGCATGGCCTCGATAATCCCGGCTGCGAGTTTGAGGTTCTTACGGGAATCGGCAAGCGCCTCAAAAAAAATCTGCGAAAAGAGTTCAAAGGCCTCTGGTCCCCGGGCATGATCCTTGAAATGATGCAGGTTTTTCAGCACAAAGGCCCGGAGTTCCGGTATGAGAAGCTGCCAGTTACGGTAGGGGTGAGCCACTTCACGCAGCAGATGTTCCAGGTTGGCCGCTATCCCCTTGAATCGGGAGACAATCTCCCGTAACACATCATACTTGGGGTCTATGACGACAACTCCGGCGGTTTCGGCAAGATTGGCCGCAAGTGCATCGGATTTGATCAGGGAATCGGTGGTGGGGCCGTTTATCGTGGTCATTGACAGGAAATAAGAGTACGGAATTCGGAGCCGGCTGTTGTATCACCCTGCAACAATCATTGTTCCCGGGACGACAAACGGGAATCAACCGCTTCTTCCGCCGCGTCCATGATCGGCAGGGAAAATTCAAAACAGGCCCCTTCCCGGGGGCGGGAGATGACCTCCACCCGCGAGCCATGTTTTTCAATAATCCGCTGGACCAGGGAAAGCCCAAGCCCCATACCGCCATACTGCCGTCCCAGAGAACCGTCAAGCTGATGGAAGGGTTCGAAAATCTCCCCTTGTCGTTCCGGCGCGATACCGATGCCGGAGTCGCGGACAAAACAGACAACCTTGCCCTCCATCAGACGACAGCCAACGACAACCTTACCGCCAGATGGAGTAAATTTAATTCCATTATCAACGAGTTGGGTCATGGTGTAGATGAGCTTCTCGCTGTCGGCCCGGACAACAAGGGGGCTGGTCGGCATCTCCTGCGACAGCTCGATACCCAGCTCCGCAGCCTTGCCCAGACAGCGTTTCCGGACATGTGGAATAACTTCATGCAGGTTCACCGGCTCGGGAACGAGTTCCAGCTCGCTGCTGGAAATAAAGGAAAAACGTAACAGCTCATCAATCAGCTTGCCGAGATGATCGGCGGATTTACCTATGACCTCAAGGGCCTCCCGCTGTTCCTCGCTCATCCTTCCCAGGTGCCCTCCCACCAGTAAATCCAGGAACCCGGTGATATGAGCAAGCGGCGAGCGCAGTTCATGGGAAATCATGGTTATGAAACCGGTCTTGAGCTGGTCGAGCTCGTCCAGCCGGTCACAGGCTTTCTTGAGTTCGGCGGTGCGCTCCCTGACCCGCTCTTCAAGCTTGCGGTTACTCTGCCTCAGCTCATCCTGCAACCGGTTCATAATGCCGGTAATGGCAAGATCCAGCTTTTCACGGGTCAAAAAACCCAGATCGCAGAGGGCCTGGCCGATGAGACAGCCATTCCCCCTTGCCGCCTGCTCCTTCTGGTAGGCCAGTGCCTGCTCCACTTCTTTTGCCGTCACCACCTCCATTTCAACGAGTTGTTCTCCGAACCGGGGAATGAGAATCTCCGGAGTCACCGGCGTGTCATCGGAGATTTCCACCTCGCCCGTCAGTTTGTGAATCGCCAGGGAGGCGGAAAGGGCAAGATCAGCACCGCAATGTTCGCAACGGCGGGAACGGGGAGATACCTGTTCCCGGCAATCGGGGCATATTCTCATGGGTTGAAATCCGTAAGGAGATAATCTATCGGTAGCGGGTTGAATTTTTCCACGGCTACAGCGGCTTCATTTCCTCCATATGAAGGACAAGGTCGAGCATACGGTTGGAATATCCCCACTCATTGTCGTACCAGGACATGATCTTCACCGATGAACCGATCACCCGGGTGGAGAGACCATCGACAATGGAGGAACGGTTATCTCCCTGGAAATCGACGGAAACAAGGGGTTCTTCCGTATAACCGAGATAGCGGCTCACCCCCTCCTGCAAGGCCCTGTTGACCTCAACCACGGTGGTCTCCTGCTCCACTTCCATCACCACGTCCACCAGGGAAACATTGGGCGTGGGCACCCGCACGGCCAGACCGTCGAACTTGTTTTTCAGCTCCGGAATCACCAGGGCAACTGCCGCCGCAGCTCCGGTTTTCGTGGGTATCATGGACATGGCAGCGGCCCGGGCCCGCCGCAGATCGGAATGGGGATAGTCAAGCAGCCGTTGATCACCGGTATAGGCATGAACCGTGGTCATAAGGCCCCGCCTGATACCGAAGTTGTCAAGGATAATTCGGGCCACCGGCGCCAGACAGTTGGTGGTGCATGAGGCATTGGAAACCACATGGTGTTCGGTGGGATTATATTCGTCCTCGTTGACTCCCATGACAAAGGTCTTGACCCCTCCCCTGGCGGGAGCGGAAATAATCACCTTGGAACAACCGGCGTCGATATGCGCCTGGGCGGATTCACCATCCCTGAACAGTCCCGTGCATTCAAGCACATACTCAACACCATACTCATCCCATGGAATATCGGCGGGATTGCGGTGGCGACTGAAGGCGATTTTCCGGCCGTTCACCACCAGACCCCTTTCCTCCACCTGCACCTGCCGGGAAAAACGCCCCATGACCGAGTCATACCTCAGCAGGTAGCCGCTGGTTTTCACATCCGTAAGATCGTTGATCGCCACAATCTCGATATCCGAAAAAACATCATCCGTGTGGGCCGCCCGCAGAATGCTGCGCCCTATACGGCCGAAACCGTTGATTCCCACCCTGATACTCATATGTGTCTTCCTCTGTTTCTTATTTTTCTCTTTCCTTAAAAGCTCCGGTGTTTTCCGGCTTGCGGCAGGAACGTCTGCCGCGTCTCCCAGCCCTTGTCAGGCGGCAAGAAGTGCCTTAAGGTGACTGATCCTGACAATGGCCTCATCACAGTGAATGTTCTCATCAAGCGCCCGGTTGTAGGCCTCCAGAGCACGGTTATACCACTGAGCGGCAAAATAACTGCGACCGGCACTGCAAAACCCCTCCACGGCTCCGCCGGGAAAAATATCGGCAAACAGCTCTCCCACCGACTCCCGCCACAACTCCAGCACCTTTTCCTCCTTCTCCAGCAGCAGACGGATCACCAGAGGATTGCGGGTGAGATCACGCAACATCTCCCGCAACATGAAATTTATCCGATCACAATAACCTCTCATGATGCCAACCTGAGAGACGATATCGGCTGCTATGCGGCTGGAAAATTCCTGCATGTCGATATCCGTATCCGTTGATCCCGGTGGATCAATATCCCCCTCCGCTTCCGCCATCGTGCCGCAGGGAAGGCAAGGTGATCCTGCGGTCCCGTAACTGGTGATCATATAAAGATTTTCCTTGAATTTCACTGCCTCGTGAAACAGGGAGCCCATGAGCCAGTCAACCAGGCATCCGGTCCGCTCGGGATGGTGAGTGTTGCGGGGCCAGACACGGTGACAGAGGTTTTTCAACAGCCAGAGGGCACCCTTTTCCGACTCGGAACCCACCAGTTTTTCCACATCTTCATAGAGTGATCTTCCCGGCCCACCAGCCAGTTCTCCGGCGACATCGACAGGAGACCGATCAGTAATTAATTGAAATTTATAAAATATTTTGCCAAACTTCTCGCGGATAAAAAAAAACTCTTCCAATACCCGGCGCACAAAAAAATCCCGACGGCATGCAAACCAGTCAGACCTTTTTCCCATGGAGTCGGGTAACTGGTGCGGAGAGCAAAGGGACTGGGACTGGTCCATATCTCGATTGACAGGCTCGGGGACGCTTGCGGCGGAAAGGTGATCATGGGCAGCCTGCAGAAATTCAGGGCCGCCCTGCTTGCCGTTTTGCCGGCTGACCATGGCTGCAGCGGCAGGCAGCCGCTGACCGGCAGAATCTCATTTTGGGGCTGATTTTTCGCGGCACCTGGCCGCAGATACTCGTAAGACAGGCGCAGAACGGATCCTTTGTTCGCGGGAGACGAATCTTGTTCCGGCTGCAGTCGCTGGCAACAGTTAAAGTATATCAGTGCCGACGGCGCTTTTCAAGGGCCAGACGGTAAAGCTTCAGATAGGATTTCATCACCTGTTTCCAGGTATGGTGTTGGTAAATTCGCAAGACTGCGGCGCGCTGCATTTCCCGGAGCCGTGCCGGTTTTTTTTCATACAGAGAGAGGGCGCGCCCCACTGTCCGGGCCAGATCGTCTGGCCTGTGACGATGGTAGGCAAATCCGGTCTCGCCGTCGATAACCTTCACCAGGCCGCCCACATGGTGGACAATGGGTAGATTTCCCATCAGTTGGGCAATATAATCGGTCAGGCCGCAGGGCTCATACTGCGAGGGGATGAGAAAGAAATCACCGGCCGCATACACCTTCAGCGCCAGACGGGGATCATATCCCTGAAAAAAACAGAGATTGCCGCCGGCCTCACCCAGCCGTGTCAGGGCAATCATCTCCCGTTCCAGCTCGTGATCGCCGCTGCCCAGGACAAGCAGTTGAAAGGCAACTGTCTCGGCCAGGAGCCGGCGTATGGCACCGATCAGCACATCCACGCCCTTCTGCGGGCTCATTCTGCCGATAAAGGTCAAAAGCGGCAGACGGGGATCGGACACAAGACCGCCATGTGTTGTCACCGTCGGTATCGCACCGGGGCTTGCAACCAGTTCCAGTATCTTTTGCTTGCACACCTCTTTCCCATCCAGATCACCGGATTGGGGGGAAAAGGGCGCTGCCAATCCCAGCTGGTCGGCCCGGACGGGATCATAATCGTCGGGCACGATCCCGTTGGTGATACCGACCAGACGAACACCCCGGCTCGCCAGCCGATGTCCCAGCCAGCCGGTGCGGGCATCCTCATCGGTTTCCCGGAGCTCCCGGGCGTATTGCTCACTCACCGTGTTGATCTCGGCGTAATCGGCAGCGGCCACAAAGGGATCGAAACTGTTGTCCAGCAGCGCCCTGTCCACAACCCGCCGGGGCAAACCGGTGATCGCCCGGGCAAAGGCGATGTCGGCAACCTCCTGATGATAGCCCCGGCCGGCATTGTGAATGGTAACCACCGCCCCGCTGTTGTTGAAATAATGGCGGTGGCCTTCAAGCTCCCGCATCATGGGTGCCAGGGTGGCGGCATGACCGTCATGGCAATGGATCACATCCGGTCGTTCATCAAGCAGTATCATCAGGGCCAGGGCCGCCTTTTGCAGGAGGATATTCATGGCGAAGTAATCATAATGGCCGGTTCCCCTCTGCTGCCAGGGATCCCGGGCCTCCTCCTCGGCCGTGTAGGTATAGACCCCGAGTTTCCGCCCAAACCGCTCGGATTCAAGCAAATAGACATCAACGCCTTTGATTTTCCGATGCAAAACAGCAACTGATTCGCGCCGTTCAGCCTCGATGTAATTCATATCCACTTCAAAATTATCACCCGGCAGGACCGGGCTCCCCGCGCCGGAAACCGGGTTAAGGGAAAGGAAGCTGAACCCGAGATCCCGGACATCCATAAATCCATACCGCGGCAGGACCACGCTGACCCGACAATCCCCGTCCCGAACCAGGGACTCGGCCAGTTGACGGCAGACATCCTTTACCCCGCCGGCTCCGGCCAGACCGTCATATTCCCTGCTCACCATCAGTATGTGCAGGGGTGATCCCTTTGATCCGTTATTGCGTTGTTCGTTCATATCCATCCGCTGGTGGTAAATTTTGCAATGGCCCGTTGCCGGAGCACAAAATCGGCCAGGGTCAGCCGCACCATTGCCTCGCATACCGGTACAATACGCGGTATGGCCGATATGTCGTGGCGGCCGCCGATCCTGATTGTTACCGGTTCATTGGCGATGTTTACGGTCTGCTGTTCCCGGTTGATGGAAGGGATGGGTTTCACGGCCACCCGGGCAACGATATTTTCCCCGTTGGAAATTCCCGCCAGAATACCGCCGGCATTGTTGCCGAGGAAACCACTACTGGAAAGGGGATCGTTGTTCTCCGAACCCAGCATTTCCGCCGCCCTGAAGCCGGAGCCTATCTCAACTCCCTTGACCGCGCCTATGGACATCAACGCTCCGGCCAGGGCCGCATCCAGCTTATGAAACACAGGTTCTCCCAAACCAGCGGGACAGGAGGCGATGATCTCGACGATTCCCCCCAGTGAATCGCCCCGTTTGCGCACCTCCCTGATACGCTCCTCCATCTGTTCCGCCGCTTCGTTGTCAGGGCAAAACAATCTGTTCCGACCGATCACTTCAAGATCACGCCGCTGCGCCCGGATACCTCCCAGGGCCACGGTATATCCGGTTACCTCCATGTCCAGAGTGGCGAGAAGCTTCCGGGCAACCCCGCCCGCGGCAACCCGGCCCACCGTTTCCCTGGCAGAGGCGCGACCGCCGCCGCGGTAATCCCGAATGCCGTACTTGCTCTGATAGGTGAGATCACCGTGGCCGGGTCGAAACACGTCGCGAATACGCTCATACGAACTTGAACGGGCATCACGGTTATGGATGATCAGCGAAATCGGGGTGCCGGTGGTCAGTTCCGGAGAATCTTCAGCTTCCCTGAACGTCCCCGAAAGGATTTGCACCCGATCCGGCTCCCGGCGGGGACTCTCCCCGCTTCCTTTGCCGGGTCGACGCCGGTCAAGTTCCCCCTGGATATCCCCGGCGCTCAGCTCGATTCCCGCCGGGCAGCCGTCAATAACGGCCCCAACGGCTATACCGTGGGACTCACCCCAGGTGGTCACCCTGAAAACTTCGCCAAATGTGTTGCCTGCCATGCTTCACCGTTGTTTTGTCCATGATACAATTGCCGGAAATTCCCTCTCAGGGGCAGCCATTCCGGTAACAATCGTTCTCTGTTCCGGATATTGCGAGCCACTATACTACACCCTGCTCGTTTTTGCACCACAGCGGCGGGGCGGCATTTATCACGAAAAAATCTATAAATTCCAAAAGATATGACTCGATAGCGCAAAAAACGCAACAGGAAGTAAAAAAAAGCGACCGCAGAATTACTCTTCTTTCCTTGTTCTGAGGTATGATAAAGAAGAAAAAGAAACTCAGATTACACGGATTTTCATCTTTTCCGCTCTCCATGTCCGCCGCCTGCGAGGCATGCCGGCCCTTTTCCGGCAAAGAAAATCATATTTTCAACCGAAAATATAAAAGGCGGCAGCCCTGTTCCCTGACAAAAAATGTTACCAGGGCCAAAGAGCTCCTGGATAAAAGAGAAAAGGCGCGGAGGGTCGGGAGAATGATTCCGGTCAGATCCCGGAGAAGTGATGATAATCCGCAAGGGCCTATTTGCCCGGGAGCGGACCGTGACTGATAAGCGGTACCGCCGACAAAGAACTCGTCGTCCGACTCCATTGGGGATTATCCGGAGTCTTGAATAAATAAGCAACGGCTATATGTTTCCATCAAAAAGCAAACTCCCCCTGATTTTTATGCAGGCCCTCGATCTTGGTCTGGTGGTCCTGGCTTTTTCCGCCGCCTACTATACCAAACTCAACCTGTTGCCTCTCCAGTACCGCCACCTGGCGCTTGGGCCCAACTATAACCTCATTCTTCTGCTGACGCTGGTTATCGCCTATATCACCTTCAACTTTTTTAACCTCTACCATACGAAGATCACAGGGCTTTTCTACAAAATTTTCCTGAGGGTCGTTGCCTCGTCGGTGATCACCGCCATCGGCATCACCTTTATCATCTATATGCTTCATCTTGAGCCCATTTCCAGGCTCCTGGTCGGCCTTTTCGTCATCTACCTGATCATCCTCCTCACCCTCTGCAAGGCGACAATTTTTTACGCCCTGCGTTTCAACAGCAAACGCGCCTTTTCCACCAGGAACGTCCTGATCATCGGCACCCGGGAACGGGCCCAGGAGATGATCAGAACCATTCTCAACAACCCGGACAGCGGCTATACCCTGCTGGGTTGCCTGGAAACCACGGACAAGCAGGACCGGGTGGGCCTCAAGGTCTACCGAGACGTCGAAATCATCGGCACCCTGGGTACATTCCCGACTCTGCTCCTTGAAAAAACCGTTGACGAGGTGATTTTTGCCCTGCCGCTGAAAATCGTTGAAGATGTCAACGAATACATCAGCTTTGCCGAGGAGCTCGGCGTCAACGTCAGAATCATGCCGGATTTCCAGATTCAGCAGATCATGTTCCAGCCGAACACCGCCCGTGTCTACCTGGACCAGTTCATCGGTCAGCCAACCATTGCCCTCTCTTCGGTCTCCCCCAGGGAAGGAGAGTTGTTCGTCAAGACACTCATCGACTACACCGGAGCCCTGGCGGGCCTTATTTTGCTGTCACCGCTCTTCATCGTGGTTGCCGTTCTGATCAAACTCACCTCGCCGGGACCGGTGTTCTTCATCCAGGAACGCTGCGGCCTCAACGGTCGAAAATTCGGCCTCATCAAGTTCAGGACCATGGTGGTCGACGCTGAAAAAAAGCTGGCCGAGCTCATGGCGAAAAACGAGATGGACGGCCCGGTCTTCAAGATGAAGGATGATCCCCGCATCACTCCCATCGGCAGATTTCTCCGCCGAACAAGCATTGATGAATTGCCGCAGCTCTTCAATGTCCTGCGGGGCGAGATGAGCCTTGTGGGCGCCCGGCCTCCCATCCCGGCGGAAGTGGAACTCTATAAACCCTGGCAGCGACGACGGCTTTCCATGAAGCCCGGTCTTACCTGCATCTGGCAGGTGAGCGGTAGAAACAATATTGAGTTTGAACGCTGGATGCGCCTTGATCTGCAATATATTGACAACTGGTCGTTGCTGCTGGATTTCAAACTGCTGCTGCTCACCATCAAGGAAGTTTTTTCCGGAGACGGCCGTTAATCCTGATCCATCCCCAACTCTCCCATCGCACGGCAAACACCGGGCTCTCACCTGCATTGCAGCTTGACCACGGCCGTCATTGTGCTTATATACCAAGCTGGAATGATGAAAAATCAATCCCTGCTGCCATACCCTGATGCGGCCGACAACCATCAGACAACTTCTCCGGTCAAATGGAATTTAAGGACTATTACAAAATTCTCGGCATAGCCAAAGATGCCTCCCAGGATGAGATAAAAAGGGCCTATCGGCGGCTGGCCAGAAAATACCACCCCGATATCAGCAAAGAACCGGATGCGGAACAGAAATTCAAGGATATCGGCGAGGCCAACGAGGTGCTCAGCGATCCGGAAAAGCGGGCAGCCTATGACAAATTCGGCAGCAACTGGCAGCACGGTCAGGAGTTCGACCCCCCGCCCGACTGGGATGCGGGATTCGAGTTCAGCGGTGGCGGCTATACCGGCAGCACGGCGCACAGCGATTTTTTCGAGGAACTTTTTGGCCGTACGCATTTTTCCCGTGGAGGCGGCGCCACCTTCCGGATGCAGGGCGAGGATCAGCATGCCAAGGTGCTCATCACCCTGGCCGATGCCTACCACGGGGCGCGCAAAACCATTACCCTGCAGCGGCCTGTCGTCGATTCCGGCGGTCATGTGAGGACCAAACCCCACACCCTGCACGTCACCATTCCCAAGGGCATTATCGAGGGCCAGCGCATTCGCCTTGAAGGCCAGGGGATGCCCGGATACGGCGGCGGACCCGGCGGCGATCTGTTCCTTGAAATCGCCTTTGCCGAGGATCCGATTTTCCGGGCGGATAAACGGGATATCCATCTCACCCTGCCGGTGACTCCGTGGGAGGCGGCACTGGGTGCCTCCATCACCGTGCCCACCCTCGGCGGCAAGGTACAGCTCTCCATTCCACCGAACTCACAGACCGGGAAAAAACTCAGACTCAAGGGCCGCGGTCTTTGCACCGCCACCCAGCAGGGCGATCAGTATGTTACCCTGAAGGTGGTCATTCCCCAGCCGGAGACCGAGGAACAGAGACGATTATACCGGGAAATGGCGAAATCCATGCCATTCAATCCCAGGTCGCATATGGGGGTATAGAGTCCAATGGAAAAGAAAATCTCCGTCTGCAGCGGTATGGTTCTCGACGAGGACACCTGCCTGAATCTGGCAAGGTTGTGCAGAATCTGCAACGTCAGCGCTGATCTGATCAGTGACATGATCGATGAAGGTTTGATCGTTCCAAAAGGAGACACTCCGGAAAGCTGGTATTTCGGCGCCGTTGAGGTCAGGCGCGTGCAGACCGCAATCCGGCTCCAGCAAGACCTGCGCATCAATATCCCGGGGGCCGCCCTGGTTCTCGATCTGCTCGAAGAGATAGAGGAGTTGCGTCGACGACTTCCCTGATGTCTCTCCAAGTATCCCTCCTCATTGCCGCCGGGATTCCGGCGGCCCTTGTTGCTGTTCTTTTCTTCTTTCTGCTGCGGCTGCGCCATGAAAAATCCATCAGCCGGAACCGGCTTGATCTGATTCGGGCCAGCGTCACCGAATTACGACAACGGCTCAAACAGCGTGAACAAGAAACAGAGATCCTCCATGAAAAACTCAGAGACGAGGTAGCCAGGCGGGCGGCGGCGGAACAACGCATTGAGCGACTTGGCGAACTGAAATCCGAATATAATGCACTCTGGGCGGAACGCATCGAGCTGCTGCAGGAAAGCCGGCAGCTCTCCGCAGAAATTGCGGCTCTGCGAGCCACCATGACTGAGGAAAAAAAGCAGAATCGCGAAAAACTGCGTTTTCTCGACGAAGCAAGGGAAAAACTGGACAAGGAATTCCGGCTGATCGCCGAACGCATCTTCACCGAAAAAAACCGCATCTTCACCGAGCAGAGCCGTGAAAGCCTGGAAGTCCTGCTCAGCCCCATGCGCGAACAGCTGGCCGCCTTCCGGGAAAAGGTTGAAAAAAGCTATGAACTGGAATCGCGGGACAGGGTTTCGCTCACCCAGGAAATCCGTAGCCTCAAGACCATCAACGAGCGCATCAGCAGCGATGCCCTTAACCTGGCCAGTGCCCTTCGCGGTGAAAACAGAACCCAGGGGGCCTGGGGGGAAATGGTGCTGGAAAAACTGCTCGAAGATTCAGGCCTGCGTCCGGGCCGGGATTTTGTCAGCCAAAAGAGCTTCCGGAATCACACCGGTCGTATCCTGCGGCCGGATGTCATTATCCATCTTCCCGGGGGCCGGGATCTTGTTATTGACGCCAAGATGTCGCTGAAAAGCTACGAGCAGTCAACCCTGGCAGCGGATAGATCGCAACGCGACCGTTATCTTGCCGCTCACCTGACCTCATTACGGAACCATATTTCCGGATTAAGCAAAAAACAATATGATGAACTTCCAGAAATCAGGACGTTAGACTTTGTTTTGCTCTTTATTCCGGTTGATGGAGCGTATATTGCAACTCTCCAGTTTGAACCGGAGATTCTCAGCGAGGCAATGCGAAAAAACGTCATGCTCACGGGTCCCTCTACCCTGCTGGTTATCCTGCGGACCATTAATCACATGTGGAAACAGAGGGAAGTGAATCGCAACGCCCGGTCCATAGCCCTGCAGGCAGGCAGCCTTTATGATAAGTTTATCGGTTTTGTCGAAGCCATGGATGCCATCGGCCAACGGCTTCAACAGACCCGGGAGGCGTGGGAAACAGCCCGTAACCGCCTGGCTTACGGCCAGGGAAATGTAATCAGTAAGCTGGAATCATTTAAAAAACTCGGCATACAGACAAAAAAGACTTTGCCATCGACTTTTGATGATTATCATGTTTCTATAGAAGGTGAGAAGAGATCAGCATCCGACATGACGGAGTGAACCGATACCCGTTGATCCACTCACACAACCTTTGTCTTTCAAGGAGGTCGCCATGAAACAGATTATCCCGCTTATGCTGGCAACAAGCCTCTTACTTGCCGCCTGCGCTGAAATGCAGGTACAGAAAGGACGCAAGGGCCAGGTCGGCGCCGGAACCGGTGCGGCCGTGGGCGCAATTATCGGCCAGGCCATCGGCCACGATACCGAGGCCACTCTTATAGGAGCGGCGGCAGGGGGGTTGCTGGGCTACATTCTCGGCAATGAAATGGACAAATATGACCGGCAGCAGATCAATCACGTCTTTGAAAGGGGAGTTTCGGGGACGCCCAGCGCCTGGGTCAATCCCGATACCGGCAATCAGTTTCGGGTGACGCCGAAACCGGCCTATACCTTACCAAAGACCCAGACCGTTTGCCGGGAAGCCGAGATCGTCGCCGTGATCAACGGCAAACCCGAAAAGACCTATACCACCGCCTGCCGGGACAATTCCGGCCGCTGGGTGCTGCAGAAATAACGTATCCGGCAGAGACCGACATGGCGTTGTCCGGCACCATCACGGTTACCAGCAGGGAAAAGTTTGAATTTATCGATATCACCTCGGCCCTGCAGCGGGAGGTGAGCCGCCTTGGCGGCGAAGCGAGTCTGCTGGTCGTCTACAATCCACATACCACAGCCGGGCTCACCATCAACGAGGGGGCGGATCCTGCGGTTCAGTCCGATATCATCGGGGTCTTGCGGCAAATCGTTCCCGATGACTATCCCTTTCGGCATCTTGAAGGTAATTCACCCTCCCATGTCATGGCCTCGTTGATGGGAAGCTCGGTCACGGTTTTGCTTGACGGCAATAGGCTGCAGCTGGGTACCTGGCAGCGAATTTTCTTCTGTGAATTTGATGGCCCGCGCTCCCGTACGGTTTCCTGGAAAATTGTCTGAGAGGCCTGCGGATAGCCATGAAAAACTCCTCCCCACCCCAAGAGGATATCTACTTCGGTCTCAACCGGGAAAGTGATGAACGCTCCCTGGCCCTCTTTCTCGACCGCTTCGCCGATGAAAGGTTGCTGACGGCTCTCATTCCGAGGATGAGCGATGGGGAGATCATTCAGTTGGTTGATACGCTCTCCGGTCTCATGCGTAAGCATTTCAGCGAGAGAGAATACCACCGGCTCTTTCTCGGCGAAGAACGCTCCCCCCACTCCGGAAAAAAATGATTGCTCCAGCAACTGCTCACGGGCGGGCGACCGACGTTGGTAACTGCAAGGTGGGGCTTGATTATATGCAGCAGTGTTCGGATGACTTAGATGGAACGACTCCAGAAAATCATCGCCCGGGCGGGTATAACCTCACGGCGGGGAGCCGAACGACTCATTCGGGCAGGACGTATCGCAGTGGACGGCACCGTTGTCACCCGGATGGGGTTCAAGGCCGATCCCCGCCGGCAAATCATCACCTGTGACGGCAAGGTGATCAGCGCTGAAAAAAAAATCCACATCCTCCTTCATAAACCGGTGGGCTATGTCACGACGCTGCGCGATCCCCAGGGCCGTCCCATCGTCACCGATCTCCTCGACTCTCCGGTCAACAGCGCCAGGTTATTCCCGGTGGGCCGCCTTGACATCGACACCAGCGGCGCCCTGATCATGACCAATGACGGTGATCTCGCCCACCGCATTCTGCACCCCAGCCATACGGTCGATAAAAGCTATCTCGCCGTCGTCAGAGGGCATCCCGGAAATACGCAGCTCAACAGACTGGAGCGGGGTATTGAAATAAATGGTCGCAGGACGGCGCCTGCCAGGGTTGAAATCGCCGGGAGGCGAAGGGAAACAACGACCCTGAAGGTCATTATCCACGAAGGTAAAAAACGTCAGATCAGGAAAATGATGGCGGCTATCAATCACCCTGTTCTGTCGTTAAAACGTACGGCCTACGGCAACCTGCGCCTGGGTAATCTGCGTCCGGGACAATACAGATACATCTCCAGGGAGGAGCTGAAAAAAATATTTTCATAATTTCCCTTCATTTTCATTATTTCCCTTTACAATCCGAAAAATACCTGATTAAATTTCAATAGTTAGCAATAAAAATTTTGTGGTGGCCACAAATATCCATCAGGTAGCTCGGTTTGGGAGTACCGGTCATCGGGTAATGCACGAGAAGGGATAACATATGAACAAATCGGAACTTATTGAAAAATTGGCGGAGACGATGAAATTACCCATCCGCGAATCATCATCGATTATCAACACGATCATCGATACGATGACGGACGCTCTGGCCAGCGGTGACAGTATAGAAATCAGGGGGTTCGGCAGTTTTGTGGTGAAAAAATATGATTCGTACATCGGCCGCAATCCCAAAACCGGAGAAAAAATTAAAGTTGCCCCAAAGAAATTGCCGTTCTTCAAGGTGGGCAAAGATCTGCGCGAGAGGGTGAATCAGAATCGCAACAAAGCACCAAAGTAGCCCCCGGACTTCCCGCCGCTCTTTCTCTCCGGCAAGCCGTTTGCCGACGCCGGCCGGGGGAACCCATGCAGTAAGGCTCGATTCCGGCATCCTTCCCTTTACGGCCGCAGCAATCCCACACCACCCCCGGCTTCCTCTTCTTCCTGCGTAGTTATTTCTCCTACAAGATCATAGGGATGGGCTGCGGTGATCCGGACCTCCACCAGATCTCCGGGAGATGCCGTGCCCCGGCTGATATAGACGCAACCATCGATATCAGCCGCCTGAAACCGGGTTCTGCCCTCAAGGAGCAGGTCGCTTTCCCGGCTCACCCCTTCCACCAGGACCTCCAGCGTGGTTCCCACATAACGTTGCTGCTGCCCGGCGCTGATCTCCGCCTGAACCCGCATCAGCTGATCGAAGCGTTCTTCCTTGAGCTCCTCGGAGCACTTCCCATCCAACCCATGGGCAGCACATTCCTCTTCATCCTCGTAGCGAAAAACACCGACGTGGTCCAGCTTGTGGATCCGCAGAAAATCGACCAGTTCATTGAAATCCTCCTCTGTTTCGCCGGGAAACCCAACCATCAGGGTGGTTCTCAGAGCGGCTTCCGGCAGAAGCTCTCTGATTGTCTGCAGAAGTCTCTCCAGGGTGGAGCGGTCATACCGGCGGTTCATCCTCCTCAGCACCCGGGAGCTCACATGCTGGATGGGAATATCGAAATAGGGGAGAATCCGGGGAGATGCGGCAATGACGGACAGCAGTTCCCGGGTAATTTTGTCCGGATACAGGTACAAAAGCCGTAGCCAGGGGATGGCAGTCCGCTGATGAAGCGCCTCAAGGAGCAGAGGCAGTCTCTCCCCGCCGCCGGAATCATCGCCATAGGCGGTCAGATCCTGGGCGATCAACGTCAGCTCTTTGACCCCCGCGGCTTCCAGGCGCACTGCTTCAACCACCAGATCGTCGATGCTCCGGCTACGCAATGGCCCGCGCAACCTGGGAATCAGACAATAGGTGCAGCGGTTATCACATCCTTCCGTCACCTTCAGGTAGCTGCGGTGGGGGGGAGTTGCCGCGCGCCTGGCCACCCTGCTGTCCATGATTCCGGTGGGTCGGGAGCCAACCGTGACCAGCGGTCTGTTCCCGTGGAGGACCCTTTCGAGCAATTTGTCGATGCGATCATATTCGTCGGTGCCGACAAAGAGATCCACCTCCGGCAACTCTTCCCGCAACCGCTTTCCATACCGCTGGACAAGGCAACCGGTGACAACGAGCAGCTTATCCCCGCCCTTTTTTTTGAAGGCAGCCAGACCGAGGATCTCATCTATGGACTCCTCAACAGCGGAACGGATAAAACCGCAGGTGTTGACCAGGAGCACGTCCGCTTCCGCCGGTTCCTGAACTACCCGCATTCCATAACCGGTAAGCACTCCAAGCATGACCTCGGAATCAACAAGGTTTTTCGGGCAGCCGAGACTGACCATATGCAGAGTTTTCATTGTCTTCGGTTCCAAGGCAACAGGGGGGTTGTCTCGATAAAAAAAGGGCTGCAGCAACTGCAGCCCTTCCGGTGGGTATCTACCCTTTCTTTGTAACTGCGATACTCTTTCTACAGTCCCAAAGCTGCCTTGAACGGGTTGGCATAAAGCAGGATAAAGGCAATAACCAGACCGTAAATGGCGATTGACTCAACCAGGGCCATACCAAGAATCATGGTCGTTGTGATGGCACCCTTGGCCTCCGGATTTCTGGCAACACCGGCACAGGCGCCATTGAGACCATGTCCCATACCGATGCCGGCGCCAAGTCCGGCAAAGCCGATCGAGTGCGCTGCACCCAGGCAGATAAGGGCAATATGCAGTTTGTCCATTTTTTCCTCCTTAATAAAAAGTTATATGGGCCTTCTTCCGTTGTGACGGAACAATATTATATGCTTAGTGGGCCTCTTCCATGGCCTGCGCACAGTACAGGATGGAGAGGAGGGTGAAAACCAACGCCTGAATCAATGATACCAGCACCCCGAGACAGAGGATGGGAAGCGGCGCAAAATAGGAACCGGCCAGCATGAAAAGAACGGCCAGCAGCGTCTCCTTGGCCATAATGTTTCCGAAAAGTCGCATGGAGAGTGATAGAAGCCGGGCAAAGTTACTAATGATCTCAATGGGAAGCATCAGTGGAATGAGTACCGGGACCGGCCCGAGAAAATGCTTGATATAGTTAACCCCGTGAAATTTGAAACCCAGAAAGTGATGGGTTACCCAGACCATGATGGTCATGGCCAGGGTGATATTCAGATTGGAAGTGGGAGACATGAAGCCGGGCATAAGGCCGATGAGGTTGGCAACAACAATATACAGGGCAAAGGTCGCCATCAGGGGAAAGAGCATCCTGGCCCCCTCCTTGCCCATATTCTCCACAACAAAGTCTTCAAGGCCGCCGACAATGACCTCCCAGAAGTTCTGCCCCTTACCGGGAATCATTTCCAGCTTGCCCATGGTCAGTCGGGGAACAATCACGAGGAAGGCCATGACCAGCCAGGTATAGGTCATGTAGGGCGTACACAGTTTCTCGATAAAGGTGTGGCCGACAATGGTATGGGGAACCGGCAGGCCGAGTTTTTCAAGAATAATCGAAATAAACAGTATTGGATGTTCCATGATGAGACTCCCTTACACCTCTTTGACTGAGAAAATGGTTTTTGCCTTCGCCAGCACAACCACAATGACGCTGAGCATGATGGTCGACAACCCAACCAGTAATCCGAGTATGTCGATTTCTATCCTGGTGATGATCAAAAAAATAAGAAGACCAAGCACCGTCAGTCGTCCGTAAAAACGGACAAAAAACTTGATCTTTTCTATCCTCTTGACCGCCTGCCAGTGGAGATCGACTCCTTCAAAGGCGGACATGAACTGTTTGATATCGCGTTGCAGCAGTAAAAAACTGCCGGTGGCGACGGCACCGCCGATGAGGATACTCCTTGCCAGTTGCCACGAAAAAAAATACCAGCCGCCGGCTACCAGAATTGCCAGGACGATGGCATTGAAGCGCTGCACATACCGCAACAGCAGCATTCCCCTTTCCACTCCGATGTCCCGCCTCTGGTGATCAGCCCTCTCCACACCTTCTCATCCCTGTAGCTTAGCTGAAAATTACTGCAGGTTCTTGTCCTTTGTGAGTGCCCAGAGATTCTTAAAACCGGCGATGATTCCAAAACCGAGAAACAGGAACATCAGGTATGGCGACGTCCGGCCGTGAAAAACCCTGGTGTCGAGAAAATATCCAATGCCGAAACCGATAATAATGGAAAAGACAAAGCTCATGCCGACCTGGCTGTATTCGGCCAGCTGCCTGAACATTTCCCTGCGTTCTTCCGACACCTGAATCGTCTCCATCTGAAATGCTGTTATGGAGTAACTACGTATCACGCTCAAGTTGCAAACGCAATCCTTTTTTAGCTTTTCGCCAATTTTTTGAATGACGATTCAGTCATTGCCAGGGTTTTCTCCAGCTGTTTTTCGTCATGGGCGGCGGAGATAAATGCGGCTTCAAACTGGGACGGAGCAAGGTAGATTCCGGCCTCCTGCATCTGGCGAAAATGGCGTCCATACATCTGAGTATCGGCCTTCATGGCCGAATTGAAATCAGTGACCGCCTCCGCGGTGAAATAACAGGTCATCATCGAGCCGATGTGATTCAAAACCGTCTCAACCGGCGATCGCGCCGCAATTGCCTTGAGCTCGCCGACAAATCCGGCGCATTTTTCCTCAAGATCTTCATAAAAACCGGGGCGTTCGAGTTCCTTGAGGGTGGCAATGCCGGCGGCCATGGCCAGGGGATTGCCGGACAGGGTACCTGCCTGATACACCGGTCCGTCCGGAGCGATGTGATCCATGATCTCGGCCCTGCCTCCATAGGCGCCCACCGGAAGACCTCCGCCGATGATCTTCCCCAGACAGGTGAGATCGGGCCTGATACCGAATCTCTCCTGGGCGCCGCCGTAAGCCAACCGGAACCCGGTCATCACCTCATCGAAAATCAGGAGTATATCCCGCTTGGCGGTCAACTCCCGCAATCTTTCATGGTAACCCGGATCCGGCACGACACATCCCATATTGCCTGCCACCGGCTCAATAATAACACAGGCTATATCCAGGGATTCATCCAGTAAAGTCCGCTCCAGGCTCTCAAGGTCATTATAGGGAATCGACATGGTATTTTTGACGATATCCTCCGGTACACCCGGGCTTCCGGGGATTCCAAGGGTGAGAACTCCGGAACCGGCCTTGACCAGAAAGGAGTCGGCATGCCCATGATAGCAGCCATCGAACTTGACAACCAGATTCCTGCCCGTATATCCCCGGGCCAGCCGGATGGCACTCATGGTCGCCTCGGTTCCGGAATTGACGAAACGCACCTTTTCCACCGAGGGCACCGCCCGGCAGACCATTTCCGCCAGTTCGATCTCAAGACCGGTGGGAGCGCCGAAACTCACGCCATCTGCGGCGGTCCGCCGAATCGCCTCAATAACCGCCGGATGGGCATGACCGAGAATCATCGGTCCCCAGGAACCGACAAAGTCGACATACTCGTTGCCGTCGGCATCGACAACCACCGCCCCGGACGCTTTTTCAATAAAAAGCGGGTCACATCCCACGGATCGACAGGCCCGGACCGGACTGTTGACTCCGCCGGGAATGACCCTCTTTGCCTGTGTAAAAAGTTCAAATGATCGCTCGGTCTTCATTCTGCGCACTCCTCCTGGTAACGATACTCTCTTGGTGACCCGGGGCTCACCGCCGTCCTGTTTTTGCCGGCAGCGCCGTCAAATGCTCCAGCCCGGCCGTAATTTCCGCCGTAAATGCGGTGAACATAACACGGCCTCAAATTATCTGTCAAAACGAAATCCTCGCAGGTCTCAGCACGCCGCTGAGGGGCGGCGGGAACTAAATTTTCCTTGTCACAACCTTTATGTCGGATTACTATTATAAATTTATGTTCAATAAGAAATAGTTTGATCTTTTGTTCATCTTCCCAATTTTTACATCATCCCCGCTACTGAAGGAGAGGCAATCATGGCAAGCGATAAGGTGCTGCACATTTCCGATGGTGATTTCGACGCGAAAGTTCTTCAGAACGATCTTCCCTGCCTGGTGGATTTCTGGGCCCCCTGGTGCGGTCCCTGCAAGGCGATCGGGCCGGTGATCGATGAACTTGCCGATGAATTCGACGGTAAGGTGCAGATTGCCAAAATGAATGTCGACGACAATCCGGCAACACCAGGTAAATTCGGAATCCGTGCAATCCCCACCCTCATCCTCTTCAAGGAAGGCGAGGTTGTCGACCAGGTCACAGGAGCCGTGGGCAAGGCACAACTCAATGATCTGATCAGCAAGGCCCTGTAACCATGAGTCGGACAGATTATCAGCTGGTTATCGTCGGCGGCGGCCCGGCCGGGCTCACCGCCGGCCTGTACGCCGCCAGGGGACGGCTTGATTGCGTACTGCTTGAAAAAGGGGCCCTGGGCGGCCAGGTCCTCTCCACCGACTGGATCGATAACTATCCGGGATTTATCGACGGCATATCGGGCTTCGACCTCATCGACAAGATGACAAAACATGCCGATCGTTTCGGCCTTGAAACCAGAATCGCGCCGGTTACTTCCATGGACCTCACGGAGGAGATCAAGACCCTGCATCTTGAAAACGGTGACCGGCTCACCGCCCGGGCGGTGATCATTTCCACCGGCGGCAGACCCAGGCAGCTTGGAGTGCCGGGAGAAAAGGAATTTGCCGGCAGGGGAGTTTCCTACTGCGGAACCTGCGACGCTCCCTTTTACCGCAACCAGGAGGTGGCGGTGGCCGGCGGTGGAAACACCGCTATCCAGGAAGCCCTGCACCTGACCAAATTTGCCGACAAGGTGACCATCATTCATCGCCGGGATGAACTCAGGGCCACCAAAATTCTCCAGGAAAAGGCCTTTGCCAACGACAAGATCGAATTCCTCTGGAATGCCCATGTGGATGCCATCGAAGGGGAAAACGGCGTTGACCGCCTGCGCATTCGCTATAACAACGGGGAAAAATCCACTCTGGAGGTAACGGGAATCTTTATCTTCATCGGTGCCATTCCCAACAATGAAATGCTGCCGCTGGATCAGCTCAAGACCGACAGAGGTGGATTCGTGATCACGGATACGGAGATGCAGACCAATATTCCCGGGGTCATGGCCGCCGGCGACATTCGCTCCAAGAACTATCGTCAAATTATCAATGCCGCGGGGGAGGGAGCGGTTGCCGAGTTGTCGGTTGAACACTTTCTCGGCGCCATTGTCTGAACGCATGGCCCGAAGATACCCGCACCCGGGGAGGATCTCTTCCAGACAGGAGGACACCATGGCTGGACATCGCGGAACTCGGCTCTCTTCTTCAATCCGCCTCCTGCTCGCGTTTCTCCTGCTGGTTTTTCTGCCCTGCGGTTGCGCCGATCTCGACCTCAAGGGGATGTTCGACTTCACCGGCAGTGCCGAGGACGGGGGTGAAATATCGGCTCAAAGCCTGGCCGTGGAGGCCATGGATGATTATGACGTGGGCAAGTACTATTCCGCCCTGGAGGGCTTTGAGAAGATCATGGAGCTGTTTCCCTTCAGCCCCCAGGCCATGCTTGCCGAACTCAAGGCCGCGGACTGCCGCTATTACATGGGCCAGTACGAAGAGGCCAAAACCCTGTATCAACAATTCGAGGAACACCACCCCACCAACGAGGCCGTTCCCTATGTGATGTTCCAGATCGGTATGTGCGACTACAACCGCATCGACCGCATCGACCGTGATATTACAGGCGCCCAAAATGCGATCACAGCCTTTAGCCGGTTGCTGAGGGCCTTTCCCGATTCACCTTACACCCAAGAGGCCGGGGCGAGAATGGCGGCTGCCGAGGAATTCCTGGTAAACCACGAATACTTCGTCACCATGTTTTACCTGCGCGCCGAAAAATACAACCAGGCGGAAGCCCGCCTGCGTTCGCTGCTGGCCGCCCATCCGGACTCCAAGATTGCGGGCAAGGCAAAAAAACTCCTGGCCCGCCTCCAGGCCGGCGATCCTCCGAAAAGAACTCTGAAAGACTGGCTCCCCGATCTTTCCCTGCCGGACTGGAAACTCTTTTGATTCCACTCTGAAATTAACGCATCTTCGCCATCGAAAGAGATGTCTTCCGTTTTTCAGGCAGCCGCCATCCTGCCGCTGAGCTGATCAAACGACACCTCCATGGCCCGAACCGGGCAGGCGGTGACGCAGAGACTGCAACCGGTGCAGCGCTCCGGGTCAAACAGAACCTCCATGGTCGGCCGCTTAAGGAAAAGGGCTCCCACGGGGCAGATACCGGTACAGGCTCCGCACTGGAAACACTTCTCGTCGTCGCGGTGAATTCTTGCGGCCAGCCTTTCAACCCGGACACCGAAGTTCTTCAGATAGGCCACCCCCTCCCTGACATTTTCCTTGTTGCCCTTGAGCTCAAGAATCATGAGCCCCTCCCGCTGCGGCAGAATGTCCGCCTTCAGGATATTGAACTCGATGTCATATTCCCGGCTCAACTTGTAAATAATGGGCTCATCCGACGTTTCCTTGGGAAAACGCAGGTAATAGATTCGTGTATACATCCCCTTTCCTCTTGCAAATCAACGTGAGAGCGGCTCATGCAGCGCCCTTTCGGCCAACTCCCGCTCAAGTCGGTCAAGCAGGTTGTCCACGGAGTCACCGGTATCCATGACCACAAGTTCCCCGGGTTTCATTTCACGGGGGAAGACAAATTTTTCTTCCTGTCTGAGGAAGATTTCCCAGCGGCCATCGGAAACCGCATGGGGATCAACGGCCCGCAGGCGCAGACGACGTTTCGTTTCCTGCCGGCTGCAGCGGCAGTAGATGAACACTGCAGCCACCCTGTTGCGGCGTGCCATCTCTCTCACCTCCTGCCGCCGGCGTTGATCCGTGTAGGATCCGTCAAGCACCACACCGGGCAGACACCGCAGCTTTTTTTCGGCACGCTCCAGCATGGCGGTATAGGTCTTTTCGGTAAACTCTTCGGTATATATCCCCTCTCCATAGTCGCTGTCATCGCTTTTTTCGGGCCGCAGCCCGGCCAGCTCCTTCCTCACCCGGTCGGTATTGAAGTAACCGTAGTCGTGGCGGGCGGCAAAAGCGGCGGCCAGGGTGGATTTTCCCGAGGCGATGAGTCCGAAAAAGACAAAGATCACGGCAAAGTCACCCTTCTATTCCGGCATAACCAGCGGCCAGGCGGAAGTAACGGCCGGCCGCAGCCAAAGAGGCCTCTTTGACGGCAGGATCAACGGCCGGATCCCCCGCGGTAAACAGGCCGATTTTTCCCCGCACATAGGCCCGGTAGCACTTGTAAAAATCGAGCATATCCACCAGAGTGTCATCTTCCGAAGTCCGGACAAAACGATCAATCAAATAAGCCGATAGCTCCAGCTGACCATGGAAATCGAGATCCATGGCCAGAAAGGCGATATCACTTGCCACATCGCTGTAGCGAAATCTCTGATTAAACTCGATACAGTCGTAAATATATACCTTGTCGGCCAGACAGATATTGGCCGAGTAGAGATCACCGTGACAGTCGCGGATGCGACCGGCGCGGATACGACTGGTAAATTTCTCGGTATCCTTTAAAAAATCGGCGGCATAAGCGGATATTCCATCGAACTGAGCCTTGCTCAAGGCTCCCTGATCGACAAAATCCCGGGTCTGATCAAAATTTTCGAAGACATTGACCCCCACCGCCTCGGCCGTACCGAATGCGTCTATCTCACCACTGCGCTCCGCCTGCCGGTAAAAGGGTATCAAGACATCGACAATGGCATCCAGGTGGGATTTTTCCAGCTCTCCCCGGTCAAGCACCCTGGCCATCATCCGCTCCTCGGGCATTCGCCGCATGCGTATCCCGTATTCGACCACCTCGCCGGGACCGGACAGGGAAAAACCTTCTCCCCGGCGATGAACCTCGACAAGACCGAGATAGATTTCCGGGCAAAGGCGCCGGTTGAGGAGTAGTTCCTGTTCGCAGCAGTGGCGCCGTTTTTCCAGGGTGGAAAAGTCGAGAAAACCGAAATTCACGGGTTTTTTAAACTTATAGACGTAATCGCCGGCCAGGATCACATAGGAGATATGGGTCTGGACCAGCGACGGATCAGTCGCCGGGTGGCGAAAAATCGTCGGATCAAGAAGGGCCTGAACATAGGGGGGCAGATGCGAGGTATCCATTGTATTTCCTGATTGCAATCTGGGAGGAGACGGACAACGGCCGATATGCCGAATTGCGACACATTAAATAAACAGTTTACCATGCCGGCGGATGAACGTAAACACGGATCACCCAAATGACGGTGACGAAATCAACGCAGCGGGTATAATCGGACAATCATCCATTGGTCAATCATATACCACCCATCGCTATACCCAAACGGAGTTCAAAATGCACGAAGAACACCTAAAAAAAATCCTCGACCGGGTCCAGACGGGGCAGCTCTCCACGACGGAGGCCCTTCAACAGCTGCGGCATCTTCCCATGGAGCAGCTGCAGTGCGCCAGGTTGGACCATCACCGCGGCCTGCGCACGGGCATGCCGGAAGTCGTGTTCGGTCAGGGCAAGAGCGTTGAACAGCTTGTCGAGATCCTGGGCGCCATGCTCGGCAAGCAGAGCACAGTGATCGCCACCCGGGTTTCCCGGGACAAGGCAGCGGCCGTACTGCAGCATCTGCCCGGGCTGAAATATCATCACCAGGCCCGCATGCTCACCGGCAATGAACAATATATACCCACAAATTGCGCCGGCGGCACCGTGCTGGTCATTTCCGCCGGGACCGCAGACACCGCCGTTGCCGAGGAGGCCCGTCTCTCGCTGAAATTTTTCGGCCATCCGGTGCGCACCATCTACGATGCCGGGATTGCCGGGTTGCACAGGATTACCAGCCATCACAGGGAACTCCGGCGGGCTCCCGTCATCATCGTGGCGGCCGGCATGGAAGGGGCCTTGCCCGGAGTGGTCGCCGGCATGACACCGGCACCGGTTGTTGCCGTGCCGACCAGTATCGGATACGGGACCGGATTCGGCGGTATCAGCGCCCTTCTCGGTATGCTCAACAGCTGCGCTCCGGGCCTTGCCGTGGTCAATATCGACAACGGTTTCGGGGCCGCCTGCATGGCCGCCGCCATCAACCGGAAACTGTAACTCCCGGCTTGCATCAAATGAAGGATGCTGGTAACGTAAGAAAATTTTGTCGGATATTCGTCATTTCTCAATCACCAGGAAATTTATGCAATGAATACCTCTCTCAAAGTCAAAATCGGACTGCTCCTTGTCCTTATCCTGTTCTCCGTGATGACCGTTCTTCCCTCCTTTGTTCCGGGGGTGCCCACCTGGTGGTCCAAGTACCTGGCCCCGGAAGGCCTGAAACTTGGTCTCGACCTGCAGGGCGGCATGCACCTGGTCCTGCGGGTGGATCTGGAAAAAGCGGCTGAAAACTCCCTGGAACTGGCGGCAGGCGACATTAAAGAGAGCCTCACCCAAAACAATATCCGCGCGGTTCGTATCGATTCCGGCGATCCACATACCATTATCTTTTCCTTCCCCAACACCGGCGCGGTGGAGGCGGTCAAAAACCTGGTCACCGATGACTTTCCCAACCTGGACATCAACGTGGTGGCCGAGGAGGGAGGCTTTCCCAGGATCACCCTGAAACTCAACGACCAGGAGCTGGAGTTCATCCGCAAAAACGCCGTAAACCAGTCCCTGGAAATCATCCGTAACCGCATTGATCAGTTCGGGGTTGCCGAACCGGTCATCCTGCGGCAGGGAGAAAATGAAATCGTGGTCCAGCTCCCGGGAGTCAAGGATCCCAAGCGCGCCATGGATCTCATCGGGCAGACCGCCCAGCTGGAATTCAAAATGGTGGATGAAGAAAGCGGCGTCAATCTGACGGAGCTCATCAACAAGGCGGTGGAAAACGGCAGCTGGACCCCGGACGGCTCCCGCAAACAGCTCAACCTTGCCCTGCAGGGATCGATCCCGGCCGATACCGAGGTCTACTTTGAAAAGGATATCGACCCCAAGACCCATAAGGAGATCAAAAAACCCCTACTCATCAAGAGCCAGGTCCTGATGACCGGCGAGATGGTAAAAAACGCCCAGGTTCGTATCGGCGGTACCTTCAACGAACCCTATGTCAGCCTGGATCTCACCAGCCGCGGCGGCAAGATTTTTGCCGCCATCACCGAAAAAAATGTCGGCAAACGCCTTGCCATTATTCTTGACGAAGTGGTCCGCTCCGCCCCGGTCATCCGTGAAAAAATCCTCGGGGGCAGCGCTCAGATCTCCGGAAGTTTCACCCATGAAGAGGCAACGGACCTGGCCATTGTCCTCCGGGTCGGCGCCCTGCCCGCTCCGGTGGAAATTATCCAGAACCTGACCGTCGGCGCCAGCCTGGGCCAGGATTCCATCCGCAAGGGGCTCACGTCCGGACTCTTCGGAGCCCTCATGGTGCTCATCTTCATGGCGATTTTTTACCGGCTGTCAGGTGTCATTGCCGATTTCGCCCTCATCCTCAACATCCTCTTGCTCTTCGTGGGCCTGGCCATGCTCAGCGCCACTCTCACCCTGCCCGGTATCGCCGGTATCATTCTCTCCATCGGCATGGCCGTGGATGCCAATGTGCTCATCTTCGAGCGCATGCGGGAGGAGTACGCCCTGGGGAAATCGGTCAAATCGTCGGTGGACGGCGGCTATGCCAAGGCATTCTGGACCATTGTCGACTCCCAGGTTACCACCCTGATCACCGCCATGGCCCTGTTTTTGTTCGGCACCGGCCCCATCAAGGGATTTGCCGTTACCCTGTCTCTGGGCATTCTCTTCAACCTCTTTGCCGTGCTCTTCTGCACCCGGCTGGTCTATGACATCCTCTACAGCCGCAGGGCCATGAAGTCCCTCAACTTCATGCAGTTTCTCAAGGAGACCCATATCGACTTCATGAAGGTCAAGAAAATCAGTTTCGCCGTTTCCGGCATCATGGTGCTCATCGGCATCATTGCCTTTGTGCAGATCAACCGCGGCAAGGCCAACCTGGGAGTGGATTTTTCCGGCGGCTCCCTCCTCCAGTACAAGGCCGACAAAGCCTTCAAGCTGGAAGAGGTGCGCAAGGCCCTTAAGCAGGGTGGGCTTGAGGGTGTGGATCTGCAGCAGGTCACCGGTGAAAACCGGCTCATCGTCAAACGGAAAAAATCAAAGGAAGTTGTCAGCCGGCTGGACAAGGATCTCAGCACCATTCTCGCCAAACAGATGCCGGAACACAACTTCGTGCTGGAAAGTCAGTCCGAAATCGGCTCCTCCATCAGCGCGGTCCTCCGCAACAAGGCGATTCAGGCCATTGCCATCTCCTTTCTCGGCGTCATCATTTATCTGGCCCTGCGTTTTGATATCAGATTCGGCCTGGCCGCAGCGGCGGCGACCTTTCATGACGTGCTGGTGGTGCTGGGCATCTGCTGGATATTAAATATCGAGATCACCCTGCTCATCGTCACCGCCTTGCTGACCCTGGCCGGCTATTCCCTCAACGACTCGGTGGTGGTGTTTGACCGCATCCGTGAAAACCTGGCAGGCAAAAAGGCAAAGGCCAAAATCGATGATGTCATCAACCTCAGCATCAATCAGGTACTGAGCAGAACGGTGGTGACCTCGCTCACCACCGCCCTGGTGCTGGTGGCGCTGGTCTTTTTCGGCGGCTCGGTCATCCACGACTTCTCCCTCGCCCTGCTCATCGGTATTCTTGTGGGTACCTATTCGTCGATCTTCATTGCCAGCCCCATTCTCACCATCTGGCCGCGCAAAGGTGAGGCATGATTCCCGACCTGCCGGATAACGTCATCCGGCTGGCGCCGGAGGCCACCTTTCGGTTTGGGTGTCACCCGGGAGTAGCCTGTTTCACCGAATGCTGCCGGGAACTTGAGCTGGCACTGACACCCTATGATATCCTTCGCTTAAAAAAGCGCCTTGGAGTGGATTCATCAACCTTTCTCGAACGCTATGTAATCATAGAAAAAGATCCCCGGAACCCCTTTCCCGGGCTCTACCTGACCATGGTGGATGACGGACGGGCCAGTTGCGTCTTTGTCGGTGAAAGGGGATGCCGTGTCTACGAGGACCGGCCGGGAGCCTGCCGGGCCTATCCCCTGGGACGCGGCGTTCATCGCACGCCCGGGGGAAAGATCAGGGAAAGCCATGTCCTGCTCAGGGAATCCCACTGCCGCGGTTTCGACGCCGGAGAAAACCACACGGCAGCAAGTTACAGTGCCGATCAGGGCCTTGACCGCTACAACCGCTTCAACGACCGGCTCACAGCCATTCTCCAGCATGAAAAAATAAGACGGGGATTTCTTCCGGAAAAAAAATCGGCGGATCACTTTGTGCTGTTTCTCTACGACCTGGATAGCTTCAGGAGCTTTCTGACTGAATCCGGCTACTCCCCTGATCCGGCCCACGGCATGGACGAGACCCTGGCCCTGGCAGGCGATGATGAGAGGTTACTTGAACTGGGAATGCGGCTGTTGGCGGTGGAGCTGTTCGGCCCCCGAAAATGACCCGGACCGGATCAACCATTCCGAACCGAAAACAGAACAGTAATCATGCTGAAACTGGTTATTTTCGATTGCGACGGCGTTATGATCGACTCCCGCGAGGCGAACCGGGTTTATTACGATCATCTTCTCGCCCACTTCCATCGCCCCCCCATGACCGAACAGGAAATCGACTTTGTTCACTCCCACAACGTCACTGACTCGATCACCCATATCTTCCGCCACCATGGTGATCTGGATATGTCGCGGGTTTTCAGCTACCAGCGAAAACTCGACTATCGCCCCTTTTTGAATCACCTCATTGTGGAACCCGATCTGCACAGCTTCCTGCAATGGATCAAGCCCCGCTTCCACACAGCCATCAGCACCAACCGCACCAACACCATGCCGCTGATTCTTGAAATGTTCCGGCTGACCCCCTGGTTTGACAAGGTGGTCACCGCCCTGGATGTCAAAAGGCCCAAACCGGCCCCCGATGCCCTGCGACTTATCCTCGATCATTTTTCGCTGACTCCGGAAGAGGCCGTCTTTATCGGTGACAGCGAGGTTGACTACGATCATGTCAAGCCCTTTGCCATGACCTTTATCGCCTTCAAGAACCCGGAGCTGGATGCCCATTACCATGTGGAAAGTTTCACTAAACTGCAGGAACTGCCGCTCTTTGCCGAAAGATGAGAGGTGCCGAGGCGGGAAAAACAGGAGAATCGGGGAGGGAAATTTTTGCGATCACTCCGCTTCGTCGACCCGGCGAAGCCCTTCCATGAGGATCATCATAAAATCCCCCAGCTCCCTGGCCCTTTTTAGGTCGGTTGACAGACCGGGTTCAAAACGAAAGCTGCCGTCCCGTTCGGCCAGAATGGCATAGACGGCCTCCTGGTTGTCGGAATCACCATAGCGGGCTGCAATCAGCCCGCCATCCCGGAAGGTGATGGTGGCC
>CAYUNE010000006.1:0-20492 GCA_964446115.1 uncultured Desulfobulbia bacterium | reverse complement strand
GCGCCCCCTTTCAAGTTCTATCCCGGGGTGGAGTATACGGAGCTTCCCCGCCGGTGGAGCGCGGGGGAGGAGGGGTTGGCGTCGCTGCTGCAGCGGCGGCGTTCCCTGCGGTCATTCGCCCCCGGGTCCCTGGAGCTAGATGATCTCGCCTTTCTGCTCTGGGCGGCCCAGGGTGTCACCGGCCGCGCCGGAAACTATCTCTTCCGCACCGCTCCCTCGGGCGGGGCGCTTTATCCCATTGAAACCTATCTCTGCTGCGAGCGGGTGAACGGGCTTGCGCCGGGCCTGTTTCACTTTGACGTGGTCAACTTCAGGCTGGAACGCCTGTCGGAAGGGGCCATGGCCAAGCGGACGGCTGCCGCCTGCCTGGGGCAGAGTTTCATGGCCCGGGGTGCGGTCATCTTTGTGTGGACGGCGGTGCTTCGCCGCAATATGAGCAAGTATGGTCACCGCGGCCTGCGCTATATCCTGCTGGACGCCGGCCATATCTGTCAGAACCTCTTACTGGCCGCCGAGGCGGTCGGTTGCGGCGGCTGTCCGGTGGCCGCCTTTGACGATGGAGAGCTCGGCGCCCTCCTGGAAGTTGATCCCGATGAAGAGCCTGTTCTCTACAGCGCCGTAATCGGTCACCGCAGGTAATCGATCGGAATACCGTCTGTGGAATACCTGCTCCCGGGGTGCCGAATCTTTCCGTCAGCGGCCCGGCGGCATGAGAACCCTTGGCTGGGTGCTCAGGCGGCTTCGATGGTGATGGGATCGCCGGTGCGGATGGTGCCTGCCCTGATCACCCGGGTGAAAATGCCCTCCCGGGGCATGACGCAGTCCCCCACTTGCTGGAAGATGGCGCAGCCCCTGTGGCATTTCTTGCCGATCTGGGTTATCTCCAGTATCGTTTCCCCCACCCGCAGCCGGGTGCCCAGGGGCAGCTGCGGCAGCTGCAGACCGCTTGTGGTGATATTTTCCGCAAAATCACCCGGTTTGAGATCGATTCCCCGGGCGATCATGGCATCAATTGATTCCTGGGCAAGCAGGCTCACCTGGCGGTGCCAGTCACCGGCATGGGCATCGCCTTCAATTCCGTGACCGACGCGCAGGCTCACCTCCCGCACCTGTTCCTTTTGGACCCCTTTGGCCCTGCTGATGTTGAGTGAAACGACCGAAGCCATACTGTCTCCCTGTTTGCTGGTGATCATTTAGATATCCTGTGGATCGGCCGCGGCCTCCCTGAAAAGCTTGGTGCTCAGGTAGCGTTCGCCTGTGTCCGGCAGGATGACGACGATTCTTCCGTTGCGGTTGGACGGCCGGGATGCCACCTGCAGGGCGGCGGCTACTGCGGCGCCGGAGGAGATGCCGCAGAGGATGCCCTCCTCCCGTGCCAGACGTCCGGCGGTTGCCAGGGCCTCGCTGTCGGTGACCGGAATTACCTCGTCCAGCAGTGAGCGATCAAGGATCTCCGGAACAAAACCGGCGCCGATGCCCTGGATTTTGTGGGGACCGGGGCGGCCGCCGGAGAGGACCGCTGATGCTGCCGGTTCCACGCCGATTGCCTGAAGCCGCGGGTTGTGTTCTTTCAGCACCGAAGCGACGCCGGTGATGGTGCCGCCGGTGCCGATACCGGCAACGAGGATATCGACGCGGCCGCGGGTGTGGTGCAGAATTTCCCGGGCTGTGGTGCGACGATGAATCTCCGGGTTGGCGGGATTGGCGAACTGGTTGGGCATGTGGCTGTCCTCTTCACGGGAACAGAGTTCCCGGGCCGCGGCCAGGGCGCCGCTCATCCCCTTGTCTCCCGGTGTCAGTACCAGCTCCGCACCCAGATGGGAGAGGAGTTTGCGACGTTCCATGCTCATGGTCTCCGGCATGGTGAGAATGAGCCGATAACCCCGCCGGGCGCAGACAAAGGCCAGACCAATGCCGGTATTGCCGCTGGTGGGCTCGATTATGGTGGTGGATGGAGTAATGAGCCCGTTTTTTTCGCCGGCCTCGATCATGGCCAGGCCGATGCGGTCCTTGACGCTGGAGAGGGGATTGGCGGCTTCGAGTTTGGCAACGATCTCGGCCTGATTGTCCCGGCCCAGACGACGCAGGGCACAAAGGGGGGTATCTCCCACCAGTGCGGTGATATCGGAATGAATCATTGCGAGTCTCTTTTTTTGGATTTGCCGATGTAGATCAGTTCAGGCTGTTTCAGCACCACCTTGGTGTCCGGGTCGATACTTTGGGTGAGCCAGACGTTGCCGCCGACAATGGAGCGGGCCCCCACCACGGTTTCGCCGCCGAGGATGGAGGCATTGGCATAGATGATGACGTCATCCTCGATGGTGGGGTGCCGCTTTTTCCGTTTCAGGCTCCTGATAACATTGCGCGGCAGGGAGAGGGCGCCCAGGGTCACCCCCTGGTAAAGTCGCACCCGGTTGCCTATATGAGTGGTTTCGCCGATCACCACACCGGCGCCGTGGTCAATGAAAAAACTGGAGCCGATGCGGGCGCCGGGATGGATGTCGATGGCGGTGCGGCTGTAGGCGTATTCACTCATGATGCGCGGGATGATGGGTACGCCCAGCTCCACCAGCCGGTGGGCCAGCCGGTAGACAAAGACCGCGTAGAGGCCCGGGTAACTGAAGATGATCTCATCCGGGTTGCCCGCCGCCGGATCACCGCTTAAGGCGGCCTTGATGTCCGATTCCAGGATTTCCCGCAGTCCGGGCAGGGACTCGACGAAGTCGGCCGCCAGGGCAAAGCTGCGTTCCCCGCACTGGGTGCAGTGCTGGTTGTGGCGGAAACAGTCATGCCGGATGGCGCTGGCGATTTGCTGGGACAGCTTTTCGTAAAGGGATGTGAGCTCCTGGCCCAGGTGATATTCGATTTTTTCCGGGCTGAGGGTGAGCTCGGTAAAATAGCCGGGAAAGAGCACCCGGCGCGTTCGCTCAAGCAGGTCCACCACCTCCTCCTTGGAGGGGATCGGCACCGGTTCGATGTGACTGAACCAGCCTCCTTCCCGGAAGCCGGAAACCAATTGTCTCACCACCGGCGGGATCCGTTCAAAGTGGTCCCGGGAGGGTCGTACTTCGGTTACGCATTCACCGTTGCTGATTTCTCTTGTGCCCATAGATCAATTCCCCTTTTGTGAAAGTGCGGCTGCCGCGGGCTCTTTTGAGCCCGCACCCCTGTCGTCACTTCCCCTTTTTTCGATGAGTAGAATTCCATAAGTGGCCCGCCACCCCGCACCCCAGCGGATGATGTTTCCCTCTTCATCATGGTGATGGGTATTGATGGCCGCCTGCCTGACGATGGTAACATGAATCCTGTGGAGAAACCGCTTAAAATCGGTGAGGGTGATGACCCGGATATTGGGGGTGTCGTACCACTCGTAGGGAAGTTGTCTGGAGACCGGCGCCCGGCCCAGGAAGAGCAGCTGCAAGCGGTTGCGCCAGTGGCTGAAATTGGGAAAACTGACGATCACCCGTCTGCCCACCGTCAGCAGGTGAGTGAGCAGGGTTTCCGGATCCCGCACCTGCTGCAGGGTTTGGCTGAGGATGACATAATCGAAAGAATCAGTCGGATAATCGCGGACCTCGGTGTTGATATCTCCCTGGAGAACGGAAAGACCGCGGGCGATACAGGCTGCGGCCTTTTTTTCATCCAGTTCGATGCCGGTTCCGTGGACGGCTTTGCTTTTTCTGAGATGGTCCAGCAGGTCGCCGTTGCCGCATCCCAGGTCCAGCACCCGGCACCCCGGCCTGATCCACGAGGCAATGACCCGGAGGTCAAAACGCATCAATTGATACCTTGACGTCCCTGCGGCATCTTTTGATACTTCAGGGGAGCCGGTATCCCTCCTGGTCGCATAACCATACTGTTGTGCCGTGGTCTCCATCATTCCTCCGTTTCGAGCCCATCGAGAAAACCCCTGATGATATCTCCCAGCCGGGCGTTGGGAAGCAGAAAGGCATCATGTCCCCAGCGTGCCTCGATTTCACAAAAACTCACATCGCAGCCCCTTTTTTTCAAGGCCGATACCAGTTCCCTGGACTGATAGGTGGGGTAGAGCCAGTCCGAGGTAAAGGAGATGACCAGGAACCTGATTCCGCTGATCGCCGGGTTGTCCAGGCCGCCGTTTTCCGGCGCCAGGTCAAAATAGTCACCGGCCTTGGTGATGTAGAGCAGGGAGTTGGCATCAAAGCGTTCCACAAATTTCTTCCCCTGATACCGCAGATAACTTTCCACCTGGAAGTCGCCTGCAAAGTCAAAGGAAAAGCAGCCGCCTTCGTTCAGGAGCCGACGACCGAATTTTTCCCGCATGGATTCGTCCGAGAGATAGGTGACATGGCCGATCATCCGGGCCAGCGCCAGGCCGAGACCGGGCTTTTCCCCCTGGTAATAGTCACCGCCCCGCCACAGGGGATCGGCCATAATTGCCTGGCGGGCCACCTCGTTGAAGGCAATGGCCTGGGCGGAATGCCTGGTGGTGGTCGCCAGCGGAATCGCCGCCTTGACCAGTTCCGGATATGTTGCGCACCACTGGAGAACCTGCATGCCTCCCACCGAGCCGCCGATGGCCGCCAGCAGCCGTGGAATGCCCAGGTGCTCCAGCAGCCGCCTCTGGGCCCGAACCATATCCCTGATCGTTACCATTGGAAAGTCGAGGCCGTAGGGTTTGCCGGTGGCGGGATTGATGGAGGAGGGTCCGGTGGAACCCATGCAGCTGCCGAGAATATTGGAACAGATGACGAAGTAGCGCCGTGTATCGATGGGTTTGCCGGGTCCCACCATGGCGTCCCACCAGCCCGGGCGTTCATCCGCATCGTCATAGACCCCGGCAACATGGGAATCTCCGGTGCAGGCATGGAGGATGAGCAGCGCATTGTTGCGCTCAGCCCGTAGGTTTCCAAGGGTTTCGTAGGCAATGGTGACGGGGCCCAGCCGGGCGCCGCAGTCCAGCACCATACCGTCACGGAGATCGCCGAAGGTGAAGAATTTTTTTTGAACCCGCAGGGGATGCGTGGTGCCCATCGCCGTACCTCTCCACTGCCCGGAGGATCGTCAAGGGGCCAGGGAGTCCAGGGCCTGGCCAAGATCCGCGCAGATGTCCTCTTTGTCCTCGATTCCCACGGAAAGCCTGAGCATGGCCGGGCTGATGGACAACAACTCCCGTTCCTCGTCGGAAAAGGAGCGGTACTGAGTTGAAAATGGATGTATGATCAGGGTCTTGCAATCACCAAGATTGGCAAGGTGATAGATCATCCGCAACCGGTCGATGAGCTGAAAGCAGGCCTCCTGGTCCTTGAGGCCGAAGGTGAGCAGGCCGCCGAAGCCGCGGTCCCGGAACTGTTCCAACCCGTTGCGGTGGGAGGAATGGCAGGGAAGACCGGGATAATTGACCCATTCCACCCGGTCGTGACCGCCGAGGAAGAGGGCGACCTCCAGGGCGTTTGCCATGTGCCGTTGCATGCGCAGGGCCAGAGTGTCCAGGCCCACCGCCGTCAGGTAGGAGTGCAGGGGGGCGGCGGTGGTGCCGAAGTTGATGTGGTGTTCCCGCCAGATCCTGTCAAGCAGGGCAAGCTCACCCCTTCTTTCCACAAAGGGTTTGAAATCGGCAAATCGCTCTTGGTTCCAGTCAAAGTCGCCGCCGTCGATGACCACGCCCCCCACCGCATCACCGTGGCCGCTGAAATACTTGGTGGTGGAGTGGATGACCACATTAGCGCCCAGTTCCAGGGGGCGGCAGAGATACGGGGTGGCCAGGGTATTGTCGACTATGAGCGGCAGCCCGTGCCGACGGGCAATACCGGCAACCGCGGCAAGATCGGGGATGTCCATCTTCGGATTGCCGATGGTCTCCAGGTAAATAAACCTGGTGCGGCGGTTGATCTCCCTTTCCATGGACTCCAGGTCCACCGGTTCCACCAGCCGCGGGGTGATGCCGTATTTGGTGAAGACTTTGGTGAAAAGCAGGTAGGTGGACATGAACAGCGAATTTCCGGCGACAAATTCATCGCCGGCTCGCAGCAGGGCCATGCAGGTATTGGTCACCGCCGCCATGCCTGAAGACATCATGATGGCACCGCGTCCCCCCTCCAGCCGGGAGAGTTTCTCCTCCAGCACCGAGTTGGTGGGATTGGATAGCCGCATGTAGATATGTTCACCGGGCCGGCCGCCGAAGGTTTCATGTAAACTCGCGGCAGTGGCATGGCGATGGGCGGCGCTCTGATAGATGGGGGGCAGGGTGGCGCCCTGCCATTGATCCGCCCTCTGACCGGTGTGAATAATCCGGGTGGCGAATCGGTATCGTTCTCCGTCTGCCATGGTTTTTGTCTGTCTCCGGTTAGATGTGATGGTAAAATGAGAAGTGGACCTTTTCGCAATGTTGCAACCACAATGTAGTGCTTTTTGTTCCGAAAGAAAAGGAATTTTTTAAGCTGATTTCCCTGCCGGCCGGAAATGGCGGTCAGCCCTTTCCGTCATCCTCTCTTCCGGGACCTTTGTTCCGACGGCAACAACATTTTTGACTTGAGTCAAGTAATTGGGTAAAGTAAGTGATTACGTTTTCTTCAAAACTGGTGAAAGGTCGGCGGGCAATCCCGTTACGGCCGCATGACATGATGGATGCCGGGGGATGTGTTACCGATTTGTAACGCTTCTCATGTTTTTTGTTACCTTCGGGTAACAGGAGTATGTTGCCGCTACTGTTGGACGATGGCATAACCCCTCTGAAAAATTCAAAAAATGATAAATTTGAATTGGTTATAAAAACAATAGATGAAAGTGATAATAAATATTTAGCTGGAATGTGAATTGCATGCAATATACAGGGGTGGTGGTTGTTCGATATGGCTGTTGTCTTCACCGCCGATTCCACAGAGATGTAATAGGCAGTATTGACATAATTCAACTATGGGAGGGACTCAATGACGGATTCAATAGCAGTACTGGGTATGGTGAAGGTGGTGTATACCATTTACACACTGACCATCATGTCGCTGTTCGGCTGGTTTGCCTACAGTCTGACAGCTGAAACAAAACCGAAGGGAATCATCAGGCTTCCGTTCTACGGTTATATCGCCTTGCTGGTCATCATCGGCGTGACCATCCATATCCTCACCTTCAACAAGATTCCATGGGTGGAGATGGACCTGAAAAGAGCGGACATCACCCCTGACAAAACCTTCAATATCACGATGGAGGATCATAAGTTTATCCTGCCCGCCGACAAGTTGATCATCAACTGCAACGACAAGGTTCTCTTCAACGTTGATTCAAAAGATCTGACCTACGGTTTCGGCCTTTTCAGAAAAGACAGCTCCATGGTTTTTCAGATGCAGGTTGTCCCCGGGAGCAAAAACGACGTCCTCTGGCAGTTCGGCAAAAACGAAGTCTATACCATCAGGTCAACGGAGTATTCGGGCCCCGACGGCGTGAAACCGCTGATCGATGCCGTTGAAGTCCAGGGATGCAAGTAAGGTCAACACATTGAACTGAAACAACGTCTAAAGGAGTTATCATGAGTTTTTTTGAAACGTTAATCAAGGGAGAGCAGGGGGCCTTCAAGCATCAAAGCATGACCCCGCTGCAGAAGGTATCGCTCAGAACGGTTGTTATCGGCTTATTGTGGTACGGGGTTGCCGCCATCGAGGGAATGATGATGCGGGCTCATCATGTCAATCCGTTGCCCATGCTGGATAACTCGCACTTTTTTTCAATCATGACCGCCCATCCCATTGTCGCTATCTTCGGATCGACCTACATGGTGGTGTTCGGGGCCTTTATTTTCCTGGTGCCCTTCCTGATGAAAAAACCGGTGTACAGTATCAAGCTGGCCAATGCCACCTGGATTCTCATCTTCCTCGGCACTCTCTTTTCCTGGCTGGCCTGCTTTCTGTACAGCTACGCACCTCTCTATACTCTGTACTGGCCGCTGCCGGTTGATATGGACCAGTTCGCGCCCATCGGCGGTTTTCTCTTCATCCTCGGCGTCGCCCTGATCATGGTGGGTACCCTGGTCTTCATCTTCAACATTTTCGCCACGGTCTTCTACACCGAACCGGGCCACGAGAAACGGCCGGTGAAACCGCTTTTGATCTCCGGCTTCGGTATCGACGGGCTGTTCAATCTCCTCAACAAGGTACGCGGCAAGGAACCCTATTCCAAGGAACCGGCCGTTTCCCTGCCGGTGGTCGCCATTTTCCGCGGTACCATCGACACCTTCCTGGATGCCCTGGTCATTCTGAGCTGCGGTGTCCTCATCCTCGTCTACATCATCTTTCACATGGCAGGATCACCCCTGGATCCCAGCGCCATCAACGCCCTATATTACAAGAACTGGTTTTGGTGGGGACTTGATCTCATCGCCGACGGACTGGTGCTCATCTATGTTGCCGGTGCCTGGTACCTGCTCGCCATGCTGATTACCGGCAAGGATCTCTTTATGCAGAACGTGGCCCGGGCCGCTCTCCTCATCGAGCTGATCGTCTCCTGGGCAGTCTGGTCCCATCACCTGCTCTCCGACCAGGGACAGCCCAACATGATGAAGATCACCTCCGGTGAAATGGTCACCGCTTTTGAGCTGGTGACCCAGGGAATTGCCGTCTTCATCACCCTCATGACCCTCTGGCGGGCCCGGCCTCTGAAGTTCACCAACGAGCTCAAATTCCTGCTCGGTGGTATGCTCGGCTTTGCCCTGGCGGTCCCCGCCGGTATCATGCAGGCCGACCTGGGTCTCAACAGGGTCCTGCACAACACCCAGTGGATCATCGGACCCCATGTTCACGTGGCCGTCCTGGTGGGACTGACCATGACCCTTTACTCTGCTGTTTACATTCTCTTTCCCATCCTGACCAACGGCGGCAAGCTCTTTAGCCAGAAAATGGCCAACTTTCACTTCTGGGCCCATCTGGTCGGTGGTATCGGTATGGGTGCCTTCATGGGTATGGCCGGTGTCAACGGCATGCTCAGGCGCACCCTCTATGAAAACGGTGAATATAATACGCTCATGATCCTGGCGGCGATTTTCGGCTCCCTGCTGCTGCTGTCCTGGATCGTCTTCATCGTCAACATTGTTCTGAGTGTCGGTCTGCGAGGCCTCATCGGCATCTATCTGCCGGCCAAGCTCGACACCAACGACGCCCTGCCTGAAGCATAATCGCCCTCCTTCAGCGGCGCCGGCGGGGGCATCCCGTCCCCGCCGGCGCCGTTTCTTGCCGGACTCCATCCATGATCAACCTGCAAAAAGCCGCCGCCCAAATCCGATCCGACGGACTGTTCTCCCCCATCTACGACAAGATGAGGGAAGAGGCGGGCGGTCGGGATCTTTCGGTGGAGGAGATCCGTGAACTGCTGCAGGATCCGGTCAAAAGCCAAGACTACCTGGATACTTATCGCCGCATCAACCGGGAAAGCGATATCTCAAATATTCAGCTCAAGGAACTGAGTATCAGTGAGGCTGACAGCCGGGAGTGTCGGGAGCTGAAAAGGCGGATCAACGCCAATGCCGACCGCTTGCGGGCCCTGGAAAAATACGGCAGCAGCGCCGGCGAGAGCGCCTATTCCATCTGGATCGGCAGCCTCGCTGTTTTTCTCATCTTCGCAATCCACAACTATTTCGGATTGTTCACCAATGTTTACCATACCCGCCCCTACCTCATTTTCGGCGCCTATCTGCTGGTCATCATCTGGGCCTTCCGGTTTTATTTCAAAACCATGAAGAATCACGAAAGAAAACACCGGCGTTATGTGGATATCCATGCAGAGACCCACTCCCTCGTCCGCCGGGCATTGGCGCTGAACTGCTTTCGCCGGGCGGATCTGTTCGATTAGACCCGCCGTCACCTTGCGGCCCGTCTCGGTGCGGCTTGATGTATCACCCTTGGAGCCGCACATCCAGAAATTGCGAACCTGGATTTCGGCTGGAATTCACCCCCTGGAACAGATATTTTCCCTGTGTCAAGTTTTTTCTGAAAAATGAAAATTTTTCACTGAATTATCGACACCTGGAAAACCTTGTCCATTTCTCCGAAAATCAGAAGAAAAATCCGATTTTTTCTTTTCGCTCCTGTTTTCTTCTCTTTGCCCTTTCTTACTCCTTCCGCAGGGATGAATTATATAATTAATTAAAATAACACAGATTTCTTGAAAATTTAAGGAGTGTAATCACCCGTTGACTGGCTGTTGATTTGTGTCGTACTATTGATACAGAGAGAGATTGATGTGGACAAAGCAAAAGATGGAGGAGAGAGAAATGTCCAATACAATCGATACCCTTTTTTCATTTTTTGCCGCTGCAGTGGGTATCGGTCTGGTCGGTAGTGCAACAGTCACCCAGGCCGCGCCGTTCTCTCAGTCCGAGGGAGCGATTATCTTTTCCGGTACCACCCCGCCGGACGGCCTCCACCAGATCGAAACCGCTGCCGCTCCATCCACCTCCGTTTCCCTGACCGCCGGCGGCCGGAATAACGGCACGGTTCTATCGCATGCCGACTGGTGGCACCTGGATGCCGATGCCAATCTCCATTGGGATGCCGATTACCATGACTCTTTCTATACCTGGTCGGCGGCCGAGACGGAGTTTCTGATCACCGCGCCGGGTCCTGCTTCCATTGCCTTTTCCTGGGAAAGTATCCTGGATATCGGCGGCCGCGACACTGTCGGCACCTTTGGATCCTACAGTGAATATGAGGTCACGGATTACGGGAGCAACATGAGTTATCAGGAATATCGATATATTACCGGATATGATCACGATGCAGCCGGCAATACGTTTTCCTTTGATTATGATTTCACCGCTGCCGATGTGGGGAGTTCCATCAGTATCTACCGGATCATCGGTATCGGTAACTGGGGTTCCGGCAGCGCCGATTTCTCCTCCGCCGACGGTTTTGCCGATATCGTCACAACCGCCATGCTCGATGTCACTTCGCTTTCCGGAGGCCTGGAGCAGGTCGGCGCCGGATCTTTCCCGGGACAGCATCCTCAACCTCCACCCTCACCTCCTCCGGTCGTCACGCCGCCGTCGCCCGATCCATCGGTTCCGGTTCCGGAACCGGCAACCCTCTTTCTCTTCGGTTGTGGTCTCATAGGCCTGGCCGGCGGCCTGCGACTCAAGCTCAACCTCTAGATATACTCCTCCTCCGGCTCTCCAGCCAAAACGGCGGTCACCATCCACGGTGACCGCCGTTTCCGTTTGCATCCCCATTTTTTTTTTCGAAAGACGTACTTTGCTGGAGAACCCCGCAATGGGTCCGCGCAATGGGTCCCCGATTTGTCCGTCCCGGTGATCGGTGTTACTCTCCGCGTTCGAGATAGGGGTGATACTCCTTGCAGTAGATCTCCGAAAGGGTGAGAAAGGCGGTCACCGCCAGGGGCCCGTAAATGATTCCCAGGACGCCGAAAACGCTCATGCCGCCGATGATCGCCAGAAAAACCAGCAAGGTGTGCATCTCCACCTGGCTGCTGACCAGTTTGGGTTTCACCAGGTATTCCACTGAAAAGGAGAGGCAGAGATAAAAGACAAAGACAATGACGGCCTGGGTGGTATGGCCGCCGAAGAAGAGGAAAAGAGAGGTGGGAATGAGAATGAGGCCGATACCGAAGATGGGAAGAAAGGCGAGAATGGCCATGACTCCGCCCCAGAGAACCGGAGATTTGAGCCCCATGACCGCAAAGAGCAGTCCGGCCATGGTGCCCTGAAAGAGACCGCTGATGCCGTTGCCGATGAGCACCACTCCGGCAATTTCCTGAAATTTTTGGATGAGGAGTTCGTCCTGGCTTTCGGGAAGAGGTGAAAGTCTTCTGATGAAGATGGTGAGCTTGTCCCGGTCGATGAGCAGGAAGAAGATCGATATGATCATGATAAAGAACTGGGCGACGAAGTTCATGATATTGGCGGCCCAGGTACTGGCCTTGCTGTAGAGGAAGAGACCGGCCTTGGTTCCCATTTCCGAGAGAACGCCGATTGCCTGGGACGGTTCGAAATTGATACCGTAGCCGGCCAGTATATCTTGTGCCTGCCGCACCATTGTATTATTCTGCAAAAAGTGTTGCAGCATGAGGGGCACGTTGCTGTCCCGCGCCAACTGGTAGAGGTTGAAGGCCTCGCTGGAGAGTGTGACGATGCAGAAGAAGAGCGGGATGTAGACCAGCAGCACGATGAGAAAGCAGGTGGCCAGCGAGGAGAGCCAGGGCGGCAGGGCCCTCTTTAAAAAGGCGTAGAAAGGATAAAAGATTCCGGTGAGCAGGAGCGAGAGGATGAGGATGGCCCAGAACGGCCAGAGTACGCGGGCCAGCAGCAGGATGGCGGCCAGAAAGACGAAGAGAAAATACCAGGACTGTACGGCATTGGGCCGCCGGCCTGCGGGGGTGGTCGCCGGCTCTTCTTGCCCCTGAGGCTTGTCTTGCAAATTCCGAGAAAACTTATTTAATTGCATAATTTTGACCCGAACGGACGAATGGACGGGAAGCTAAGTTTCCCTGGTACAAGGTGTGCTTTCCGGTTTCCAGATATTTCATACTATCGTGGAATCAACTTTAACAAAAGAAAATTATCAACGGGATGAGTGATGATACCGGGTACGGATCTCGAAATTTCATTTACCAAGGCTGGTGTTAAACAGCGCAAACCCAAACCGGATGAGAACAACCTGGGATTCGGCATCTATTTTGCCGATCATCTGTTTGCCATGCGCTGGGATCGGCAAAAGGGATGGCATGATGCCGAAATCAGACCCTATGGTGATTTTTCCCTGGATCCCGCCGCCCTGGTTTTCCATTACGGCCAGGCGATCTTTGAGGGGCTCAAGGCCTACCGTGGTCAGGACGATCAGATTTTTCTCTTCAGGCCGCGGGACAACTTCGAACGCATGAACAATTCGGCCCTCAGGATGTGTATGCCCCGCGTTCCCGTGGACAAGGCCATCCAGGCGCTCAAGGCCCTGGTCTACCTGGACCGGGAGTGGATTCCCTCCGCCGAAGGTGCCACCCTCTATATCCGACCCACCATGATCGCCACCGAACCGGTCCTGGGGATCCGGCCCGCCGATGAGTACCTGTTCTATATTATCACCGGTCCGGTGGGGGCCTACTATGCCGAAGGCTTCAACCCGGTGAAGATCTACGTCTCCGACAAGTACGTACGAGCGGCCAGCGGCGGCACCGGCGAGGCAAAAACCGCCGGTAACTACGCAGCCAGTATCATGGCGCTGACCGAGGCCCAGAAAGAGGGCTATACTCAGGTGCTGTGGCTCGACGCCCGGGAACGGAAGTATATTGAGGAAGTCGGTACATCCAATATCTTTTTTCTCATCGGTGACCAATTGATCACGCCGCCCCTGGGCGGCACCATCCTGCCGGGCATTACCCGCGATTCGGTGCTGCAACTGGCGCGGGATTGGGATATTGCCACGGTGGAACGCCGGATCAGCATCGACGAGGTGATTGCTGCCAGCCGGGACGGCTCCCTGCGTGAGGCCTTTGCCACCGGTACGGCGGCGGTGATATCGCCCATCGGCGAGCTCTGTTACAAGGACGAGGTAACAACCATCAACAACGGCGCTACCGGTGAGCTGGCCCAGCGCCTTTTCTCCGAGCTGCAGGCCATCCAGTTCGGTCGTCGTCCCGATCCCCACAACTGGATCGTTCGCGTCGGCTAGTTTGCCGGCATCACCATAAGCTATCCGCAGCCGGAGAGAACACAATGTCCGTCATCAGAATTGGCTCTCGCAAGAGCAAACTGGCCATGTGGCAGACCGAAACCGTGGTCCGCATGCTTGAATCCGCCGGTTTTACCACGGAAATCATCACAATGGAGACCAAAGGGGACAAGATTCTCGATACCTCCATTGCCAAAATCGGCTCCAAGGGAGTCTTTACCGAGGAGCTGGAGGAAAAGCTTGCCCAGGGATCAATTGATATCGCTGTTCACAGCGCCAAGGATATGCCTTCCCGGCTGCCTGAGGGATTCAGCCTCATTGCCTTTACCGAGCGGGAAAAGGTCAATGATGTCCTGCTCAGCCGCAATGGAGCCCTTTCAATCGACGATCCCGGCGCCGCTATCCGCATCGGCACCTCATCGGTGCGACGGGTGGCGCTGCTGCGTCATTTCTATCCGCATGTCGAGGTGGTTGACATGCGCGGTAACCTGCAGACCCGGGTGAAGAAGCTCGACGGCGGGGCCTGCGATGCCCTCATGCTTGCCTATGCCGGAGTCAAGCGCATGCAGTATGACGATTTGATCGTCAAGACCTTTCCCGTTGATGAGTTTGTGCCGCCGGTGGGCCAGGGCTCCATCGCCATCGAGGCGGCCTCCTCCCTGTCGGCGGCAAAACGGGAGAAGATCCGCGCCTGTCTCAATCATCGGGACAGTGAAACCTGTCTGCTGGCCGAAAGGGCCTACCTGAAAAGACTTGAAGGCGGCTGCAGTATTCCCGCCTTTGCCCTCGCCCGGCTGTCCGGAGACACCCTGACCCTTTCCGCGGGTCTCATCAGCCTCGACGGCCGAACAGAGATCCGCAAAACCATCAGCGGTCAACGGCAAAATGCCCGGGAGCTCGGTCGTGACGCCGGAACCCATATCCTTGATAACGGCGGCCGGGAACTCCTGGCCGAAATCCGCCGCCAACAGGCTTAAGGCAAGATCCTGAATCCGTCGGCGTTCGTGCCGCGCCTGCATCTTCCGGGAAATTTTCTTGTCGGAATTTATCGATAATGAGCGAAAATAACGCCTCGTTTTTGCCCGCTTCCCGCCACTGGCCCCTCGCCGCCAAATTGCAACCGCCGGTGAAGATCACCACCAGCCTTACTCCGTGGTTTGACGTGAAAGTTCAGGACAAGGCCCTGTCAATGATCCGGGACGGGGGTGTTGTCCGGTATCTCTTCTATAGGAACGGGGCGGGCGTTGTCTTCGACAATGGGAACTGTGCACTGGTTCTGATGCCGCCGAACAGCAGGATGCGGCAGGGGTACTCATGCAGGGGCGGCTGGTGTTCCGCCTGCAAGGAACCCAGCCACGGAGAACAGCGGTGTATTCATGTTGCCGCCGCCGTGTTGCTGGGACTTGGCCGGGGAACGGGATCTGCCGTCCCGCTGCCGCTGTTCTTCCCGCGCAGCCCCTGGCACCTGCTGGGACGTTATCTCTGCGGGATTTTGGAGCGGGAAGAGGCTGACATTGTCCTTGATAAACCAGATGACGGCTATCGTCTGACAATCAGTGCCGATATCGGTCTACGGCTGACCCTCGGGTTGACAGTGACGGCGATCCATGATCTCCTGGATCTTTTCCCCGATTTTATCGATTCCCCGGCTCCGGATCTGCAATCAGACAGAAGAAGCGCCGGGGTGGAAAAAACCGTTCGGGCCCTTTTTGATTCGCTCGTTGCCCGAACCCGTACAGCCAATGAACATGCCCTGAACAATATGGGCAGTCGCAGCAAGGGGGAAAGACAGGATTCATCCCGTTGGATGGAATTGGCTCGTCTGCTCTGTATGGCCCGGCCCGACCCTCTGTTCGTGGCACACCGTGGTGCCGACGGTCTTTTTTTTCTGGAGACGCAGGAGAGTTCGGGGGCCCCGCTTTTTCAGATCAATCTGCCGCGAAGCGGTTGCGCCGAATTGCTGGATGAGCTTGATCCCTCCGGGGCGCTGGTGAGCCGGCGGCCGGCGGCCGGTTGTTTTTCAGAGGTATCTTTTACCCCGGATCGCACCCGCCTCAAGGTCAACCATTGTGTCCGGCTGGATGACGGACGCTCGTTTAGTCTGCAAGAACTGGCCGCCGACCGTTACGGCAATTATTACTACCTCGATAAGTACGGTTTTTTCTCCACCATTCCCCTGAAAAATGACGAAAAGCTGCATCTCGCCCCGCCGGGAAAGCAGCTTTCGCTGTTTACGGCAGCAACCAGTCTCAAGGAGCCGGAAACCGGTTTCGTTGTTGAATCAGCTGATATTCCGGGTTTTCTCGAGCTCAATAAGGCTGCCCTGCAAAGCGGTTGCCACCAGGTCGCACCGGAAGTGTCGGCGTTTGAAATTGTCAGAGGCCCGGAACGTCTTGAGCTCAAGTCTTATGAAGAGATTGATGACTGGTGTTATCTGGCCGGCTATTACGAGCTCGGCAATCAGGCCATTGACCTGGCCGAGTTGTTGAGGCGGGGAGGACGGGGAGAGGCATTTATCGCCGGCGCCAAGTGGCTGCAACTTGCCGATACCAGGCTCGCCTGGTTCCATGAGCTGGGAGAAGATCGTATCTGCCCGGCGGTTGATGGCAATTCGGAGCGAATACGTCTGCGCCGCCATGAAATGCTGGCCCTGGCCGGCCTGTTGCCTGAGATCGTCCCCCCGGAATCCGGGAAGGGAATGCGACAACGGCTGAAAAACCTGCTTGATACCGAAACCTGGTTCGATTCGGCTGCCGATATGTCGTTGCCCCATCATCTGCGAACCTACCAACGCCATGGTGTTGTCTGGCTCAAGCACCTCGTCGGTTTTCATCTGGGAGGTATATTGGCCGATGACATGGGGCTTGGCAAGACCCATCAGGCCCTGACCCTGCTGGACATTTTGTTCAGCAGGGATCCGAAGTCCCGTCATCTTGTCGTCTGTCCCACATCGGTTCTGCTTCACTGGCGGGACAAGGCGGAGAAATTTTTCCCGGAGTTACGAGTTTCTCTTTATTACGGCACGGGAAGGGACCTGGAGCAAGCCCTGCAATCAGCAGTCGTGGTGACTACCTATGGAGTCATGCGCAACGATATCAGCCTTCTTTCGACTATTCATTTTCAGGTCATTTTTTTTGATGAAATGCAGCATCTGAAAAATATGAAAACCGGGAGCCATCAGGCAGCCCTAAAGCTAGATGCGGATTCACTCATTGGACTTACCGGCACCCCTCTGGAAAATTCAGTCCAGGAGGTGAAGGCACTTTTCGACATTTGCCTGCCCGGTATGTTCAGTACGCGAAGTTTCCGGCGTTTTCTTCGCAACGACTCGCCGGAAATGCACAGGCGGCTCAGCCGAATTGTCAAACCCTTTATCCTGCGTCGGACGCGCGGCAAGGTTCTCGGAGAGCTGCCGCCGGTGATCAAGGATATCAGACTGGCCGAGTTGCATGATGACCAGGTGGGCCTTTACCGGCAGATTATTGAGGAATCGAACTCCCTGGTCCGTGAATTGCTGCAACAGGACGAACAGGCGAACTATATCGGTATCCTGACGGCCATCACCCGTCTCAAACAGGTCTGCGATCACCCGTGTTTGTTGGGAAAAAGTAATGAATACGGCCTGTACGGCAGCGGCAAGTGGGAGCTTTGGAAAGAGCTTGTCGATGAATGCCTGAGCGCGGGTTTCAAGGTTGTGGTTTTCAGCCAGTTCACTGCCATGCTGGATATTATGGCACGCTATCTGGAGGATCGCAGTCTGGATTTTTGCCAAATCCGTGGCGGTATGACGCCCCGGAAGCGGCAGCAGGCAATTGACAGGTTCCAGACGGATGATTCGTGTTCTCTTTGCCTGGCCAGTCTGCTGGCCGGGGGCGTGGGGATCGATCTCACCGCCGCTCAGGTGGTGATCCATTATGATCGCTGGTGGAATCCGGCAAAAGAGGAGCAGGCAACGGCCCGCGTCCATCGCATGGGTCAGCGGAGCAGTGTGCAGGTCATCAAACTGGTAACCGTCGGTACTCTTGAAGAAAAGATACACGCCCTGATCGAGAAAAAGCAGGCCCTGGCCGACGATATTATCACCGAAGATGATGCCTCGATCATGAAGCAGCTCAACCGGCGGGACATCGCCTCGTTGCTTTCCTGGCAGGAGTGAATCACCGCCGGGCATTTGCCGGAACCGGGAACTGAAACATTTTGATGAAATATCGAAATTTCAGTATGTTGTTTTACTGGAAAAATTTTATTTTCCCTCCCTTGATTTTTCAAAAAGCGTGTCTATAGTTTTGCGCAACCCGATGAAGGGAAAGATATTATTGCTCTTTTCCGCTTGTTTTATCTCGTAGTACTTTACCTTTACCCCAAAACCATAATTTTAAGTAATCTAGGAGGTAGCTGTATGAAGATTCGTCCGTTAAATGACCGTATTCTGGTCAAAAGACTGGAGGAAGAAGAAAAAACTTCCGGTGGTATCATTATTCCGGACAGCGCCAAGGAAAAACCGGCGGAGGGTGAGATCATCGCTGTCGGACCCGGCAAGCTCAATGACAAGGGCGAGAGAGTCGCCATGGACCTGAAGGTCGGCGACAGGGTACTGTTCAGCAAATACGGCGGAACGGATGTCAAGATCGAAGGCGAGGATTACCTGATCATGCGCGAGGACGATGTTCTCGGTGTGGTGGAATAAGTAATATATATACCCATCTGAAAAGAAAGGAGAAAAGAATATGGCTGCAAAAGATCTTAAATATAGTGGAAAGGCCCGGGAGTCCATGCTCGCCGGCATTAACACGCTGGCCAATGCCGTCAAGGTCACCCTGGGCCCAAAAGGGCGCAATGTTCTCATTGAGAAGTCCTTCGGTGCACCGGTGATCACCAAAGACGGTGTCACTGTGGCCAAAGAGGTGGAACTGAAGGACAAGTTCGAAAATATGGGTGCTCAGATGGTCAAGGAGGTTGCCTCCAAGACCAGTGACGTTGCCGGTGACGGTACCACCACAGCCACTGTTCTGGCCCAGGCCATCTATCGAGAAGGCGCCAAGCTGGTGGCCGCCGGTTCCAACCCCATGGAGATCAAGCGTGGCATTGATGCCAGCGTTGAGGCGGTTGTCGCCGAACTGGCCAACATTGCCAACCCCACCAAGGAGCAGTCCGAGATCGCCCAGGTGGGTACCATTTCCGCCAACAACGACGAGACCATCGGTAACATCATTGCCGAGGCCATGGACGAGGTGGGCAAGGAAGGCGTCATCACGGTTGAGGAAGCCAAATCCATGGAAACCTCCCTGGATGTGGTTGAGGGTATGCAGTTTGACCGCGGTTACCTCTCCCCCTACTTTGTCACCGATCCCGACCGCATGGAAGTCAACATGGATGATCCCCTGATCCTGCTGCATGAAAAGAAGATCAGCAACATGAAGGATCTCCTGCCCATCCTCGAGTCGGTTGCCAAGATGGGTAAGGCGCTGTTCATCATCGCTGAAGACGTGGACGGTGAGGCCCTGGCCACCCTGGTGGTCAACAAACTGCGCGGCACCCTCAATATCGCCGCGGTCAAGGCGCCCGGTTTCGGTGATCGCCGCAAGGCCATGCTTGAAGATATCGCCATTCTCACCGGCGGGCAGGTAATCACCGAGGATCTCGGCATCAAGCTTGAGAATATCACCGTTAATGATCTCGGCAACGCCAAGAAGATTGTTGTTGACAAGGACAACACCACCATCATCGACGGCGCCGGTGACGCCGCCATGCTGGAAGCCCGGGTCAAACAGATCCGCACCCAGATCGAAGACTCCACCTCCGACTATGATCGGGAGAAGCTGCAGGAGCGCCTGGCCAAGCTCATCGGCGGTGTTGCCGTCATCAATGTGGGTGCAGCCACCGAGGTGGAGATGAAAGAGAAGAAAGCCCGCGTCGAGGATGCCCTTAACGCTACCCGCGCCGCTGTCGAGGAAGGCGTGGTTCCCGGCGGTGGGGTTGCCTACCTGCGTTGCCTGAAGGCCCTTGAATCCCTCACTCTTGAAGGCGAACAGGCCCTGGGCAAGGATATTATCGGTCGGGCCCTGGAAGAGCCGGTACGCCAGATTGCCGCCAATGCCGGCCAGGAAGGTTCGGTTATCGTTGAGCATGTTAAGGGCATGGAAGGTGCCAACGGCTTCAACGCGGCCAAGGAAGAGTATGAGGATCTCATTGCCGCCGGTGTTATCGATCCGGCCAAGGTGACCCGTTTTGCCCTGCAAAATGCCGCCAGCGTTGCCGGCATGCTGTTGACCACCGAGTGCATGATCGCCGAGGAGCCGGAGGATGAATCCGCAGCCGGCGCCGGCGGAATGCCTCCCGGCGGCGGTATGGGAGGAATGGGCGGTATGGGAGGAATGGGCGGTATGATGTAAACCGTTCTTCCAATCCTGAAGTGTGAAAGTTCAGCCAGCCCCCTGCCGCTCCAACGGCAGGGGGCTTTTTTTTGGAACCGGCCACCGCCGCTGATTTTCCTGTTGACAAGAACAGCCAAATTTTGAATATTACCAGTTTGTCAAACGACATCCTTCCCATGGCGATGTAGCTCAGCTGGTGAGAGCATACGGCTCATATCCGTAGTGTCCGGGGTTCAAGTCCCTGCATCGCCACCACCGCACATTCCGGTATCATTCGATACTGTTCACAGGCAACGGCCCGGTTTTCCGGGCCGTTTTTTTGTAACCGGTCACAGGATATGTAAACCCGCGGTATATCTTGCTTCCAAACTGTAATTGGTCACAGGTGCTGCAGATTTGCACGCTCTCTCCCGGCCGCTATAGCCCACTATGCGGCCGGGAGAGAGCGTGTAAAGATGCGGTGCCTGTGATCAATTAC
>CAYUNE010000005.1:0-53334 GCA_964446115.1 uncultured Desulfobulbia bacterium | reverse complement strand
CAAATAGTTTTTCTATCACTGTTCCTCCAAGAGCAACTAACGTTTAAGCCCCTTGGCGTTGCCTTGGACTTTTGATTACAAGGATGTCTTTGTGTTGTCTCAACTTTTCATCAAAGCCCTTTGATTTTACCCAGAGCTTTGATTTTTTTTATGCAGCTAACGACACGTATCACCTGACCCAAGCAGAACTACCGACAAACTTTAAAAAGGGCATGAACGTGTATTCTTTTGAGGCTTCTCCAGAATCACGAGCGTGCTTGGAGTCAGGTGTATGCGATTGTTCTGTTTATCTCAGCATGCTAATAGATGGGAATTTTGTTGTGCCTTTGAAAAACATGGGTGAATCTTATCAACTTCTCCACCTTCTTTTTCTTTTATCAAATCAAGGTCATATTGCAATTGTAAGCGTGAAAAATAGCCCTCTGATACACCAAAATATTTTGACAGGCGAATAGCAACACGAGGGGTAATATTTCTTTTTCCTCGGACGATTTCACTTATTGCCATGTTGGAGATACCGGTATCCTTAGATAACCTATAAGCCGTTAAACCAAATGGAAGCATAAATTCTTCTTTTAAGATAATTCCTGGATGCTCTAACGGTATTAATTTTTTTGACATTCCGAATACTCCTCAGTTCAATGATAATCTACAATTTCAATATCATAGGCATCATTGTCAGGCCAAACAAAACATATGCGCCATTGGTCATTTATCCGGATACTGTATTGTCCTTGCCGATCTCCTGAAAGCGCTTCAAGTTTGTTCGATGGTGGAATTTGCAAGTCGGTTAATGATGTTGAAATATCAATTGCTATGAGCTTCCGTCTTGCTCGAAGCTGAATATTTTGAGGAAGTTTTTTTGAAAATTTCCTCTGCCAAATTTTATGGGTTTCTCTGCACTTGAATGACTTTATCACGATTTATGCTTTATAAATTTAGCATCCCGGCAAAGGATATCGCCTCGCACTATTATTGTCAAGCGTTAATGCCGCTGTAATTCTTGTATTTCTGTGTATTTCTGGGGACACTATACCTAACTCTTCTTTTTCGGATCCGGTTTCCGCCTTTTGAGGATGCGGCCTGTCTGCTTCTTCAGCCGTGATATAAAATCATTATCACCCAACGGTCGACCGGTCCGCTCATGGCGGCGGATGGCTTCATAATCCTTTTCCACAACGTTGGTTGCCGGCAAGCTCTGCCAGCCTGGTACTATCTTGTTCAGCGGTTCGCCTTTCACCAGAATATCATCTTCACCCTGTAGATGTCCTCTGGCACTGCTCCACTGATAATCTTCTGTTTTTTTGACTATCCCGGCTCTAACCGGGTTGAGTAAAATGTAAGGGGCAGCAGCAATCAGATATTGTTCATCCATGGGGAAGGAAGCAAATCGCCCCTGCCAAAGATGCCCCTTCCAGCCTTTCTGGAAATTGACATATGACCAAACCTGAACTTTGCACCGATTGCACCATTCGGCCATGAGGTACATATATTCATGGTAGTCGCTGTCAGCAAAAAATGTTTCCATCCTGCGATTACCGCGTTGCGTTATGTGATGGGATATGCCGGGTGCCACTACTCTTGCTAAACGTGCCTGTAAATGAATTTAACTTTTGATTCATCAAAGGCCTATCATTAAATATGGTGTCCCCGGAATTGTATACGGAATTGTATATTTGTTTTCTTGTGTTTAGTCTAGGTCTAAATATCATGTAAGTGATTCAAGTATACTCAAGAATTCTGTTGGTGTGAATGCAGGAATTTTTGATTTTTTAAAATCTTTAATGTTTCTAGTAATAATGTATTCGACCCCTGCGTGTCTTGCTGATTCATGCAGAACTGAATCTTCAAAATCTGTAAATTTTGATTTTAATGCACTTTCAATAACTATACGATTAACAGAAGCTACCTCAAATAAAGACATTATAGAATTGATGCTCATTAAGGCTTGTTTTTTGTCAAGGTATTTTGACAATAGGTAATGAATTGTTGTTACTGTTATAGCACAAAGAAACCCATTTATCTCTGATTGTTCAACCTTGGACATTAAAAAAGAAGCATGGTCAGCAAATGGATTTCGATCTAAGAAAACATCTAAGAGAATATTGGTGTCAAAAAGTACTTTCATAAATATTTATCTTCTAAATGATTTTTGTAATCAGATTTTGACACATTAGTATCTTTTAAAATACCTTTCAGAGATTGCACAGTTGGAGTGATTGAGTTGTTTTCTTTTAATTTTTCATTTTTGATTATTACGAAAAAATCAGAAACGATTTTAGATACTGACTTGCCAGTTCGGGCGGAATATTCTTTAGCTGATGCTATTAAATTATCATCAAGTCTTAGCGTTAATTTTGTATTCATATCTTGCCTCCATAAATCTAATGACGGACTGTTTAGAATATAATATACGGCAGGGTGGCAAGTTTGTCAATTTAAGGTTTTACAAGATCTAAATTTTGATTCCATCTAGCTGATTTGTCGTTCATTTCGAGTATTTGCCACAATTCTGGGGACACCATACCTAACTCTTCTTTTTCAGACCCGGTTTCCGCCTTTTGAGGATGCGGCCTGTCTGCTTCTTGAGCCGTGATATAAAATCATTATCACCCAACGGTCGACCGGACCGCTCATGGCGGCGGATGGCTTCATATTCCTTTTCCACAACGTTGGTTGCCGCCAAGCTGTCCGAACAATTGGGGCCACCTCTTATTACAGGATAATAATTTTGCAACGCCTTTGGTTTCCCATTAAATTTTCCGGGTAACAGGGGTGTTGGGAGAAATTGTTTGCAACTGACGAAAAAGGTCCTTTATTTTCCGAAATGTTGAACCGTGCCCACCTCAACATCTGCGGCAGGGCAGGCGTGGTCGCCAGGTGATCAAGAGGTGGTCCAGTCGGGAGGGGGAAGAGATCGTGCAAATCTGCCGCAGCAGCGACGCATTACGGTTTGGAAGTATGACAGTGATCGGTTGGGTCAAGAAGCTGCCGAGCAGCCTGATGAGAAATAGAGGCCGAATAGAAATGAGAAGTTTTTGCGAAAAGAAAAATGGTCGGGGCGGCAGGATTCGAACCTGCGACCTCCTGCTCCCAAGGCAGGCGCGCTAACCAGGCTGCGCTACGCCCCGATTGTCCGGGTCGGTGGATGTTCCGGCATATTCTTGCTGCTGACCGAAAATTTGTAGAAATAGCGGATTGACCGCTGATTGGCAACCCTTTTTTCGGAACCGCTCATTTCCCGGCGGCTAACCATGCTGCCGACCCGTCCCGGTGCCGCCTGCCGTGTTGTTTGCCATGGACGGCCGGGTCACGGAGCCTGGGACCGATTACGGTTTGGAATATGATATAGCTCCGGGGTGCATCTCCTGTGGTCGGTTACGAGACGGGTTGGTTTCAGGTTTTTCTTGACGCCGATCAAGGCCTGTGCTACAAAATAATGTCTCCGTGTTGAGCAGCGTCGTATCGTTGCCGACCACACGTCTCTTCCTCGGTAGCTCAGCTGGTAGAGCAGGTGGCTGTTAACCACCCTGTCGGGGGTTCGAGTCCCTCCCGAGGAGCCAGAAATCAATCCGCCCCGACCGGCGGTTTATCTTACCGCAAAACCCCGGAGGAATTACCCTCCGGGGTTTTGTCGTTTCGGCTTTTTCCCCGCCTTGGCCTTCCGCGTCGTCCCGGTGCAGCCCGGGTTCACCTTAAAATCAGCCTTGATATCCATGCCACCGGCGAAAGAATCGGCTGAGGCTGCGCACATGCCAGAGGAAGTGGGGGAAGCGGCGATGACTTTCCCGGCGCGGGTCATGGATGGCGGTGACGTCGCCCCTGCAGGCGGTGCGCAGGTTGAGCCGGCGTAAACGCATGCAGATATCCGCATCCTCGCAGTACATGAAGTAGCCCTCGTCAAACCCGCCCAGGGAGGCAAAGATCCGGCTGGGAAAGAGCATGAACATGCCGGCGATCCAGTCGGGGTAGGTGATGTTGCCGGCAACCGGGAAGTTGTGAGCCCGGCTTTTTTTCAGCCTGCGGAAGAGAATCTCCATGGGAGTGGGGAATTTTCGCATGCTGTCCTGCAACCGGTTGCCCGAGTCCACCAGGCTGGGGCCGACAACACCGATTCCCGGATCCGCGAGTGTTTCAAGAAGGGCTGGAAAGGGGTTGGAGAGAAAGCGGATATCGGGATTGAGAACGCAGAAATAGTCCGCCCTGCAGTTTTTGTTGAAAGCGCTGTTGTGGTTTTCCCCAAATCCCTTGATTCTGCTGTTTTTGCGGATCGTCAGGGGAAATGCCGACCGGTTGGCGCAGCAGGGAAGGTCTTCTTCGATGTTGAGGGTGATAACCGTTTCCAGCCGATAGGTGCCGCAGTGACGCTGGATGGAAGTCAGCAGCGATGCCACCAGGTCTCCCTGGCCGTGGCTGACGATGGATAGGCAGACGAGCGGTTGAGCGGTGATGTTCCCGGGATGCATATCTCCATACAACAGCTATGATGCCGGGCTTGTCAAGATAATTGTGGATTCACTCCTCACCCCTTGACATTCCGCCCCCATGGCATAAGGTACGGATATTGAACTGCTGTTCATCTTTCGGTGACAACTCTTAAAATCCATCCGTTTTTCGATCATCCCATGACCTGTTTCCGACTTTTTTGCTCCCTGCTCGCCCTTGTTCTGTTGACCGGCGCCTCCGCCGCCGGCGTTACCGCGGCATCGAAGCCCTGGACCGTGCGCCGGGCCATTGATTTTGCCCTTGAAAACAGTCCGGATGTGGAGGCCGCCCGGCAGCGAATCGCCGCGGCCCGGGCCGCGGTCCGGGCCGCTTCGGCAGCCGATGCACCCTGGGTCGGCGTCGACGCGGGCTATAGCCGCACCAACACGCCCATGCACTCCTTCGGCAATATCCTCAACCAGGGTTCTTTCACCCGGGAGATCGACTTCAACGATCCGGGCACCAGTGATGATATCAACCTGACCCTGTCGGCCCGCTACCGTTTCTACGACGGCGGCGTTGCGGCGGCGGGGGTGAAGGCGGCCCAGGCTGCCGCCCAGGCGGCTCTTACCGGAAAGCAGGAGGTCTTTCTGACGCTTTCCTTCGAGGTGGTGAGGAGTTTCTACGCCATTATGCGGGCCCGGGAAAATGTCCAGGCCCGGGAATCGGCGCTCAAGGCCATCGACCTTTCCCTGCAGACCGCCCAGGCCCGTTATGAGGCCGGTGATCTGCTCAAGGCGGACCTGCTCAGCCTGGAGGTTCAGAAATCCCGGGCGGCCGATGACCTGATCACCGCCCGCCACGGCCTGGAGCTGGCGCGGCGCGCTTTTCTCAATCTGCTGGGACTGGAACAGGGGCCGGTTGAGATCAATCCCGCTTGCCGGCTGCAGCAGGTGATCCCGGAAAACCCCTCTTATGACAAGCGGCCGGAAATTCTTCGGCTGCAGAAGCTGCTGGACGCCGCCCGCGCCCGTCTGCAGGCGGCCCGGCGCGGTGACGGGCCCACGGCCGACCTCTTTGCCTCCTACCGGTTTGATCAGGGTCTGGAGTTTGATCAGGGGTTCGGTCATTCCTGGATGGCCGGTGTGAAGGTAAACTATACCCTCTATAACGGCCACCGTACCCGGGCCGAAATCGCCCGGGCAGAGGCCCGGGTTGCTGAAATCAGGGCGCAGCTTCGCAAGATGAAACTGGGCTTTAATTACGAGATTCAGCAGGCGCAGCTGGCCCTGCGGCAGGCCGAGGAACGCATCCAGGTCACCGCCAAGATGGTGGAGCAGGCGGAGGAAAACGGCCGCCTGTCTCGGGAACAGTTCAAGGAGGGGGTCATTCTCTCCTCCGACCTCATTGAGGTGGAAAACCGGCTCACCGATGCCCGTCTGCATCATCTCTCCGCCAGGATAGCCCGCTGCGTGGCCATAGCCGATCTGCGCCGCGCCGCTGGCCTGGCGCAGTTCGAGTAAACCTTATCCATTGATTATCCATTGACGTCCAAAAATTATTCCAGCTACATACCGGTATGAAAACAGCCATCCCCGCAACCTTCTTCGCAATGATTTTTTTTCTTTGTCTCCCTGCGGTTCAGGCGGAAAAGGAGCATGAACAACCTCCGCCACTGCCCCCCGTCAAGGCCCATGTGCAGACGGTGAGTCTGACCAGAACCCGACCCCAGGTGGAACTGGTGGCCACCATCCAGGCGGTTCAGCAGGCAGCCGTTGCCGCCAAGGTGACCGGCACCATCACCGAGCTGCCGGTGGTGCTGGGCATGCGGGTGAACAAGGGGGATCTCCTGCTCAAGATCAGTGCCGAGGAAATTTCGGCACGGGTGCGGCAGGCCCAGGCCCAACTGGCCCAGGCCGAACGCAACCTCGCCCGGGAGAGAAAGTTGCTCAAGCGCAGCGCCGCCACCCGGGAAACGGTGAAAAACATGGAGGATATGCTTGCCGTGGCCCGGGCCGCTTTTGAGGAGGCCAGGACCATGCTGGGCTACACGACCATTCGGGCGCCCTTTGCCGGTGTAATCACCCGTAAACTGGTGACGAGCGGCGACCTCGCCACTCCCGGAACCCCGCTGATCAAGCTGGAAAACGACTCCCGCCTGCAGGCGGTCACCGGAGTGCCGGAATCCCTCATTGCCCTGCTCGGCAAGGGCGACCGCCTCACCGTGCACATCCCGGCGGCCCGGGCCACGGTCTCCGGAACCGTTGCCGAGATCGCGCCCGCCGCCGATCCCCTTTCCCGCACCGCACCGGTGAAGATCGACCTGGAAAGCAATGCCGCCCTGCGCACCGGGCAGTTCGCCCGGGTGGTGCTGCCGGTGGAACCGGCGACTACCCTGCTGGTTCCGGCCGGTGCCGTGGTTGCCGCCGGCCAGATGGACAAGGTGTTTGTCCTGGAAGAGGGCCGTGCCGTGCTGCGACTGGTTCGCACCGGAGGGCGGGATGGAGACCGGGTGGAGATTCTGGCCGGATTGCGGCCGGGTGAGGAGATCATTGTCGACAACAACACTCTGCTGGTGAGCGGTCAACCCATCGAGGCGGTGCAATAGGTCATGAACGAGACGGAATTTCATCCCGGTTTCGCCGGACGGCTGGCCGCGGCCTTTATCGACTCCAAACTCACCGTTATCCTGGTGGTCGCCTCCCTGCTGCTGGGGCTGATGGCGGTTTCTCTGCTGCCCCGCGAGGAGGAGCCGCAGATCAAGGTGCCGATGATCGACGTCCTGGTGGCCATGCCCGGCGCCACTCCCCGCGAGGTGGAGGAACGCATCTCCATCCCCATGGAAAAACTGCTCTACGAGCTGCCCGGCGTCGAGTATATCTATTCAACCTCCATGGCCGGCAAAAGTCTGCTGGTGGCCCGTTTCTATGTGGGCGAGGATCTGGAGACCTCCATTGTCCGGCTTAACCAGAAGCTGCAAACCAACTTCGACCGCATTCCCCACGGGGTCTCGCCGCCGCTCATCAAGCCCCACACCATCGACGATGTGCCCATTCTCGCCCTTACCTTCCACTCCGCCGCCTACGATCACTATACCCTGCGCCGCCTGGCCGCCCAGGTGGATGACGAGATCAAGTCGATCTTCGAGGTGGCGGAGACCAATCTCATCGGCGGCAGCCGCCGGCAGGTGCGGATCCTCTTCGATCCGCTCAAACTGGCGGCCCGCAATCTCAGCGTCGCCGAGCTCATCCCCCGCCTGCAGGAGGCCAACCGCCAGGACCGCACCGGTATTCTCCGCTCCCTGGATCGGGAGGTTACCCTGCAGACCGGTACCTTTCTCTCCTCGGCCCGGGAGATCGGCCGCATCGTGGTCGGCGTCTACGGCGGCAATCCGGTCTATCTCGACGAGGTGGCGGAGATCGTCGACGGCCCGGAGGAGCCCGGCGACTATGTGCTCTTCGGCCGCGGTGCCGGCGCTTCCGAGGAGGCGGCCGTCACCCTGTCCGTGGCCAAACGACCCGGCGCCAATGCCGTGCATGTGGTGGAAACGGTGCTGGAAAAAGTGGAAAGCCTGAAGGGCCGGCTGATTCCCGACGATATCCAGGTGAGCGTCACCCGGGATTACGGCGAGACCGCGGCGGAAAAATCCAACGAACTGCTTCTGCACATGGGCATTGCCGTCTTCGGCGTTGCCGTGCTCATCCTCTTTTTCCTGGGATGGCGGGAGTCGATTATCGTCATGCTGGCCATCCCCTCCACCCTGGCCCTTACCCTGCTGCTCTTTTACCTCTACGGCTACACCCTGAACCGCATCACCCTCTTTGCCCTCATCTTCTCCATCGGCATCCTGGTGGATGACGCCATTGTGGTAGTGGAAAACATCGTCCGTCACATGCGGCTGCCCGGTGCCGAGCGCAAGCCCCTGAGCCGAGTGGCGCTGGAGGCGGTGGCCGAGGTGGGCAACCCGACCATCCTCGCCACCTGGGCGGTGATCGCCGCCATCCTGCCCATGGCCTTCGTGGGCGGCCTCATGGGGCCGTACATGCGGCCCATTCCGGTGGGGGCATCGGCAGCCATGCTCATCTCCATGCTCATCGCCTTTTCCGTGACTCCCTGGGCGGCGGTGCGCATCCTGAAAAATCACTGCACCTCCGGCTCCACCGCCGAGAAGCTGGAATGCGCCGCCGAAAGCGACGGAGACCAGGCCCCGGACGATTTTTTCACCCGGATCTACCACCGGATTATGGATCCCCTGTTGGCGGGCGCCGCGGCCCGGTTTGTCTTTTTTGTCATCATTATCGGCATGCTGCTGGGCGCCTGTTCCATGGTCTACTTCGGCCTGGTCAAGGCAAAGATGCTGCCCTTTGACAACAAGTCGGAATTCCAGGTGATCCTCGATATGCCCGAGGGTTCCACCCTGGAGCATACCACCAGGGTCGCCCTGGAGATGGCCCGGGTGGTGAGGGACGAGCCCGAGGTGGTCAACTATCAGATCTACGCGGGTACGGCCTCGCCCTATAACTTCAACGGCCTGGTCCGCCACTACTTCATGCGCCGGGGTCCCACCGTCGCCGATATCCAGGTCAACCTGCTGCCCAAGAATGAGCGTGACCGCCGGAGCCACGACATTGCCAAGGGAGTGCGGCCCGCCATTGCCGCCATTGCCGAAAAGTACGGCGCCGCCGTGGCCGTGGCCGAGGTGCCGCCCGGTCCCCCCGTGCTCCAGACCCTGGTGGCCGAAATCTACGGTCCCGATGAAGAGGCGCGTGTACGCCTTGCCCGCGCGGTGAAGGAGATCTTTGACACCACCCAGGGGGTGGTGGATGTGGACTGGTACCGGGAGGAGGAGCGCAGCAGGACCGTCATCACCGTGGACAAGGAAAAGGCGGCCCTGCATTCCATTTCCGAGGGCGAGATAACCCGGGCGGTGCGCATCGGCCTCCAGGGGCTCTCCATCGATCTCTTCCATCAGCCCCGGGACAAGGAGGAGATCAACATTATTCTCAGGCTGCCCCCGGACAAGCGGGCCCGGGTGGAGCAGCTGCTCAACATCTCCCTGCGGCCGGCCATGGATCCCCGGGCGCCGCTGGTACCCCTGCGTGAACTGGTCAGGATCAGCGAACAGCCCGTGGAGCAGCCCATTTATCGGAAAAACCTGAAACCGGTGATCTATGTGACCGGTGATGTGGCCGGTGCCGCGGAGAGCCCGGTCTATCCCATTCTGGCCATGAACAGGAAACTGGCCAGGCTCAGGGCCACGGATTTCGGCGGCCTGGGAAGCAAGCTGCAGGTCTACAACCTCAATCAACCCTTCACCATGACGGAGCCGGCCATGAAGTGGGACGGCGAGTGGCATATCACCCTGGAGGTCTTCCGGGACCTGGGGTTGGCCTTCTGCGTGGTGATGATTCTCATCTACATGCTCATGGTCGGCTGGTTCAAGGACTATGTGACGCCCCTGGTGGTGATGGCGGCCATCCCCTTTTCACTCATCGGCATCCTGCCGGCCCACTGGGCCCTGGGCGCCTTTTTCACCGCCACCTCCATGATCGGTTTCATGGCCGGGGCCGGCATTGTTGTCCGCAACTCCATTATCCTGGTGGATTTCATCGAACTGCGCCGTTCCCACGGCCTGCCCCTGGCAGAGGCCGTGGTCGAGGCCGGCGCGGTGCGCTTTCGTCCCATGCTGCTTACTGCTCTGGCCGTGGTGGTGGGCGCCTCGGTGATCCTGGCTGATCCCATCTTCCAGGGACTGGCCATCTCGCTCATGTTCGGCGAAATCGCCAGCCTGCTCATCAGCCGCATGGCCGTACCGGTCCTCTACTTCATGGTCAACCGGCGCCGGGCAAAAGCCGCGGTCAACGGATAGGGCCGGAGGGGAAGATGGCGACTCCTCCGAATAGCCTCGCCAGGCGAATCACCGACTTCCTGGCCATTCGACGCTCCACCGTCGGCATCCTCGGCATGGTGATTCTTATCCTGCTGGGCGAGCGCATGGCCGAGCGTTTTCTGCCCATCTATCTCATCGCCCTGGGGGGCTCGGCCCTGAGCATCGGCCTGCTCAACGGCATGGATAACTTTCTCTCCGCCGTCTACTCCTTTATCGGCGGCTACCTGGCCGACCGTTTCGGTACCCGGAGATCGCTGTTGTTTTTCAATATTTCCGCTATGTTCGGCTTCTGCATCGTCATCTTTGTCCCCACCTGGCAGGCGGTGCTGGCGGGCGCGGTCTTTTTTCTCTCCTGGAGCGCTATTTCCCTGCCCGCCACCATGAAACTGATCACCGGGGTTCTCCCCATGAAGAAGCGCACCATGGGGGTCTCCATGCTGGCCCTGGTGAGGAGAATTCCCATGGCCCTGGGGCCGCTGCTGGGGGGAGTCTGCATCGGGATCTGGGGTGAAAAAAACGGTGTGCGCGCCGCCTTCGGCGTTGCCCTTGTCCTGGCCGTGATCGCCACTGTCATGCAGCACTTTCTGGTTGAGGGGAACGGCGCCGGGTCGCACCCACAGGGGGAGAGGAGAACAGCGGAAAAAAACCCCCTGCGGTTGCTGCACCATATGAACCGGGATCTCAGGCAACTGCTGATCTCCGATATCCTCATACGCTACTGTGAACAGATACCCTACGCCTTTGTGGTGGTCTGGTGCATGAAGACCATTGAACAGCCGGTCTCCGCCGTCGAGTTCGGCCTGCTCACCACCATTGAGATGATTACCGCCCTGCTGGTCTATATTCCCGTGGCCTACCTTGCCGACCGCGGCGGTAAAAAGCCCTTTGTGCTGGCAACATTTGTCTTTTTCACTCTTTTTCCCCTGGCCCTCTTTTTCTGCAGATCCTTCCCGCTTCTGGTGGCGGCCTTCATCCTGCGCGGCTTCAAGGAGTTTGGTGAACCAACCCGCAAGACCCTGATCATGGAGCTTGCTCCCAGGGAGCGGAAGGCCGCGGTCTTCGGACTCTACTATATGCTGCGTGATATCGTTGTCTCTTTTGCCGCCTTCGGCGGTGCCTTTCTCTGGATGATCAGCCCGGCGGTCAACTTTTTCGCCGCCTTTGGTTTCGGGCTCCTGGGAACCATCGGGTATGCTCTCTGGGGACGGGACGTCGCACCCGGGGCGTGAACGCAGTTTCTTCGTACAGGAGGAAAGCCCGCCGGGGGCTGTCCGGAGCATGGCGGGAAAGAGGGTGAAAAAAGAGGTGACGAGGCAGGCCCCGGGCGGCTATAATATACTTCTCTGCATTCCGAAACCGCACAGTGGGCCCGAAAAAAACGACATCCATGGGCCATACCACCTAACCTTAACCATACCAATATCCATGACACAGGAAGTTCCCTCCCGCTACAGCGAAGCCGGAGTCGATATCGATAAGGGCAACGACTTTGTCGACGGCATCAAGGATATCGTCGCCGCCACCCACCGTAACGGTGTTCTCACCGGCATCGGCGGATTTTCCTCCCTGTTTGCCCTGGGCAGCGATCAGTACCGGGATCCGGTGCTGGTCTCGTCCACCGACGGCGTGGGCACCAAGCTGGCGGTGGCCAAGTTATGCGGTAAACATGACACCATCGGCATCGACCTGGTGGCCATGTGTGTGAACGATATCGTTGTCAGCGGTGCCAGACCGCTCTTTTTCCTGGATTACTTTGCCAGCGGCAGGCTCGACCTGGAGGTGGCCACCGATGTGGTCAAGGGCATTGCCGAAGGCTGCCGCATGGCCGAGTGTTCCCTGATCGGCGGCGAAACCGCGGAGATGCCGGGTCTCTACCGGCCCGGCGATTATGATCTTGCCGGTTTTGTGGTGGGTATCGCCGAACGGGACAGGATCATCGACGGCAGTGATATCAGGGTGGGCGACAAGATCATCGGCCTGGCCTCCTCCGGTCTGCACAGCAACGGCTATTCCCTGGTGCGGAAGATCTTTTTCGAGGAACTGGGCCTGGGGGTGGAAGACCAGGTGGAAGAGCTGGGCTGCAGCGTCGGCGAGGAGTTGCTGCGACCCACCCGCATCTATGTCTCCAGCCTGGTGACCATGATCCGCCGGTTCCCCGTCAACGGTCTTGTCCACAATACCGGCGGCGGTTTTACCGACAACATCCCCCGCATTCTTCCCCGGGGCTGCCGGGCGCTTCTGCACCGGGGCAGTTGGCCGGTTCAGCCGATTTTTGATTTTCTCAGGACCCGGGGACGGATCCCGGAGGCGGAGATGTACCGCACCTTCAATATGGGGATCGGCATGCTGGTGATTGTCGGGGCCGCCGTCGTCGATGAGATCATGCAGCAGTTCACCGCCTTTGGAGACCAGCCGTACATTATCGGCGAGGTGGCGGCAATGACCTCGGAAGATGAACCGCGGGTGGAGATGGTCTGACTGCGGCGAAACCAGGGTTTTGTGAGCGGGTTACGTTGAGCCGCAGTCCGCCTTGCCGCCTTTGAGTTTGTAGAGTGCGTGCATGAGGGCGGGCAGCAGCACGGCGATATTTTCCCGTGCCGCCCTTTCGCTGCCCGGCAGGTTGATGATGAGGGATTGGCCGCGGATACCGGCCAGGCCGCGGGAGAGAACGGCGTTGGGGGTCTTTTCCAGGCTGGCGTGGCGCATGGCCTCGGCCATGCCCGGTATTTCACGGTCGATTACCTCCCTGGTCGCCTCCGGAGTCACGTCCGAGGGGGAGACACCGGTGCCGCCCGTGGTGATGATCAGGTCGATTTCGCGATCATCCACCCAGGAGGTGAGGGTGGCGACGATGCGCCGGTGTTGGTCCGGGATCACCTGGTAGGCTATCACGTTATAGCCCTCTTCGGCAAAGAGCTCCCTGAGATAGGTGCCGCTGGTGTCCTGTCGTTCCCCCCGCGACCCCTTGTCGCTCAAGGTCAGGATTCCGCAGCTGTAACGCTGGTCGTTGCTGTCCATCTTTTTCTACTTCGACGCCTCTTCGATAATCTTTTCCGCCAGTTGCGCCGGGACCTGCTCGTAATGGGAAAAACGGCAGGAAAAGGAGCCGCGGCCATGGGTGATGGAGGTGAGATCCGTGGCGTAGAGCAGGATTTCCGCCTGCGGCACCTGGGCGTTGATCACCTCGAACTTGTCGGTGGAGTCCATACCCAGCACCTTGCCGCGCCGGCCGTTGAGGTCGCCCATGACGTCACCGACGAACTCCTGGGGAATCCTCACCTCCAGTTCCATGATCGGTTCAAGGAGCACCGGTTTGGCCTCCACGGCCGCCTTTTTGAAGGCCAGGGAGCCGGCGATCTTGAAGGCCATTTCCGAGGAGTCGACGGCATGGAAGGAGCCGTCCACCAGGGTGATCTTGACATCCACCATGGGGTAGCCGGCCAGTACGCCGTTCTCCATCGCCTCCTGGATGCCCTTGTCCACGGCCGGTCTGTACTGCTGCGGTATGACGCCGCCGACGATCCGGTCGATAAATTCATAACCCTCGCCGCGGGGCAGGGGTTCCATCTCGATCCAGCAGTCGCCGAACTGGCCGCGCCCGCCGCTCTGCTTCTTGTGCTTGCCCTGCACCCGGGCCGTTCCGGTGATGGTCTCCCGGTAGGGGACCTTGGGCAGGCGCAGCTCCATCTGCACGCCGAACTTGCGTTTTATCCTGTCGCCCACCGCTTCCAGGTGCATCTGGCCGACACCGGAGACCAGGACCTCCTTGGTCTGCGGTTCGTGAATGAGTCGCAGGGTGAGATCCTCATCCAGCATCTTGCTGATGGAGGCGAAGAGTTTTTCCTCATCACCCTTTTTGGCGCTCACCGCATAGGAGATCATGGGCTCGGCCGGCTCGGGCGGCTCAAAGACAATGGGGGCGTTCTCGTCGCAGACCGTATCGCCGGTGGCCGTTTCCTTGAGTTTGGCCACCGCCGCGATCATGCCGGGAATCACCTGATCCACCGTTTTCTGTTCCTTGCCGGACATCAGAAAGATCTTGCCGAAACGTTCGGAAAGATCCTTGGAGGCGTTGTAGAAGTGATCGGCGGCCAGGGTACCGGAATAGACGCGGAACACCGTCAGCCTGCCGGCAAAGGGGTCGGTGATGGTCTTGAAGACCTGGCCTGAAAAGGGGGCGTCGGGTGCGGCCGACCGCTCTTCAGGATCCCCGGTTTTGGGGTTGGTGCCGGTGACGGGCGGCAGCTGATCCGGTGACGGCAGCAGGGAGACGATGGCGTCGAGCACCCCGCTTGTTCCCCGGTTTCCCAGGGCGGCACAGGGAACCACCGGGGTGATTTCACCCTCTCTCACCGCGGCGGCCAGGCCGCGCCGCAGGCTCTCGCTGCTGAGTTCACCCTCTTCGAGAAATTCCTCCAGCAGATCCTCGTCGGTCTCGGCCACGTATTCCATGAGGCTTTCCCGCAGGGTTTCCACCTCGTCGGCCAGCTCGGCGGGAATGTCACCCGGTTTTGCCTTGCCGCTATCGCCCTCGAAGAAAAAGGCGCTGTTGGCGATGAGATCCACCACGCCCCGAAAGTCGTCCTCGGCGCCGATGGGCAGGGAGCAGACAACCGGCGTGAAGGCGAAGGCGTCCTTGATCTGCTGCACGGTCTTGGTAAAGTCCGCCCTTTCCCGATCCATCTTGGTGATGCAGATGAGGCAGGGCATTTTTTTCTCCAGGACGAAGTCGACGAACTTCTCGGTCTGGTCGCGCACCCCGAGAACCGCACCCACCGTCAGGATAGCGGAATCCGCCGTGGCAACGGCAAATTTCGTTTCCGTCAGAAAGTTGTCGTCCCCGGGGGTGTCGGCCAGAAAGACGGTGTTCTTCTTCCAGTCAAAGGAGTTGATGGCGGCGCTGATGCTGGCCTTGCGCTTGATCTCCTCCGGTTCGTAATCCATGCAGGTGTTGCCTTCATCCACCTTCCCCAGTCGCTTGATCTTTCCGGAAGTGAAGAGCAGGGCCTCGGCAAGGGTGGTTTTGCCGCTTTTACCGTGACCAAGGATAACCGTGTTTCTGATCTGGGTGACATCGTGCATGGGTGCCTCCGGAGTAGGGATTGAACGGATCGGGCTGAAAGGAGCTTTCTCTTTTGGTGTAAAGATGATAATGAAGCAATTTTGAAATTAAAATATATATTCTGATTGAGCATGCAAAGTCAAGGATGAAGGTAATGCCAGCGGCGTGACAATCCTGCAAGAGGAGCGGATGAAGGGGGAAGAGATGAGCGCGGAGCCGGGAAAGGCAAAGGCGGGGAACGCGGATGCGGCAACAGGCGGAATCGCCCGTTCCGCCGGGGCGGTGAGCGCTGCGGTGATGTGCAGCCGGCTGCTGGGGCTGGTGCGGGAACAGATCTTTGCCGCTCTCTTCGGGGCGGGCTACGACTATGACGCCTTTGTCGTCGCCTTCAGGATCCCCAACCTGCTGCGCGATCTCTTTGGCGAGGGTGCGCTCAGTGCCGCCTTCGTCACCGTATTCACGGAGTATGACTCCCGCCGTTCCCCGCGGGAGACCTGGGAGCTGGCCGGCAATGTCATCGTCTTCATCGCGCTGTTGCTCGGCCTCCTCACCCTGGTGGGAATGGTGCTGGCAACTCCCATCGTCAACCTGCTGGCGCCGGGATTTCACGCCGTTGCCGGCAAGACGGCGCTGACCACTCTCCTTACCCGCATCATGCTGCCCTTTTTGCTCTTTATCTCCTTGTCGGCCGTGGTCATGGGCATGCTCAACACCAAGGGACGCTTTTTCATCCCCGCCCTGGCCTCGAGTTTTTTCAACCTGGGCTCCATCATCGGCGGCGTCGGTCTGGCCCTGTTGCTGCCGCGATTCGGCCTGCCCGCCATTGTGGGCATGGCTCTGGGGACACTTGTGGGCGGCCTTCTGCAGTTGCTCATGCAGCTGCCCTCCCTGAAGAGGAGCGGTTTCCGTTTTCTGCCGCGTCTTGATTTGCGCGACCCGGGCCTGCACCGGATTCTTCTGCTCATGCTGCCGGCGGTGGTGGGGCTTTCCGCCACCCAGATCAACATCTTTGTCAACACCAACTTCGCCGCCTCCTGCGCCCAGGGCTCCGTTTCCTGGCTCAACTACGCCTTTCGCATGGTGCAGCTTCCCATCGGCATCTTCGGCGTGGCCATCTCCATCGCCGCCATGCCGGTGCTGGCCAGGCATGCGGCCGCCGCCGATATGGTGCGGCTCCGCACCACCTACACCTCGTCGCTCATCATGGTGCTGGCCCTCACCATACCGGCAACCGTGGGATTGATCCTGCTGGCCGAACCCATCATCCGCCTCATCTTCGAGCATGGGGAGTTCACGTCGCTGGATACGGCACGTACCGCCGAGGCCCTGGTCTTCTACAGTCTCGGACTCTTTGCCTACGGTGCGGTCAAGATCATGGTGCCGGTTTTCTACGCCCTGGGAACCACCCGTTTTCCGGTGATCGGCAGTTTTTTGGCGGTGGGTGCCAATATCGTCATCATCACCCTCACCATCGACACCTTCCAGCACCGCGCCATCGCACTTTCCACCTCATGCGCCATGACCCTGAACTTCTTTTTCCTGGGCACGGTACTCTACCGGAAACTGGGGGGATATCCCCTGGGGCATCTGCTTGTTGGTCTCATGAAGATCGCCATTGCCGCCGCGGTCATGGCCGCCGGACTGCTGCTGGCCCGGCCGCTGCTCGCCGCTTTGCCGGAGGAAACCATGGGGGGACGCCTGGCAGCGGTGCTGCTGCCGGTGACGGGCGGGGCGCTGCTTTATGGGGTGAGTGTCTCGCTGCTGGGCATACCCGAGCTCAAGGTGGTGGGCAACGGATTGCTGCGGCGTCTGCGGTGCCTGTGATCGGTTACAAAGGGCTGAGTCGAGGCGGCCTCAGCCGTGGCAGGAAAGGCCGATAACCCAGCGGTTCAGCTTTTCATCCGCTGCGTGACGGGTGAGGTGCGAGGCGGCGGGCAGACAGCCGCCAAAGGCATCCAGGGCGTCTTGAAATCCCTGCTCAATGGTCAGTTTCAGGAAATCCGCCTTGGCGGGATCGCCGTCGGCGATGCCCACCGCCAGCCTGAAAATGCGGTCCGAGGTGGGGCCGATATCGTACGAGCCGTACTCCTGATGCAGAGGTTTGCCGGCAGATTCGCCAGCACCGTCCCGGTCGCGGACGGTTATTTCCGCACCCTGGTCCTTGAGGAGCTCCGCAACCATCCGGCGCAGGATACCGAAACGGGTATCCTCGCACTCGCCGGCGTCGGGGCTGTTTTCTCCAAAACCGATGGCTCTGCCGGTCGGCCGGGAAAGGATCTGCTGCTGTTCTGCTCCGGGTGAGTATTCATCCGCTGCTGTGGTGTTCATGGGTTGATCGCCTTTTTAATTGGTGTTTGGCCGGCGGTGCGGATGGATCATCCGGTCCGGGTGCCTGCCGGGGAAAAAGGCTTCCCTGCCGCTTCAGTTGGGTCCTGTTCCGAGCCTCCGTATCTGTTATCGGCGTTTTGCGGCGGAATCTTAAGACGACACGGCCGTTGAGGGTGTTGGAACCGGCCTGCCATGCCGCGGAATTGTCGTTGAAAGCGACCTTTGACTTAAGGGGAATCCGGGGCCAGCATCTCCATAACCTCCCGGATGAGTGGAAAGATTTTTTCGGGATCCCGGGTGGTGACCGGCACGATGAGGCGGGAGTCGGGGGTGAGGCGGGCGGCCTGCTTTTTTTTCTTTTTCCAGTGGGCAATGAAGCCGAGGACGCTGTCCGGGGACATGGGAGTGGCCTCGCTGATGGTGAACACCAGGCCGGCAGGTCCCTGTTCCAGTTTGGTAATGCCCAGCCGGCGCAGGCCGTGCTTGAGGCTGATGACCTTGAGCAGATTGACGGTTTCCGGAGGCGGGGCGCCGAAGCGGTCGGCCAGTTCATCGTGGAGGTCCGCCAGTTCCTCCCCGTCCAGGCCTCCTGCCTTGGAAATGCGGCGGTAGGCATAGTAGCGCTGGCTCGTATCGCTGATATAGTCCTCCGGGATATAGGCGGGCAAAAGCAGCTTGATTTCGGGATCGATGTCCGGAAGTTCACCGCTGGCCCGGGGTTTTTCCTCTCCGCCGTCCCGTTTGAGGTCGCTGACGGTTTTCTGCAAAAGGTCCAGGTAGAGATCGTAACCCACCGCGGCGATGTGGCCGCTCTGGGAGATGCCCAGAAGGTTGCCGCCGCCGCGAATCTGCAGGTCGTTCATGGCCAGTTTGAAGCCGCCGCCCAGGTCACTGGCGTCCATCAGGGCCCGGAGGCGTTTTTTGGCATCGCGGCTCAGGCTCTCCAGCGAGGGCACCAGCAGGTAGGCATAGGCCTGAACGCCGGAACGGCCCACCCGGCCGCGCAGTTGGTAAATATCAGCCAGGCCCAGGTGGTCCGCCCGGTTGATGATGATGGTGTTGGCGCGGGGGATATCGGGGCCCGATTCGATGATGGTGGTGGAAACCAGCACGTCGATTTCCCGGTTGATGAAGGCGACCATAACCTCTTCCAGGGCCTGGGCCGGCATCTGACCATGGGCGATGCCGATTCCGGCCTGCGGCGCCAGTTTTTCAATGGTGGCGGCGACCCGACCGATGGTGCGCACCCGGTTGTGGACCACGAACACCTGGCCGCCGCGCTGCAGTTCCCTGATCACCGCCTCCTTGATAACCAGCTCATCGTGGCGGGCGATGAAGGTCTTCACCGCCCGGCGCCGGCGGGGCGGGGTGGAGATGACCGAGAGGTCGCGGATGGAGAGCAGCGACATCTGCAGGGTGCGGGGGATGGGGGTGGCGGTAAGGGTCAGAATATCCACCTCGGCGCGCAGTTTTTTCAGCTTTTCCTTGTGCACCACCCCGAAGCGGTGTTCCTCGTCGATGATCAATAGGCCGAGCCGGTGGAAGCGCACATCTTTGGAGAGCAGCCTGTGGGTGCCGATGACCATGTCCAGACGGCCCGAGGCCAGGTCGTCGAGGATCTTCCGTTGCTGGGAGCGGCTGCGGAAACGGTCCAGACAGGCGACTTCCACCGGGAAGCCGTCAAATCTCTCCCGGAAGGTGGCGGCGTGCTGTTCGGCCAGTACGGTGGTGGGCACCAGGAGCGCCACCTGGTAACCATCCTCGATCACCTTGAAGGCGGCGCGAACCGCGACCTCGGTTTTGCCGTATCCCACATCGCCGCAGATCAGCCGGTCCATGGGTTTTTCCGTGGTCAGGTCGCCGATGACCTCGTCAATGGCCTGGCGCTGGCCCGGAGTCTCCTCGTAGGGGAAGGAGTTTTCCAGCTGTCGGTAGAGTTCGCCGGGCCGGGAAAAGGCGCGGCCCTTGCGCATGGCGCGGCGGGCATAGATCTGCAGCAGTTCCTGCGCCACCTTCCAGACCGCCTCGCTCACCTTTTTCTTGGCTGTTCTCCAGGAACTTCCCCCCAACCGGTCGAGCCTGGGAACCTGGTCGGAGAGCCCCTGGTATTTGCTCACCAGGTGAAGACGATCGATGGGCACGTAGAGCTTGTCGCCGTTTTTATACTCCAGCAGCATAAAATCACCGGTCACCGCGCCGATCTCCATGTTGACCAGGCCGTGGTAGAGCCCCAGGCCGTGGTCGCGATGCACGACGATATCACCGGAGGAGAGCTCCTCGATGCGCACCGGTTCGCCCCGGGGGGCGGCGGTTTTTTTCCGCCCGCCGGGCAACAGTCTCTTGTCGCCGTAGAGTTCGGCGGCGGAGAGGATGTGCAGGTTTTCCTCGACCAGATCGAAACCGCGGCTCAGGGGGGCGTCCACCAGATGAACTTTTCCGTCCCGGTATTCCGTTTTTTTAAGCGTCACCGGGGGTTCAAGGCGGCTGGTCTCCAATTGGTAGGTGGAGAGCAGTTCATGCAGGTGTCCCAGCTGGCGCGGGGTGCGACAGGCGATAATCACCGTGTGCTGTTTCCGCAGCCAGCCCAGCAACCGGTCGACCAGCGGCGCCAGGGGACCGCGTTTTCGGCGCTGAAGGTCGATCTCCTGGGCCAGCAGGGTGTGGCTGCCGCAGCCCGGGTCGATGACCTCCGTTGCCGGACCGGGCGGCAGGTTGTGGATGTTGAGCACGCTGTTGTCCCGCAGCCGTTTCAGGAGCGATTTTCCGTCCAGAAAGAGCTGTTGCGGCGGCAGGGCCGCCCTGCCCGCGGCCAGGGCCTCCCGGTGATTGGCTTCGATACGTTCGGCCACCAGTTCAACCCGCTGGGCCACGGTGGGCGGGTCCAGGACCACCAGGGAGCAATGGGCCGGCAGGTAGTCGAAAAGGGTCTGGGGTGGTTGGTCGCCGGGCAGGAGCAGGGGAAGAAAAAACTCGATACCGGCAAAACGGATACCGTGGCTGAGCTGCCCCCGGAGTTCGTCGACGGCAGCCTCCGGCCAGCCGTGCCTCCTTGCCGCCGATCGCGCCCCATCACCCAGCTCTCTGCGCTCCCCGGCATCGGCGGGGAAGAGGATGTCGGAGGCCGGCAACAGCACCGCCTCCTCCACTTCGGCGATGGAGCGTTGGGTGATGGGATCGAAGCGGCGAATCGATTCAAGAAAATCACCGAAAAAATCAAGGCGCAAAGGCGCCGCCTCTCCCCGGCCCTCGGCCATGGGAGCGAAAATATCGATGATGCCGCCGCGAACCGCCATGTCGCCGGGATTGTGCACCATGGCGCAGGACTCATATCCGGCGGCAATGAGGTCGGCCACCAGGCGGTCGCGGTCGATTTCCTCGCCTGCCATCACCAGTTCGGTGTGGCGGTTGAGCATCTTTTTGGGGAGAATCCGGCGCATGACGGCCTCGGCCGAAGCCAGCAGGATGAGCGGCTCCGGGTTGAGCAACCGATGGAGGGTTGCCAGCCGTGTGGCCACGGTGGCCGGGTCCGGAGAGAGCGGGGTGTAGGGCGGGATTTCGAAACTGGGGTAGGTGAGGATATCGCTGTCGGTGAAAAAGGCAAGATCCGTGGCCAGCGTCGTCAGCTGCTCTTCGGTGGGGACGATACAGCAGATGAGCCTGCTGCCGGCCGCGTGCAGCCGGGCCAGCAGCAGGGCGGTGGCGGCTCCGTGCAGACCGCAGACATCAACCGGCGCACCGGCGCGACCAAGGGAGGAGAGTATGGACTGCATGGATGCCCGGCACCGGCCGCCCGGCGGCCGGTGCCCTTACTTTTCAGAAGACGCCGCCGATACTGAAATCCCAGACCGAGCTTTCCTCGTCATCCTGGCGGTCGAGATTGTAGCCCCATTCCAAGCGCAGCGGACCCATGGGAGAGAGCCAGCGAAAACCGATACCGGCGCTCTTTTTGGTGTTGGAAAAATCCCAGTCGTCATCGTCGAAATAGGAGTTGCCGATATCGGCAAAGATTACCCCGCGCAATCCGGCATCCTTGACCAGCGGAAAGATGTACTCGATGTTGGCATACCACATCTTGTTGCCGCCGATCCGTTCGCCGGTTTCGGCATCACGCGGACTGACATGGCCCCACTTGAAGCCGCGGATGGAGTTGAGGCCGCCGAGATAGAAGCGTTCATACACCGGCAGTTTGTCGTCTTCGTTTTCAAAGGCGCGACCGGCCGAGGCCTTGATATGGAAGACCGTATCCCACGGCAGTTTGAAGAACCAGCTGGTGGTTCCCTCGATTTTGGTGAAGGCCGAGTCTCCGCCCAGGAAACCGCCGGCGTATTTGACGCTGATGCTCTGGCGGGAACCGCTTGAGGCCGCCACCCGGCTGTCGCGCGTATCCCTGACCAGGGCCATCTTCAGGGCGCTGGTCACCCTGATATTCTGGGATTCGCGGATGATATAGGAGGCGTTGTCGCTCACATCCTCCAGGGTGGTGTCGGTATAGCTGTAACCCCAGTAGATGCGCCATTTCTCCACAAAGGGATGGCCGAAACGCAGGGCGCCGCCCTTGGAATCCTTGGTGTAGTCGTCATATTCCCGCCGCCAGTTGAAGAGGTCGAAACCCACCGACAGCTGGGAGTCCTGAAAGCGGGGATCGGTGTAGTTGATATTGAAGCGGGTGGAGACGGAGGAGAGGTTGGCCTGCAGGGAGAGCTTGTCGCCGCGGCCGAAGAGGTTGTTTTCCCTGATTTCCGCCATGAACAGCAATTTTTCGGCGGAACTGTAGCCGCCGCCGATGCTGAACTGACCCGTGGGTTTTTCCTTGACCTCCACCAGCACGTCCATGGTATTTTCGTCGGCCGTGGGCTTGGGGGTGATGTTGACCTCCTCGAAGAAGTCCAGCCTCTGGAGGTTCCGGGTGGAGGTGCGGATCGCCCGGGAATCGAAGACGCCGCCCTCTTCGACGGTGAGTTCCCGCCGGATCACGTTGTCACGGGTCCGGGTGTTGCCGCGGATCTCCACCCGGCCGAAATAGGCCAGTTTGCCCTTGGAGATGGCGATGTCCACATCGACCCGTCTGCCGCTTGCCGCCTTGTCTATCTTGGGCTTGGCCTCGGCAAAGGCATACCCCTTCTCGGCATAGAGGTCGATGATCCTGAGGATATCCTCCCGCAGAATCTTGCGGCTGACATATTCTTCATCGCGGATCTTCAGGAGATCGAAGATCCGGTCGCGGTCGACGATGAGATCGCCGCTTAGGGTGATGCTGCCCACCCGGTAGCGGGGACCCTCGTCAATGGGGAAGGTGATGTGCAGCCGGTTGTCTTTCTGTTCGATGCGCGGTTCACCGACTTTGGCCTCCAGGAAGCCGTGATTGTGGTAAAAGGCGGCCAGGCGGGCGCTGTCCTGCGAGAGCACCGCGGTATCCAGCACACCGGAATCGGTGATCCATGAAAATATCCCCCTGGTGCTGGTTTCGATGACGTCATCGAGTTCGTCGGCGGGAAAACTCGCATTGCCGGTAAAGGATATCTCCCGGATATAGATCTTTTCCCCCTCTTCGATCACGAAACTCACCTCGACGCTGCCCTCATCGGGATAGCTCAGCCGGGGGGCGACCGTGGTGTTGTAATAGCCCTTGGACTTGTAGAGGGAGCGGATTCCCTCGGCCGCCCTTTTCAGGGCTGCCGGGTTGAGGATGGTGCCGCTGTCGATGTTGGCCGCCTCCCGAACCTCTTCCTCGTCCAGCTGATCCAGACCGTTGAATCGCACCGCGGAGATGACCGGTTTTTCCTTGAGCCGGAAGGTGATCTTCTTGCCTTTGGGCGTCTCGTCCACCTCGATCTGCACATCGTCGAAGTATCCCATGGCAAAGATGTTTTTGAGATCCTGCCGCAGGGCGGCCGGGCTGTAGACGTCGCCGGCCCTGGTTTTGATTTTACGCAGGATGGCGCCGGAATCGATGCGCTTGTTGCCGGCGGGCACGATATCGGCGATGAGGGCGCTGCGATTGCTGAAGGCCAGGATATCGGCAACGGCCTTACGCACGCCCTGCCGCAGGCCGGCGGGCAGCTCGCCGGTATGGAAAGCGGCATGGGGCGTTGCCGGCGACAGAATATCGTGGACCTTCATGTCCAGGCTGAAACGGCTGCCGATGACGGTGAGGGAGCCGATACAGACGTAATCGAAACCGGTGGCCGCGGCGATCTTGTCGATCACCTCCCCCGGCGGTGGCCACTCTCCCCGGTAATCGACCATTTCACCGGCCTGGCCACGGCTGAGCATGGTCATGCCCTGCTCGGCAAGGGTATCCTTAAGGACGCCGTCCAGTTGCTCCACCAGGCCGCCGTCCGCGGCGGGAGCAATGACCTTGAGGGGAAGAAAGGCGGTGTTCTGGGAAAGGGCCAGGGCGGTAGCGGCCCACTGCAGGGTCAGGCCCAGGGCGAGCAGGAGCGGAAGGAGGTGCGCTTTGAGCCGATGGAGTACTGGAGCCGGGTGTGACATGGGCAGATCCTTGTAGAGTTCATCGTTGAGGCGGATATTGGCCAACAAATTCTCAGCTGTGAGCAGGAATAAAGGCAGGGGGAAAATGCTGCCTCCGGATTTGCGTCCATTATGCCATGTCGGCCAGAATTTGCAAAGGAAATCAGGCGGCGGCATCCGGCTGCGCCGATGCCGTCTCCCCGGTGGTATCGCCATCCAAAAGTGCCGCCACCCGGTCGTGGAGCAGGGCGGCCAGTTCCTTCTTTTGCCGGGGGGTGTAGTCCCGGGTGGATACCGGTGCGCCGATGCGGATGGTCACATTGCCGGAGCGGGCCAGGAGGTGTCCCTTGGGCAGGACGTCATGGGTGCCGATAAACCCCAGCGGCACGATATCCACCCCGGCCTTGATCGCCAGCAGCACCGCGCCGGTCTTGAACTGCCGCAATCTGCCGTCCCTGCTGCGGGTACCCTCGGGAAAGATGATCACCGAGGTGCCGCTCCTGATTTTCTCGGCCGCCTCTATGAGACTCTGCATGGCCTGGCGGCCCCGGGAACGGTCGATGGGGATGAATCCGGCCAGCCGCATGGCCGGGCCGAAAACCGGAATCGCAAAGAGTTCTTTTTTGGCTATCCAGCGGAAATCATATGGAAAGTATCCTTGGAAGGCAAAGATGTCAACCTGGCTTGCGTGGTTGCCGGCAAAGATGTAGGTCTTGCCCTTTTCCAGCTTTTCCAGACCCTCCACCCGGACCCGGGCACCGATAAGGCGGCAGATAATGCGGCCCCAGATGCGGGGAAAAACCATCGCCCTGGAGGGGGACTTTCGTCCCAGGGTCAGATCGGCAAGGGCCAGCAGGCTGACCAGCAGGGTGAGGGGCGGGGTGATGAGCAGGGCGGTGATGGAGCGTATAAGCTGCATGGCATACCACTCTATTATAATATAGGAGAGGGATGATCGATATGGTGGCGACAGGCGGCGGAGGCTGCGGAATTTGTTCGGTCAATACCGGTCCTTGACGTGATCCGGATGATGGAATAGAGTAATCCGGCCACGGCGGCACCGGCCTTTTCAGTCCGCGGAGCCGGGCTTGCCTGGACCTGTCTATTGACGTGGTGATACTGTATTTTTTTTGAAAAGACAAGAGAACAGGGGAGGAAACGAGGTGGGAGCTGCGAAAATTACCATAGAAAATGATCAATCTATCATGGTGCCGGATGAGCCGATCATCCCCTTTATCGAGGGCGACGGCATTGGGCCCGATATCTGGGCCGCCACCCGGCGGGTGCTGGATGCGGCGGTGGAGAAGGCCTTTGACGGAAAACGGCGGATCCGGTGGCTGGAGGTCTATGCCGGCGAAAAGGCGGTGAAGGAGACCGGAGAGTGGCTGCCACAGGCCACCCTGGATGCGATCCGCGAACATGTGGTGGCCATCAAGGGACCGCTCACCACGCCGGTGGGGGAGGGGATCCGCAGCCTCAATGTCACCCTGCGCCAGGTCCTGGATCTCTATGCCTGCGTCCGCCCGGTGCGCTACTATCGGGGGGTTGTCAGCCCGGTCAAGGAACCCGGCAGGGTGGATATGGTGGTTTTCCGGGAAAACACCGAGGATGTCTATGCCGGCATCGAGTGGCGCAGCGGCAGTGACGAGGCCGAGAAGGTGATCGACTTTATCCGCAGGGAAATGGGCGGCGATATCCGGCCGGGATCGGGAATCGGCATCAAGCCCATCAGCGCCTTCGGCACCAAGCGTTTGGTGCGCAAGGCCATCCGTTACGCCATGGACAATGACCGCCCCGACGTCACCCTGGTGCACAAGGGCAATATCATGAAGTTCACCGAGGGCGCCTTCCGCAACTGGGGCTATGAACTGGTTGCCGAGGAGTTCGCCGATGTCTGCATCACCGAAGATGAGCTCTGGGAGAGCTACGGCGGCCGGCGGCCGGAGAGCAAAATCGTTGTGCGCGACCGCATTGCCGATGCCATGTTCCAGCAGATCCTGCTGCGGCCGGATGAGTACGGGGTGCTGGCCATGCCCAACCTGAACGGCGACTATATGTCCGATGCCCTGGCCGCCCAGGTGGGTGGGCTGGGCATAGCGCCGGGCGCCAACATCGGCGACGGCTATGCCCTTTTCGAGGCCACCCACGGCACCGCGCCCAAGTACGCGGGGCAGGACAAGGTCAACCCCGGCTCTCTGATTCTCTCCGGGGTGATGATGCTCGAATACCTGGGCTGGCGCCGGGCCGGCGAACTCATCCAGCAGGCCCTGGAGGCCACCATTGAGCAGAAGAGGGTGACCTATGACCTGGCGCGGCTGATGGAGGGGGCTGAAAAACTCTCCTGCTCCGCCTTTGCCGGGGCCATTATCGCCAACATGTGAGCGCCGACCGCCCTGAGAGCGGGATCCGGCCGGGAAGGACGAATTCCGCAGGATACGGGGATGAGCGCCCCGGGGGATCCCTGGGTGAAGGCGCCGCCAATCTGCTCTTCCCGCCGAGTTGTCCGGGGTGCGGCCGCCGGCTCCTTGCCTGGCGGCCGCCCTACTTCTGCAGCCGGTGCCGGGCACGGATCCGGTACATTGTGCCGCCCCTCTGCTCCTGCTGCGGGCTTCCCCTGACCGCGGGCGGCGATCACCTCTGCGGCGATTGCCTCCGCAGTCGTTTTGTCTTTTCCCGGGCCCGGGCCGCAGTCATCTATGCAGAGCCGGTGATCTCGCCGCTGCTGGCCTTCAAATACCGGGGTGAAATGAGCCTTCTTGCCCCCTTCGGAGCCCTGGCCCGGCCGCTGCCGGCAGAGGCACCCTTCGGGGAGCCCGAACTGATTGTTCCGGTGCCGTTGCACCCCAGGCGGCTGCGCGCCAGGGGCTTCAACCAGGCCCTGCTGCTGTCCCGTTCATTCTTTCCCACCCATAAATCGCGGATCAATCCGGATCTCCTGTTGCGGATTCGCCATACCGACTCCCAGCGGGGCCGGAGCGGCCGGGAGCGTCGCCGCAATCTGCGCGGGGCCTTCCGGGTTGCCGGGAAGGAAAAGGTGGCGGGAAAGACCGTTCTGCTCATCGACGATGTCTTCACCACCGGCACAACCGTCAACGAGTGCGCCGCCACCCTGCTGACCGCCGGCGCTGCCGAGGTGGCGGTTTTTACCCTGGCCCGCACCGTCCGGGATTTTTCCAACCCGTCAACGGTTTTTCCGGAAGTTTCTCAAAAATCCGAAAAAGGAAAAAAATTTTTTCAAGAAGCTGGAAATGGCATTATTGATAAAATTACACACTTGCGCCTTTTTGGGGGGTAAAGAGGGGTGGAGAAAAAGAATATTTGAGTATTTAGGAGTATTCGCCAGTATCAGGGAGTATTCGAGACTTGGCCCATGTTGATAACTTGTTGAAAAAAAACGGTTTGAGGCCGTATCTCGTCGTATGATGGTAAAAAAGATAGGGAGTGAAAAAATTAAGAATTATTACAGCATGTTAGCTGTAGGACAGGGGGGAAGTTCAGCGGGGATGCCCATTTGTCGTCCCGGAGGGAATCAAGGGGAGCGGCCGGTAAAATTGCACCATATCGGTTTTGACCAATTTCCCATTTTCAGGCATTATTCCCCTACAATTTTGATTGTATCACAGAAAAAAATGATTTTTCAAGGATGAGACACGTTTTCTTCCCAGGGATCTTTTGCCGGAATAAAACGTGCAGGGATGAATCAGAAGCGTCAAGACGAGAAAAACAGGGATGAAGAATGTTGTGGGATGAAGTGAAACAATCGCTGCGGGAAGCGCTTTCCGAGAGTGAATACGGCTTATGGATCAAACCGCTCTCCTGTCTCAGGGAGGATACGGAGTTGCTGGAGCTGGGCGGACCGGACCGTTTTTTTTGTGCCTGGATCAGGGACCGCTATCTTGAAATCATCAGCAGGCAGGTCGTTGCCGCCCGCGGCAGCAGCGTGGAGGTCAAGCTCTCGGTGGCCGCCGCCCCTGCCGCCGCGGACAGCGCCTGCGGCAAAGGTCAACTGCGGCTCCCCACCATGCCGGTGGGCGGTTCCCGGATCCGTTCCCTGCATCCCCGCTACGTTTTTGATGAGTTCATGGTCGGCGAGAGCAACATGCTGGCCCAGTCCGCCTGCGAGGCCCTTGCCGGGGGAGATGACTCCTACGGCACCTGCCTCTATCTCAACAGCTCAACCGGTCTGGGCAAGAGCCATCTCACCCAGGCTGTGGCCCATCGCATCATCAACACCTCGCCGGCCACCCGTCTCCACTATCTCACCGCCCAGCAGTTTTCCGCCGAGATGGTCAAGGGGATCCGCGGCAACACCATGGACCAGTTTAAGAATAAATACCTGCACCACTGCGACATGCTGCTGGTGGAGGATGTCCAGACGCTCACCGGCAAGACCAAGACCCAGGAGGAGCTCAACGAGATCCTCGACTATCTCATCAAATCGGGCAAGCGGGTCATCCTCACCTCGGCGGTGGAGCCGCAGACGCTTGAGGGAATCGACAGTGAATTCCGTTCCCGCATGACGGCCGGCCTGGTGGCCCGCATCAAGGCGCCCGATCTGGCCACCCGGGTCAATATTATCCAGCACAAGGCGGCGGGAAGCGGTCTTGAACTTGATGATGAGCTGGTTGACTACCTGGCCCGCCATGTCAGCGGTGATGTCCGCCGCATCGAAAGCGCCCTGATCGGTATCAAGGCGAAATCCCGCCTCATGGGTATTGTTCCCGATCTCTGTATGGTCAAGGAGGTGGTGCGTGGGCTCATCGGTCTCTCCCAGGAGTTGAGCGCCGTCATGATCAGGGATCTGGTCAGTGATCAGTTCAAGGTAAGCGTCGGTGATCTGCAGTCCAGGTCGCGCAAAAAGGCCATCACCTTTCCCCGGCAGGTTGCCATGTACCTAAGCCGCAAGTATACCGACGAGTCGCTGGCAGACATCGGTCAGCTCTACAACCGGGATCACTCCACCGTGCTCTACGCCATCCGCAAGGTGACCGAAAAGATGGCCCGCAACGCCTGTGTCCGCGGCCAGGTGAACATGCTCTGCAGCAAGCTCAAGGAAAATTCATAGTCCTGGAGTAGCGTCAATCACGTCCTAGAAGTAGACGCCCTTCACCTCCGCTTCCCGTCCATGGGTCTCGTCACCGGCAATGATTGCCGAGGCGATGCGTTTTGCCTGCCTGACCATGTCGTTGATGCCGATTCCCTCCCAACCGAAACCGCAGACATGGAGACCGGGCTGATCCGCACAGATCCTGTCCCGCCAGGCGAGCAGGCGGGGATAGCCCATCTCCAGCTGGGGAAAGGCGGCTTCCTGGCGCAGCACCCGGGTGAAACAGGGGTCACCGGCAATGGGCAGCAACTGCCGCAGGTCCGCCATTACCGCTTCCACCAGGGGGTCATCCTCCAGTTGGAGGCGTTCCGGGTGCCGCCTGCCGCCGACGAGCGCCTCCACCAGAACGTGACCGGCCGGGGCGCGGCCCGCAAACATGTGGGAGGAAAACATGGCGCCCAGGCAAAAGCGTTTTTCCTGTTCCGGGGCCAGGTAACCGAAGCCGAAGGGAATCTCGGTCTCGTCGGTGAAACCGAGGACCACCGTGGCGATCCGCGTTTCCGCCAGGCGGTCGACCGGCGGCGCCGGCAGGCCGAGGGAGTCTTCCTTCAGCAGCTGCAGCGAGCTGTTGACCGGCAGGGCCAGCACCAGGTTGCGGCAACGAAACTCCCCGGCAGAACTTGTTACCAGCCACTCCCTTTCCCGGCGGCGGATACGACTCACTCCGGTGTTGAGAAGCAGTTCCCCGCCCTGCCGCAGGCCGGCAGCCAGTCCCCGGGGCAGGCGTTCCATGCCGCCGGGGAAACTGATCATTGCCGGCAGCTCCCCCTTTTTTTTGCCGGAAACCGCTTTCCTTTTCCGCTGCCGCCGGAAAAGACCGCGGATCACCGAACCGTGTTCCAGCTCCAGTTTTCGCAGCCCCGGCATCACCGCATCGATGGAGAGTTTTTCCATATCACCGGCCGAGGTACCGGTGAGGGCGGCATCGACAAAGGGCAGCACCCCTCTGCCGAAACGGTGTCCGGCCCACTGGGCTATGCTTTGCTCGTGACTGCAGGGTTTTTTCCAGAGGTCGGCCAGAACCCGCAGCTTGGCGGTCAGCGGCATGATCGGCGAGGCAATGATCTTCGGCGGACTCTGGGGAATGAGCCGCAGCCTGCCGCCTAAGCAGATGTAGCGGACGAATTTGCCCAGAGGCGCCTTTTGGATCTCGGCATCAAGGCCGCTGATCCGCAGCAGTTCCCGACTCTCGGCGCAGTTGTCGAGGAAGCCGTGCGCTCCCCATTCGGCCAGGAAGCCGTCGCAATCGAAGGAACGAATGGCCCCGCCCGGCCTCTTCCCCGCCTCCAGCAGCAGCAGGTCGATATCCGGGTTTTCCTTTTTGAGAAAGGTTGCCAGGGCCAGGCCCGAGAGCCCCCCGCCGACAACCAAGGTATTGCAGCTGTCCGATACCATATATTTCACCTTTTGGCCCATGATTCTCCCGCCTTGACAGGGGCCGCATCATGCTTACCATGTGCCCAGAAAAAATTTTCCGGGCCTTTTCAACATTTCCTTGATTACAGCCCGTTATCTTACTCCACTGGTTAAAAAATTGAATCACAAAAAGGGGGAATGTCCATGAGTAGTGAAACCCAGACCCACGAGTTTCAGACCGAAACCAGGAAGGTGCTCGATATCGTCATCAACTCGCTCTATACCGAGCGCGATATCTTCATCCGGGAACTGGTCTCCAACGCCGCCGATGCCCTGGAGAAGTATCGGCATCTGAGCCTGGTGGAACAGCCGGAGTTCGATAAGGACGTACCACTGGAAATCACCATCGATTGCAACGACAAAAAGCACATCCTCACCATCACCGACAGCGGTATCGGTATGACCCGCGAGGAGCTGGAAACCAATCTCGGCACCATCGCCCATTCCGGTTCCAGTTCCTTTTTCGAGGAACTTGCCGAGGCCGCCAAAAAGGATGTCAACCTCATCGGCCAGTTCGGGGTCGGTTTTTACGCGGTGTTCATGGCCGCCGAACGGGTGCGGGTCCAGACCCGTTCCTGGGACGGTTCCGAAGGGCATGAGTGGGAATCCGACGGCGGCGGGACCTATACCATCTCTCCCTGCCCCGGGCTGCACCGCGGCACCAAGATCATCATCGAGCTCAAGGACGATGCCCATGACTATGCCGTCAAGTTCACGGTGGAGCGCATTATCCAGCAATACTCCTCCTTTGTCCCCTTTCCCATCAAGGTGGACGGCAAGACGGTCAACACGGTGCAGGCCATCTGGTCGCGCAGCAAAAACGAGATCAGCGACGAGGAGTACACCGAGTTCTACAAGTATATCGCCGGCAGCGCCGATGACGCCCTCTGCCGGCTTCACTTTACCGCGGATGCGCCACTGGCCATCCATGCCCTGCTTTATGTTCCCAGGGAAAATTTTGAGATTCTCGGTTTCGGCCGCACCAAGCCCGGGGTCAACCTCTACTGCCGCAAAGTGCTCATCGAGCAGCACAGCGAGCATATTCTGCCGGAATGGCTACGTTTTCTAAAGGGGGTGGTGGACAGCGAAGACCTGCCCCTCAATATTTCCCGCCAGGCCCTGCAGGATAACGCCCTGGTCATCAAGCTGCGCAAGGTGTTGACCAAGCGCTTTCTGAAGTTCCTGAAGGAACTGGCAGACAGGGATGCCGACACCTACGGCGAATTCTGGAAGAACTTCGGTATCTTTATCAAGGAAGGGGTGACCACCGATTTTGAATACCACAAGGAGTTGGCCGAACTGGTACGCTTTGAGTCGTCCGGAAGCAAGGAGGGCGAACTCATCTCCCTGGCCGAGTACGTCTCCCGCATGGGCGAGGACCAAAAAGAGATCTACTATATCAACGGCCCCAGCCGGGCCGCCGTGGAAAACGGCCCCTACACCGAGATGTTCCGGAAAAACGATATCGAGATCATCTATACCCTCGAGCCCATCGACGACTTCGTCCTCAGCCACCTGGGCGAGTATGACGGCAAAAAACTGGTCTCCGCCGATCGCGCCGACCTGACGCTGCCCGACAGCGGCAAGGCCGAATCTGAGGAGGAGAAGGGGGAGAAGCCGGAGGTCATGGACAAGCGCGAGCAGGCCCTGCTCATCAGCTGGATGAAGGAAAAACTCGCCGGCCGGGTGGAAGATGTCATTGCCTCCAAACGGCTGGTGGACAGCCCGGCCATGATCGTCAATGCCGACGGCTATCTCACCAGTTCCATGGAGCGCGTCCTCCAGGCCACCCGGCCCGAAGAGGTCAAGGCCGGCGCCTCAAAGAAAAATTTGGAGATCAACCCGGCCAGCCCGCTGCTCACCAAGCTGGCGCGTCTCAAGGACAGGGATCAGCTCCTGGCCGAAGATATGCTCGAAATGATTTATGACAGTGCCATGATCCAGGCCGGGCTGCTGGTGGATTCCCAGCAGATGGTGAGCCGTAACTATCGCATCCTCGAACAACTGGTGGCCTCCGGCGAGTAACCCTGCGGTATATCATACTTCCCAACCGTAATTGATCACAGGTGCCGCAGATTTGCCTCAATCTCTCCCGGCCGCTATACCCGCCATGCGGCCGGGAAATTGTGTTGAAAAAATGATGCTTCCACGATATACAGGGACAGATAACACTGCAGTGTCGGCGGCGGTTGCTGTTTCACGGCAGGCAGCCGCCTCCTCATTCACCCACCTATCAGGGAGCTGAGCGGTTATGCGACGATGGTTACCGGTTGTCTTTCTCCTTTTCTTGTTCAGCGGTTGTTACAACAGGCCGGTCCGCCATCTCGCCTCGGATGTCGGCCTCATCACCCCGGGCAAGACCACCAAGGAGGAGGTGCTGCTCTACCTGGGCGAGCCCGACACCAGCCGCCGCCGGGCCCCTGATGTCGAGGAGTTCGTCTACACCGCCCGCCACCGCACCGGGCTTCTGCGCAACACCCCGCTTTTGGGGAGATACCTTGACGAGAACCGTGCCGAAACCGTTGTCGTCACCATCACCGACGGCGTGGTCACGGACTGCCGGTTCACGCTTGAGGAGAAGGGCGACCGCGACTGGGCCGATGATTTCACATGGAAAGAGATACGGTGAGCGGGCCTTCCAATTTCGATATCAAGCGCAACCGCATGGTGGAGGACCAGCTCATCCCCCGTGGTGTCACCGACCCGCGGGTGCTGGAGGTCATGCGCAGCGTACCGCGGCATCTCTTTGTTGATGACGCTCTGCAGGCAAAGGCCTACGGCGACTATCCTCTGCCCATCGGCGGCGGCCAGACCATCTCCCAGCCTTATATCGTCGGTCTCATGACCCAGGCCCTGGAGCTCAAGGGTGATGAGCGGGTGCTGGAAATCGGTACCGGCTCGGGGTACCAGGCCGTGGTTCTCTCGCATCTCTGCAAAAAGGTGTACACCATTGAGCGGGTAACGTCGTTACTGGGCCGGGCCCGCCGGATTTTCGATCAGCTCCACTGCCACAATATCATATCCCGGCTTGACGACGGCACTGTGGGCTGGCCGGACAAGGCACCCTTTGACGCCATTATGGTCACCGCCGGCGGTCCGGAAATCCCCGGGCCTCTGCTCGATCAGCTTGCCGATCCCGGGCGCATGGTCATGCCGGTGGGAGATCAGTTTGTCCAGGACCTCAAGGTGCTCACCAAACAGCAGGGAGAGATCACCAGCCGGACCCTGGAGCGGGTCCGTTTCGTCAACCTGATCGGGGTTCATGGCTGGGAGAACTGAGACGCCGGCCCAACGCCGGCCCTCCATCCTGGAGCGGATCTATGACCGCTGCATGACCTGGATCCAGGGGCCCTACGGCATCTGGGCGCTTTTTGCCATCGCCCTGGCCGAATCGTCCTTTTTCCCTATCCCTCCGGATGTCTTTCTCATCGCCCTCTGCCTGGGGGCGCCCGGGAGATCCTTCCGTTTTGCCGCGGTCTGTGCCGTGGGATCGCTCGTCGGCGGCATCCTCGGCTACGGCCTCGGGCTGGGATTTATGGATACGGTGGGCCGGCCGATCATCAGTTTTTACGGATTCGAGGACAAATATGCGGTGATCCAGGACCTTTACCGACGTTACGATGCCTGGGCCGTGGGTGCTGCCGGCTTTACCCCGTTACCGTATAAGGTGTTCACCATCACCGCCGGGGCCTTTCAGATCAACTTTCTTACCTTTGTCCTTGTTTCCGCACTATCCCGTTCCGCCCGTTTTTTTCTGGTCGCCGGGCTCATTTACCGTTTCGGTGCGCCGGTGGAACGGTTTATCAGACGTTATTTCAACCTCCTGTGCGTCATCTTCATGCTCTTGCTGATCGGCGGTTTTGTGCTGGTCAAGCTCCTGCTCTAGGGCGGGGAAGAGGTGAACGTCCGGGAATCACCGTTGCAAAACCCTGCCCATCCGGGAAAAGAGAGAAAAAATGGGATTTCGATGTGGAATAGTCGGTCTGCCCAATGTGGGAAAATCGACGATATTCAACGCCCTCACCGCCGCGGGGATAGAGGCCCGCAACTACCCGTTCTGCACCATTGAACCAAACGTCGGTATCGTCCCCGTGCCCGATTCCCGCCTGGACACCCTGGCGGCCATGGTACACACCGCCAACAAGGTGGCCACCCAGATGGAGTTTGTCGATATCGCCGGACTGGTCAAGGGAGCAAGCCGGGGCGAGGGGCTCGGCAACACCTTTCTCGGCCATATCCGCCGGGTGGATGCCATCGTCCATGTGGTGCGCTGTTTCGACGATGACAACGTCGTCCATGTGGATGGCTCCGTAGACCCCCTCCGGGACCGGGAGGTGATCAACACCGAGCTGGTCATCGCCGACCTGGAAACCGTGGAGCGGCGACTGGCCGGGACCGTCAAGCAGGCCAAGTCCGGTGACAGGGATATGCGCAGGCAGGCGGCCTTCCTCACCCGGTTGCAGGAAAATCTGGACCGCGGCCGGCCGGCCCGGTTGCTGCCGTTGGAAACCGTCATGGAAGAGGCGTTGCTGCGGGAGCTTTGCCTGCTCACCGCCAAACCGGTTCTCTATGTCGCCAATGTCGGCGAGGATGAGATCGGCGGCAACCGCCATACCCGGGATCTGGCTGCGGCCGCCGCCGAAGAGGAGGCGGGCATGGTGATTATCTCCGGTGCAATCGAGGAGGAGCTCAGCGGGCTGGATGAAAAGGAGCAGCGTGAATTCGTCGCGGAACTGGGGCTTGCCGAGTCCGGCCTCAACCGGCTGATCAAGGCCGGATACGAGCTGCTGGGCCTGATCACCTTTTTTACGGTGGGTGAAAAGGAGACCAAGGCCTGGACCATCACCGCGGGAACCACCGCGCCCCGGGCCGCCGGCAAGATCCACAGCGATTTCGAGCGCGGTTTTATCAGGGCCGAGGTGATCGCCTATGACGATTACGTTGCCTGTGGCGGCGAGGCCGCTGCCCGGGACCAGGGCCTGATGCGCTCCGAGGGAAAGGAGTATGTGGTTTGCGACGGTGACTGTATCCTCTTTCGTTTCAACGTCTAAGGGAGTGAAGGGCGACCAATGGACAGCGGGACAAAACAGACCTTTATCAGGGATATCAGCGCCGGAACCCCGGTGGCGGATCTCTTTTTGGTCAGTGCGATGACCCTGGCCGAGACCAAGGCGGGCAAACCTTATCTCGCCCTGACGGTCATGGACAAGACCGGTGAACTCCAGGCCCGGGTCTGGGACAATGCCGAACGCTTCGCCGATCTGGCAAAACCGGGAAACATTGTCCGGTTGCGCGGCACGGGCCAGTCGTTTCGCGATGTTGTGCAACTCAAAGTGGATTATATTGCCGCGCCGGCAGAGGATGAGGCAGTGGATCTCGCGGATTTTCTGCCCTCAACCGCCTATGATGTGGAGGAGATGACCGCCGAGTTTTTCACGATCCTCCGCTCGGTGAAAGACGATATCCTCAAACCGCTGCTGCTGAAGATCTACCGCGACAGGGATTTTTTACCGCTGTTTCAACGGGCGCCGGCGGCCAAGAAGATGCACCATGCCTATCTCGGCGGTCTTTTGGAACACACCCTTTCCGTTACCAGGCTCGCCCTGCGGATGGTGGAACACTATCCCGGCGTTGACCGCGACCTCCTGGTTGCCGGCGCCGCCCTCCATGATGTGGGCAAGGTGAGGGAGTTTCGTTTCGACACCCTTCCCTATGACTATACCGATGTGGGGCGCCTGGTGGGGCATCTGGTGCTGGGATCGGAGATGGTCCGCCGGGCCGCGGGTCGCAAAAACGAGCGTTCGCCCCGCGTCGACCAGCTTGTCCACCTCATCCTCAGCCATCATGGCCGCTATGAGTATGGCTCCCCCTGTCTGCCCATGACCCTTGAGGCCATGCTCCTCAACTTTATCGATGACATGGACTCCAAGGTCAACTATATCGAAAACCTCAGCAAAACGGTGTCCGGGTCCGGCTACCAGTGGAGTTCCTACCAACGCCCCCTGGAACGGTTTCTTCTGCTGCGTCCCACCGACGATGAGAGTCCCGGAACGCATCGGCGCCGGGCGGGACGGGCCGTTGCCCCGGATGATACCCAGAGCCGTGCCGCTGCAAAGAAACAGCAGCGGCTCTTTTAAACCAGGTGTATGTTTCCCGGAATAATCGGCCAGGAAAAGGCGGTGCGCATCCTCGGCCGGGCCCTGCGCCGCCGTCGTCTGGCCCATGCCTATCTCTTTCACGGGCCGGTGGGTGTCGGCAAGGAGCAGGCCGCCATGGAGGTTGCCCGGGGTCTGCTCTGCCGACAGCCGCGGCAACACCAGGGGTGTGGTGAGTGTGGATCATGCCGTAAGTTTTCGGCGGGCAGCCATCCCGATTTTCTTGACATCACCCCCCAGGGCGTTGCCATCCGCATCGATCAGATTCGGGCCATGAAAAAGGCCCTTTCCTTCCCGCCGCTGGAGTCGGCAACACGGGTGGTGGTGATCCACGAGGTTCACACCATGCGCCGGGAGGCGGCCAACAGTCTGCTGAAGATCCTCGAAGAGCCGCCCCCGGGCAACATATTGCTGCTCATTGCCACGGTTTCGGAACCGTTGTTGGACACCATTGTTTCCCGTTGCCAGGTGGTGCCCTTTTATCCCCTGCCCCTTAAAGCAGCGGCCGAGGTGATCCGCCGGGATGCGCCCGAGCTTACTCTCCGGGAGGCCGAAACCCTGGCCGCCCTGCTGGAGGGCAGTCCGGGCCGGGCCCTTGACTATCATAAAAGGGGACTCCCGGCTCAGCGGCACCATATCATCACTGCGATCCTGACAAGTGATGCCGGAGAGCCGGGAGGCGTCGAGGAGCTTTTGAAAATCGCCGCCAAGGCCGCGGACCGGGCGGAAGATCTTACCGCGCTTCTTGATCTCCTGCGGCTTTTTTTCAGGGACGTCCTGGTTGCCGCAACCGCCACAGGGCAGCCCGCCTTTGTCAACCGCGACATGGAGGGCGAGATCGAAAGGGCGAGACAACGCTGGAATTTACAGGAGCTTTTTGCTAAACTGCAGGCCGTTGACCAGGCGGAAAAGGCGCTGGCAAGAAACTGCAACCGCGCCCTCGTCTGTGAAGTGCTCTTTTTTCAGTTGGCAACCGAGTGCGCCGGGGCCCGATCCCCGATGATATGAGGCGGCCGAGGGAGAGGGGCGACCCCGGAAGCCGACGGAGCATCCATGAGTGAGACGGCCGGAGAAAAGACAAAAAAGAATCCGTTAGCCCGCGACAATCGCCACAAACCGGAAAAGGCGGCGGAGAACACCTATTTTTACAGGATCCGCTTCCGCGATCCGGGCCGGGAGTTCAGTGCCCTGTCACGCATCGGCGGCCTGCGTCCCGGCGAAGCGGTGATGGCCGGCACCGATCACGGCCTGGAACCTGCGGTGATCGTCTGTCGCGGACCGAAGTTGTCCACCGGCAACGGCAAACAGGAGGCCTCCCACGTGATCATTCGCCGTTGCAGCCGGGATGAGGCGGAAAAACGGTTGCGACTGGCCGTCCTTGAACAGGAGGCGGCGGTCATCTGCCGCCGGTTCATCGCCAGGCTGGACCTGGATATGCACCTGGTGCGGGTGGAGCGTTTTTTCAACGGCAGCAAGATCATCTTTTACTTTACCGCCGAAAAACGAGTGGATTTCCGCGAACTGGTCAAGCTCCTGGTGCAGGAGTTCCGTACCCGGGTGGAGATGCGGCAGATCGGGGTCCGCCACGAGACCCAGATGATCGGCGGTCTCGGCCTGTGCGGCCGGGAACTTTGCTGCACCGCCCATCTGCGGCGTTTTGAGTCGGTCTCCATCAAGATGGCAAAGAACCAGGATCTGCCGCTCAATCCGGCGAAGATCTCCGGCCTCTGCAACCGGCTGCTCTGCTGCCTCACCTATGAGGTGAAGTCATACCGCACCATGAAAAAGGAGATGCCCAAGGTCGGAACCATTCTCCTGCTCGGCGGTAAAAAGCTGCGGGTCCTGCGGCAGATGACCCTGAAGCAGAGTATTCTGGCCGTCACCGAGGATCAGCAGGAAGTCATCCTCGAGCGGGAGGAGTGGCGGGCCGCCAAGCGGGCAGGGAAAGGGCGCAGGAATAAACCTGCCGGCAAACAGGAAAAACAGGAATCATGAATCGCTATATCACCACTCCCATCTACTACGTCAATGCCCAGCCTCACCTCGGGCACGCCTATACATCCGTCATCGCCGACACCTACAGCCGCTATCGACGGCTGTGCGGCGATCATGTGCGTTTCCAGACCGGAACGGACGAACATGGTGAAAAAATCGTTGAGGCCGCCCAGCGCGAGGGAGTGCCTCCCCGGGAATATGTCGATCGCATCAGTGCGGAATTCCGTGCCACCTGGCCGCTTCTCGACGTCAGGCCGGACAACTTCATCCGGACCACCGATCCGGAACATGTGCGCACGGTCCAGGATATCCTGCAGCGGGTCCACGATAACGGCGACATCTATTTCAGCGAGTACAGCGGGCTCTACTGCCGGGGCTGCGAGCGGTTTCTCACCGAAAAGGAACTGGTTGAAGGCAACTGCCCCGATCATCTCAAACCGCCGGAGAAAATCGCTGAAAAGAATTACTTTTTCAAAATGAGCCGCTATCGCCGCTGGCTCATTGATCATATCAGCGACAATCCCGAGTTCATCACTCCGGAGCGCTACCGCAACGAGGTGCTCGCCTTTTTGCGGGAGCCCCTTGAGGATCTCTGCATTTCCCGCCCGGTTTCGCGGCTCACCTGGGGCATCAGGTTGCCCTTTGACGAGAATTTCGTCACCTATGTCTGGTTCGATGCCCTCATCAACTACCTCACCGGCATCGGCTATCCGGACGGGCCGGATTTTGCCCGGTACTGGGCCGGTGCCGAACATGTGATCGCCAAGGATATCCTCAAGCCCCATGCCATCTTCTGGCCCACCATGCTCAAGGCCATGGGACTTGAGCCCTATCGCCGGCTCCATGTCCATGGCTACTGGAATGTGGAGGAGACCAAGATGTCCAAGAGTCTCGGCAATGTCGTGCGTCCCCGTCCCCTGGTGGAGGAGTTCGGCGTTGATACGGTGCGCTACTTTACCCTGCGGGAGATGGTCTTCGGTCTGGATGCCTCCTTCAGTATCGAAAGCCTGGTGGCGCGGCGCAACGCCGATCTCGCCAACGACCTGGGCAACCTCTTCTCCCGTTCCCTCAGCATGATCGCCAAGTACAGCACAACGGTGCCGGCGGCTGATCCGGCAGGCCGCGGTGAAGGGGACGACGAACTCATCGCCGCGGTGGAACGGATGACGGCGGAGTACTGGCGGGCCATGGACGGCTTCAAATTTCATCTGGCCCTCAAGGCGGTGTGGGAGGTGATCGGCCTTGCCAACCGCTATATCGTGGCCAATGAACCCTGGGTGCTGGCGACGCAACCGGAGAAGGAGGCGCGGCTGCATACCGTGCTCTACAACCTGGCCGAGACCCTGCGCATCATCGCCCTGCTGCTGCGGCCCATCATGCCCGGGACCTCCGCTGCCATGGAAGAGGCTCTGGGAGTCGAGCACCGGTTACGGGAGGCCACCCTGGAGACCGGTTCCAGGTGGGGACAGCTGAAGGCGGGAGCAACCATCAACGCAGGGGGGCAGCTCTTTCCGCGGCTGGAGACCGCCAGGAAGAAAAGGCCGAAAAACAGCGGCGGAAAAAAGAAGAATGCCCAGGCTGCCGCTGCCGGGAAAAGGAGACGATCTTCCGGAAAAGAGCTGGTGGATATCGACGATTTTCTCCGTCTGGATCTGCGGGTTGCTGAAATCGTTGCCGCCGAGCCCATCGAAAAATCCCGCAGGCTGCTGCGGCTCACGGTCAGGGCGCCGGAGGAGCGCACCATTGTCGCCGGGATTGCCGAGCATTACCAGGCATCGGAGCTCATCGGCAGGCAGGTGATCATTGTCGCCAACCTCAAGCCCGCCAAGTTGATGGGAGTACGTTCCGAGGGTATGCTGCTGGCCGCATCCCAGACAAGCGAAACCGGAGACAAGATTCTGGTGCTGACCGCTCCGGAAAAGGTGGTGAGCCCGGGCAGCAGAGTGGGATAGCACCGGCTTGCGGAACCCGTGATCGGTTTTCCTGCCGGGCTTGCCTGACAACACAACCGCAAGGAAGATGAAAAAATGAGTGTAATAGCCAACTTTCTCGTACGCATACTGGGGTTTGTCAACTTTCTGCTCACCGCCTATGTCTGGATGATCATCGGCCGGGCCATCATCTCCTGGGTCAATGCCGATCCCTACAATCCCATTGTCCGTTTTCTCCACGAGGTAACGGAACCGGCACTCATCCGGGTGCGGAGACTGCTGCCCTTTGCCTCGGCCATGGGCGGCATTGATCTCACCCCCCTGATCCTCATTTTTGCCATCTACTTCATCCAGCAGGTCATCATCCCCACCCTGCAGCAGATGATTCTGGCCATTGTCTAGGGGAAAAGATGGACAATCCTCCCTGGCTGCAGGTCATGGGCGACGGTGGGCTGCTGCTGAAACTCCATGTACAGCCCGGAGCCAAAAGAGAGGAGGTGGTCGGTCTGCATGGCGATGCTCTGAAGATCAGGCTGAAGGCGCCACCGGTTGACGGCAGGGCAAACCGTGCGGTTGTGGCCTTTGTGGCCCGGCGGCTGGGAATACCCCGGACCGCGGTGCGCATCAGGCGTGGCCCCGGGAGCCGGGCCAAGCAGCTCCTGGTGGAGGGATGTTCGGCGGAAAGGGTCTGCCGCCGATTGGCGGGCTGGGACAAAGCCGCCCGCATAGAGAGGCTATAGCGGGCCGCAAAGACTCGGCAGATCCGCAGCACCCCCGGGCGCTCACAGCCGGGTTGCGAATCCCGTGAATGGTTACGTTCGGAGAGAAGGAGAAGCCATGACAAAAAAGTATGTGATTGCCAACTGGAAGGGACGCCTGTCCCTGCAGCAGGGAAGGGAGTGGCTGGCGGAGTATCGCCGTGAAAGGATCAGGGAGGACGGAGTGCGGGTGATTGTCGCCCCTCCCTGTCTGTCCCTGGTTTCCCTGCGCCTTGATGCGGAAGAGGCGGGTGATGGATTGCGCTGGTGCGCCCAGGATATCTCTCCCTATCCGCCGGGAGGATATACCGGCTCCATCCCGGCTGCGCTGCTGAGGGGGATTGCCGACTATGTCCTGGTGGGGCACCCCGAGAGACGCCGCTACTTTCATGAGGATGTCCAGGAGGTCGCCAACAAGGCGGCCGAAGCCGTGGAGGCGGGAATAACTCCGGTTGTCTGCCTGGACAGGGAAAACAGCGGCGCCCAGGTGGGCGCCCTGGCGGATGAGGTGCTGACGCGCATGCTTGTCGCCTATACGCCGCAGCTCTATGGGCGGACTGAAAAGGCGCCGGAAGATCCGGCGGCAGTTGCCGAAGCCGTGGATCATATTTCCCGGCTTACCAAGCGTCCGGTGCTCTACGGCGGCTCCATCAACGGTACAAACGTTCACCGTTACACCACGGTGCCGGGTCTTGCCGGACTGCTGGTGGGCCGGGGCAGCTTCGATGCCCCGGAGTTCGCCGCCCTGGTCCGTGCCGTGGTTGCGGCTTAGGCATTCAATCCCCACCATGCGGCCGGCAGAGATTCAAGCAAATCCGTAGCACCCGCGACCAGGCCTAATCGGCCGCGGCTTTTCCCTTTTTTTCTCCATCCGGATGGTCGAGAATCTCCCGGATAACCGCCGCCAGTTCCTCCATGACCACCGGCTTGAAGAGAAATGCCCGAACGCCCAGCTCCTCTGCCTGCTGTTTGTTGAGCGTCTCGCTGTAGCCGGTGGTGAGTACCACCGGCATGTGGGGCCGGATTTTGTGGATTTCTCCGACCAGCAGGCTGCCGGTGAGTTCCGGCATGGTCTGATCGGTGATGATCAGGTCAAAATCGTCGGGTTTGCCGGCAAACAGCTCCAGGGCCTCGCGCCCCGTACTGCGGGTGACCACCTGATACCCCTGCATGCGTAAAAATTCCCCTGCCATCTCCAGGAGCATTTCCTCGTCATCGACGAACAGAATACGTTCATCCCCGCCGCTGACGGGTGTTGTCGTCGTTGCGCACTCACGCTGTTTTTTTTCAGCCGCCACGATAGGCACCAGCACCCTGAAAATGCTGCCGTGACCGGGTTTTGACTCCACCTCGATGCTGCCGCCGGACTGGGTGACGATACCGTGCACCACGGAAAGTCCCAGCCCGGTCCCTTCGCCCTTTTTTTTGGTGGTGAAAAAGGGGTCGAAGATCTGGGTGAGGAGTTCCTCGTTCATGCCGTGGCCGGTATCGCTGACTTGCAGCTCCAGGTAGCGTCCGGGTTTGAGCACCGTATCCATGGCGGTTTTTTCCGTGGTCAGCAGCCGTTCCCGCAGACTGATGCCCAGGGTGCCGCCGTGCCGGCGCATGGCATGGGCGGCGTTGGTGCCCAGGTTGATGATCACCTGGTTGATCTGGGTCGGGTCGGCCAGTACCAGCGGCAGATCTGCCGGGACGGATTGCTCGAAGGTGATGGTCGAGGGCAGGGAGGCGCGGAGAAACTTGATCGACTCCTTGATCAGCGGAGTGGGGTCCATGGGTTTGGGGGTTATCTCATGCCGGCGGCTGAAGGTGAGGATCTGGGAGACGAGTTTTCCGGCCCGGTTGCCGGCGGCAAAGATCTTGTCGAAGTATCTGCGTTGTTTCCGGTAGCGGGCGGCATCGAGAAAGATCCCATCCTTTTCGTCCGGCGGCAGTTGCACCAGCCCCAGCCGGGCGTATCCGATGATGGCCGTGAGAATGTTGTTGAAGTCATGGGCGATGCCGCCGGCCAGGGTGCCGATGGCCTCCAGTTTTTGCGCCTGCAACAACTGCTTTTTCATCATCCGGCTTCTGGTGATATCCCGGGCGATGAGCACGGCGCCGCCGCTGCCCTCGTCCCCGCCGGGCAGGGGAGATGCCGACACGTGGAAGGCCCGGCGCAGAACATTGTTGGTAAACTCCATGGATGCCGGCCTGCCCGTTGCAAGTACCTGTTTCACGGGACAGTCGGGGCAGATATCCTCCTGGTGCCGGAAAATCCTGAAGCAGAATCTGCCGCCGATGTTGTCGGCAGAGGCGCCCACCAGTCTGCAGTAGGCGCTGTTGGCCCTCACGATGCGCATCTCGCCGTCAATGATCGCCAGGGGATCGCTGATGGCTTCAAAGGTGCGGGCCCATTCATCGTGGGCCCGGCGCAGGGCGTTTTCCATCCTCTTCTGCTTGGTGATATCGACGAGGATGACCCGGCAGCAGGCTGTGGCGGCCGTTGCCCGGTCCGGCCCCGGAGGGGGTTCTCCACCATCGATCAGGTTGGCTGTGAAGCTGAGGAAAAGGGAGCCTCCGTCCGCTTTTTTGAATTTGAGATCACAGCTGCCCTCTTGACCATGGGTAAGAAAATTCTGGAACCGGGTGTAGAAGAGATCCTGGTAATCCCGGTCAAGCAACGAGCTTAAGCTGCGGCCGATGAGGCGTTTGCGGGCGATCCCCAGCATCCGGGTGGTGGTGAGATTGGCCTCGATGATACGTCCATGCCGGTCCAGGGTGATATACCCCACCGGAGCAAAGTCGTAGAGCTCCACATAGCGCTCGCCCACCGCCTCCAGTTCATCCCTGGTGCGTCGCAGCTCCTCGTTCTGCAGCTCCAGCTCGATCTGGTGAACCCGCAGTTCCTCGATGATCCTGTCATAGTCCAGCCGGTCGTAACGTTCGGGGGTTTTCTTTTTCCGCAGCTGTTGCCGGATGCTCTGTCCGGACTTCCAATCTTTGTCGTTGTCTGGGGACATCTTCTCCTGTCTTTTCATCATGCCTGCAAACCGCCACGGGCTGCAGCTGCCGGATATCTTTTAGGCTCCGGATTCTTTGGGGTTCCGCGCTCCGCCGGTTCAGTCTTCCTGAACGATGTTGCCTGCACTCAATGTGCCGATGATTTTGTTGTTCTCGTCCGTGAGCAATGTGTTGAACCACATGATGGTCACCTCCTTGCCATGGGAGGTGAGAACCGGATTGACATAGCCGCTTTGCGGTTCCGCCTTGCCGCTGATGAGATCCTGGAAAAAACCGCGCAATTTTTTTCTCCAGCTCTCCGGCAGACAGAGGTCGAACCAGTTGGCGCCGATGAGTTCCTCCCGCGGGCGGCCGAGCAGTTCGCTGCCGTTGCGGTTGATCAGGGTGATGCGCTCATCCCGGTCAATGGCAACGATGAGCGAGCTGGCGATATCCAGGTAGCGGGAGGCCATTTTCTGCTGGTGGGCCAGTTTTTTCTGCAGGGTTTTCTCGGTGCTGAGATCCCGGAAAATTCCCTGGATGACCCGCTTGCCGTCGAAATCATGGTGGGAGGAGCGCACCTCGGCATGGACGATTTCGCCCCGGCTGGTCAGCAGTTCCACTTCATCCTGAAAGATGTGGTCCTTGCGGTGGGGCGAGGTAAAGCAGCGCCGGTATTCCTCTTTTTTCTCGGGAGGATGGATCTTGCTCTGCTCCATGCCGATGAGTTGTTTCTGGGAATATCCCAGGAGTTTTTCCGCCGCCTTGTTGCAGCGGATGATGCGGCAGGTACGCAGATCGGTCCAGAGGATGGCATCGGCGGCGTTGTTGAAGATGCTGTGGAACTGTTCTTCCTTCTGGCGCAGATCACTGATGTCGCGGTAGCACATGATGGCGCCGATTTTTCTGCCCTCGGTATCGAGGAAGGGCCGGGCGGTGAGGGCCAGGTCGATCTCCTCCGCATCCGGCCTGGCAATGGTCACCAGCTCGTTGACCAGCTCTTCACCCTCCAGCACTCTTTCGAGGCTGCATCTCGATGTTTTGCAACGGGAGCCGGGAAAGAGTTCCCAGCATTTCCGGCTCATGTACTCCGAACGGTCCTTGCCGGTCATGCGGAGAAAGGTGTCGTTGACCAGAATCGTGGTGTAATCGTTAAGGATTACCTGCATCCCGTCGGCGGCGCTGTTGAAAATCTGTTCCAGTTCCAGGCGTGAGCGTTTCACCTCTTCTTCGGCCTGGTGGCGCCAGGTGATGTCGATGAACGAGATCACCACTCCCTGGATTTCCCCCTTGGTGGTGCGATAGGGCAGCATTTGAACCAGATACCAGCGGTTGTCCCCGGGAGAACGGGCCTCCCTGGCAATGGGATCAAGGGTGGTGAGAACCAGTTCGGCATCATCGAGCAGAGCAGGGTAATCGAGTTTGATGCGCAGGTCCTGCAGGGGGCGTCCCTCGTCGCTGGGACGCAGGTTGATGACCCTGGCCACCGCCGGTGTGAAGCGCTGGATGATCAGATCGAGATCCAGGAAAACCGTGCCGATATCGGTGGCCGCCAGCAGGTTGACCATGTCGTTGTTGAGGTTGTTGAGTTCGGTGACCCGCTGTTCCAGCTCCTGGTTGACGGTGACCAGTTCCTCGGTGGTGGACTGCAGTTCTTCACGGGAGGTTTCCAGCTCCTCGTTGGCGGACTGCAGCTCCTGGTTGGATGATTTCAGTTCTTCCAGGATTGAACGCGACTCCAGGTCGGCAATGGCAGCCTCTTCCACCAGAAAAGAGATCCGGTCGCGGGCCTTCTGCAGTTCCCTTTCCAGGTCATCGACCAGGCGACTGTCGGCGGTTTGGCCCTGTCGCTTGCCCTCCAGGGATGAGATGATTTCCCGGGAACAGGGGACGGGGGTGAAAATGACCAGAAACAAACGGTCGTGCCGCCGGTTGCCCACCGGTTCGATCCGCAAATCGACAAGGCCGGATTCGGCACCCGGCTCCGGATTGAGATGGCTGCTTTCCACGGGTTGGCCGGCGGCCAGGCAGGCGGTGACCAGGCGACCCAGTTCGTGCCGCATGTGGGGACGCACCAGGGAGAGGATGTCGTATCTGGTTTTGCCGGCGGAGAGCTGCAGAAAATCGGCTATGGGGCCGTGGCAGTAGAGCACCTCGCGGTTTTCGTTGATCAAGGCCGCGGCCGGGGTGTGTCGGGCCAGCAGGGATTTTTCGCAGAGGAGTTGGAAATTGCGGCGGGAGAGCGAGGGGATATGGGTGCTCCGGCGTTCCCGCGAGGCAGGCGCGGTTGTCGCGGCGCTGGTCATGCGGCCGGGCATCCAGCTGGTGTAATGGCGGGCCAGGTTGCCCTGACGCCGGTAAAGCTGGCGGTTGCGGACAACGGGTCTGAAATATTCGATGAGTGATCCGATGTTCTCCGAATTGCCGAGGAAGAGATAGCCGTTGCGCACCAGGGAGTGGTAGAACAGGGGAAAGAGCAGGGCATGCAGATCCGGACTCATGTAGATGAGCAGGTTGCGACAGGAGATGAGGTCCAGCCGGGAAAAGGGAGGATCACGGATCACATTCTGTTCGGCAAAGATCACCATGTCCCGCAACTGCTTGCGGACCAGGTAGCCCTCTTTGCGGCGGGAAAAGAAGCGGTGGAGGCGGTCCGGATCCATCTTGTCCAGGGCGTCGGCGCCATAGACGCCGCGGCGGGCGAACTCCACGGCCCGATGGTCGATATCGGTGGCGAAGATCTGGATTTTTCCCTGCCAGTCCTTTTTTTCCCGTTCTTCGGCGGCGAGCATGGCAATGGTATAGGCCTCCTCGCCGGTGGCGCATCCCACCACCCAGATACGCAGGGTTTTTGCCGCCGGTCTGCCGTCCATGAGGGGGGCCAGCCCTTTTTCCCTGAGGGTGCGGAATGATTCCCTGTCCCGGAAAAAAGAGGTAACGCCGATGAGCAGGTCCTGGAAGAGGGCTTCGATCTCCTCATCGCTTTCGCGCAGGAAACGGACATAGTGACCGATGCGCTCGATCTGGTGGAGCAGCATGCGTCGCTCCACCCTGCGGCAGACAACTCCCTCCTTGTAGCCGGAAAAGTCGTGGCCGGTGTGGTTGCGGATCAGCACGAAGATCTTTTGCAGGTAGTCGGCGGTATCCGGGGAGATTTCGGCGCTGCCGGCGCCGGCCAGGCGAGGGTGTCCGGCGCCGATAACTGCAAGGTGGCCGGCGATCTCGGCGGGGGAGAGGACAAGGTCGACCAGACCCGTACGGACGGCGGCGGCCGGCATGTCCGGGTAGGCGGCGCTGTCGGGCTGCTGACAGATGACTATGCCCCCAGCGGCCTTGATCTCCTTCAGACCGCTGATACCGTCGGTACCGGTTCCGGAAAGGATGATGCCGATGGCCCGCTCCCTGCGGTCCCGGGCCAGGGACCGGAAAAAGAAGTCGATGGGCCGGGCCTGATGGCGGGGGGAGAGGGTTTCCATGGTCTGCAGCCGGCCATGGAGCAGGGCCAGGTCCCGACCCGGGGGGATGATGAAGACCGAGTCGGCCGCAAGAGCGGTGTTATCCGTTACCCGGCGGATTTTCAGGGCACTGCGTCGGGCGAGGATTTTGTGCAGTTTCGTATCGTGTCCGGCTTCGAGATGCTGTATCACCACATAACCGATTCCCGTATCCGCGGGCAGGGAGGCGAAGAGCTCTTCCAGGGCATCGATGCCGCCGGCGGAAGCTCCGATTCCCACCACCGGGAAATCGGCTTTTTTTTCAGGAGCGGCGACACCCAGCCGTTGTGCTATACCGTTGATGTCCGTCATGGCAGGGGAGGAGAAAGAAAGTAATTGGGTGTGGGAGTCTGCAAGAAAGCGCTTGCAGCGACATAACCGAAGACAAATCTCGGATATATACTAAAAACCGTCATTTTTGTCAACCGCCTCCCGGTAGCCGAGGAGACGCCGATACCCACATCGTTCCCCTTCAGGGCTCCCCCGCCTAGAGATTGAAGCGCTGTACCATTTTTCGGAGTTCAGCGGCGAGATGGCGGAGGTCTTCCGCGTTACGCTGGACCGTGGTGCTGCCGTCGGAGATATCCTCGGCCGCGGCGTTGACTTCACCCACTTCCCGGGCGATCTCCGTGGAAACCAGGGAACTGCCGGCTACATTTTCCGCCACCTCGTCGATACCTTCTCCGGCCTGGCGGATATTGGCGGTGAGTTCGTTCATGGTGCCCGATTGCCGGTCCAGGGCCACGGCAATGGTGGTGACGATCTGATCTATCTCCTTGATGATATCGGTAATGGTGCGGATGCCTGAGACCGTGCTGCCGGTGGATTGCTGGATGGATTCGATCCGTTGCTTGATCTCGCCGGTGGCCTCGGCGGTCTGCTGGGCCAGATCCTTGATCTCGTTGGCAACCACGGCAAATCCCTTGCCGGCCTCACCGGCGCGGGCCGCCTCGATGGTGGCATTCAAGGCCAGCAGGTTTGTCTGGGAGGAAATTTCATTGATGGTCTCGGTTACCTGTCCGATATCCTTGGCTGATTTTCCCAGTCGGTCCACTTTTTCCGTGATATCCACCGCCTCGGTCACCGCCTGGCCGGTAATCTTCTGGGCCTTGTCCGTGGAACCGAGAATCTCCGCAACCATGGCGGTGATATTTTTGGTCGAGCCGGACATTACCCTGACATTGGAGGCAGTCTCCTCGGTTGCCGCAGCCACATTGTTCATGGTGCTGCTCATCTCGCCGGCCGCGGTGGCAACACTCTGGGAATGGCGGGCGGTTTCATCGGCTCCCTGGGACAGTTCCCGGGAAACCGAACTTAAGGCAGAGGCGGAATCGTTGAGTTTGGTGCTGTTTTCCCTGATTTCGGAAAGCATTTTGTGGATGTTGTGGATAAAGGCGTTGAAATAGACGGCGAGTTCGGAAAATTCATTTTTCACGGCAGGGGTGAACACCTCGGTGCATTGGGCGCAGGAGGAGTATTCCCCGTCGAGAATCTTGGGGCACTGGATGGTGGTGGACAGTGAGCCGGCCTCCTCCCAGCAATGGGCTTCATCCTCGCCGTAACAGCTGCAGTCTCTCTGTTCGCAGCCCATGATCTCCGAACAGTTCATGCCCCGCACTGCGTGGCCGCCCATCTGGCCGGTGAGATCGCCGCGGCTGGCCATCTCCAGGTTATCCTTGAGCTGGGAGAGGGGACGGTTGATCCTGGTCCTGAAGAGAAAGTGAAGAAAGAGAACAAAGAGCACCAGAATGGAAAGGCCGACCATGTTGATGAAGGCCAAGGTCTTTTTCGCCCCCTCCAGGGTATGGGAAATATCGACCGGAACCGCCAGCACCCCGATGATGTTGCCGGAAAAGTCCTTCAACGGTCCATAGGTGGTCACCAGTTCCCTGCCGTTTTTCGATACCCGTTTGCTGAGGATACGGTCAGTTTTCATGATCTCTTTGAGAAAGGGAATCTTACCGGCCGGGATCGTCATGTTGTGGGTCTTGGCCTGATATCTGAACCCGTCACCCTCCGGCACGATTACCGAGATATCGGTTCCCGCCTGTTCCTTGATCTCCAGCAGCAGCTTGTCGTTGACCGGCAGACCGAATTCCACGGTACCCAGGTGTTCACCCTCCAGGTTCACCGGCACAACGGCCCGGCTTGAGAGGCCTGCCCTTCCCTTTTCCAGGCCGACAACAGTTTGTTTCATGTTGTTGGCCGCTATCACGGTGTGACGGAAACCGGAGAGGTCGTCGCCGAATTTCTCCGGTTTCTGTAACCGCAGGAAGGAGATGGCCGGCGGTTTATGGAAGTGGAAGACGTTGATGCCGTATTTTTTTTTCATCTCCCGGAAGATGGGCATGGTCGCCGTTTCAAGGGCATTGCGGTTTTCGTCCCTGAAGAACCTCCGGACGTTGTGCATTTGCGAGACCGCATAGGAAAGCATGGCCAGGGACTCGGACTGGCCGATGATGGCGGCATTGACCTGTTTGTAGACCGAGTGTCCGCGATCCGTCTCCAGTTCCACTGTATTGGCGATATACTTCTGATAGAAAAGCATTGAGGGAATAACGATCAAAAGGGCCATGGCCAGGGTCATGATCAGCAGCACCCTGTTCATGGTTTTGCGGGGCGTAATTTTTTTCAATAGGTTCATCTGTTCTCCTTCCAGTGCTGATGGGGATGATCAGTGATGGGCGGCGGAGGCCAACCAGCGGCAGCATTCGGAAAAGATGATCTTGTCGACGATGGCCTCCAGTTCATCCCAGTTTTCTTTGGCGCCGACAATAAAGCGCGGCCGCAGCAGGTGGCTTTTGCGCACCGTATCCGCCCTGGGCTCCAACAGGATCAGAATGATCCGGAATCCTTCGAAATCGCTGCGCAAGGCGATGAGCTCCTCCAGATGATCCTCGTTATCGGCAAAGAGGAAGATGAGATCGCCGGAACGCAGTCTCAGGGCTTCGAAACTGGTGAACCGGGAGCCGCAGGGCAGTGCCGTCAGATCGCGCAGCTGGGAAAAAGTCTTCAGTCTTTTCACAACGTCTTGACAGTGTTTAGATTCGGCGGCCGCATAAAAAAAGGTGTTCATAGTACCGTCTCCTTGGTAACCACTCACGGGGGTTGCAACCCGCCGGTATAATGTAATCGGTCACAGGCACCGCATCTTCATGCGCTCCCTCCCGGCCGCATAGTGGGCTATAGCGGCCGGGAGGGAGTGTGCAGACTGCGCATTCTGTGCCGGGTTACGGGCAGGAAGCATGATATACCGCAGGGTTACATGCCCTGTGATCGGTTACGGTATGATGTACTCCTTGGCTGTAAGCGCTCAGGTCTCCTTAGATGTCACCGTCCGGGAAAAAGTGAACATCGGCCCTGGGTATTTATCCGGATCGGCATGGATTTTTTCATGCCGGTTGATTTTAAGCAAATACGGTGCCTGAAGGGGGAGAAAACAAAAAATCTTGAAAAAACAGGTAGTTGCCTGCAGGAGGAGTCCGTGGGCGATCAACATCGGGCCGGAGAATGGTGAAGGGAATGTGCACAAAAGTGGAAGATGTGCACTTTTGTGGAGGTAAGAGAGCGGGGTGTCGGTCTCCGGGAGCAGGGCGGGGCCGGACGGGCCGAGTCGCCCGGGGAGGAGGTGTTTCAGTTTTTGATGGTGGCGGGGTGGAGATCATGTTTGCGCAGCAGCTGATAGAGACGTGTGCGGGAAATCCCCGAAATTCTGCAGGCGAGCTGGATATTGTTGCCCGCATGGAGCATGAGGCCGGCCACATATCTCTTTTCGCACTGTTCCTTATACTCCTGCCAGGTGGGAGGGCCGCTCCGGTGGTCGTCGGGGGGGGAGATTTCGGGCATTGTCCTGACCCCGGCCCGGGCCTTGCGGATACGGAACTTTTTCGGCAGATGGACGGCAAAGAAGGTGGGCGAGTGAAAGGCGTCGGCAAAGACCTGTTCCACGGTCTGGGAGAGTTCCCTGACATTGCCCGGCCAGTCGTAGGCAGCCAGGGTCTCGATGAAATCCGGAGCCACCCCCTTGGTCTCCTGACCGTAGCGGTCGCAGAGCCGGGTGATGAAATAGGTTACCAGCTCGCGGATGTCTTCCAGCCGGCTCTTCAGGGGCGGGAGTTCGATGGAGAACCCCTTGAGACGGAAGAGCAGATCATGCCGGAACTCGCCGATGGTGACGCGTCGGTCAAGATCGCGGTTGGTGGCCGCCACCAGCCGGAAATCGCTTTTCTGTTCCTTAAACGATCCCACCGGTCGAAAGCTGCGTTCCTGCAACACCCGCAGGAATTTCTTCTGCATGCCGAGGGGCAGTTCACCCACCTCGTCAAGGAAGAGTGTGCCGCCGTCGGCATGTTTGACCAGGCCGTCCTTTTTGCTGTCGGCACCTGTGAAAGCACCTTTTTCATGGCCGAACAAGGTGCTTTCGATGAGATTTTCCGGCAGTGAGGCGCAGTCGACAATGACGAAGTTGCCCCCGGCCCGGTGGCTGTTGTCATGAATCGCCCGGGCGAAGAGTTCCTTGCCCGTACCGGTGGCGCCGCTGATCAGGACGTTGACGTCGGTGGAGGCGGCCCTGGCCAGGGAGTCGAAACACTCCTTCATCACCCGGCTATGGCCGATGATGTTGTCCCGTTTCAGGGCAACCGGCGCCCGGATGGCCCGCTTTTTCTCCTCCCGGTACTGCAGGGCCCGGGCCAGGTGCAGGTCAAGGTCGTTGAGGACGTTGGGTTTTTCGATATAGCTCCAGGCACCGCTGACGATCGCCTTTTCGGCACTGTCCGGATCGCCGTGGCCGGTGATGATGAGTACCTCCGGTGAAGAGGGAGCCATGGTGAAGCGGGGCAGATTCTCCAGACCGTTGCCGTCCGGCAGCTGCACATCCAGCAACACCACGTCACAATCCATGGCGGTGATACGCTCGATGCCGTCGGCAAGGGTGTAGACGGCTGTTGCCGCATGCCCCTGTTCGGCAAGATAGTCTATGAGCAGATCGCAGATGCCCGGATCGTCGTCGATGATGAGAATATTGGCCATGTTTCTAAAATACAGTCGGTTTAAATCTTCATTTTCCTCTTTTCCTGCGGCCCATGCAGTATCAACCGTGCATGGGAGAAAAGCCCATATCCACATCCATCTTTTGTGGAAGACAATGATCCGCCGGACGGGCTAAATCAGCGCAGGGGCGGCTTCCCCTGTTGCTTTGCCGCCGCCGGCATGGTAAATAAATTTGATGAGTTCTCGGTAGCCGGGGAAAAGATAGCTATATTCTATCACAATATCATCCAACATCTCATTTTTTCTCTTGTACCGGCTAAAGAAGAGA
>CAYUNE010000004.1:0-26141 GCA_964446115.1 uncultured Desulfobulbia bacterium | reverse complement strand
GGCCACCTGGTCGCCGCGGCCGCCCTGGACATGGCGGTCGACCGCGTTGTAACAGGTGTTGAGCTCCCCACCGACAAACCAGCGGTACATGGGCGGGTTGGAGCTCTCCAGCACCGTATCCCATTTTTTATACCAGTCAATGCCCCCGGCGGCCTCGGCCCAGAACTCCTCGGGTTGCTCAATACTCTTTTTGAATACCTGCTCGTATGCGCCCATTACTCCTCTCCTCCTTTTTCTTGCGCAGCCGGACGAAATTCCTTTATTTCACTCCTGATGCGGCAACAGCATGTCACTCCCTGCTCTATACCCAATGGTCCCGGCTCCCGCAAGGGGAAGTTCGGTCCGAAGGCCGGCTGACCCGGGCTGATGGAAAAGACGAAATTTTACGATGCCCGGAAATTTGAACAGGGTTTATCGCCGAAAAATCCAGAGAATGATCGACAGGATGATGCTGATGACAATGGAGCTGGTGAGGGGAAGATAGAGGCGGAAGCCGTCGCGTTTAATGAGGATGTCCCCCGGCAGACGGCCAAGGTGGAGTTTTTGCAGGAAAGGCCAGAGCAGGCCGATGACGATGATGACAAGGCCGATTACGATGAGGGTTCTCGACATGGTTTTCCAATGACAGCCGGGTTGCTATGCCTATGCGGACCTGAGATAGATATCGATTATACGCCATGACGGAAAAAGAGTAAAGAACGACGGCAGCGGACGGGAAGCCGGCTGAAAAAGAAAACAGGATGTGCTATGTTCCTGCTCGGGGTATTGCGGAGGGACGGGAAAGGTATCCGCAACTACTCATGGGCAAACAACTGATTTGGTAAACATTCGTATTTGTAACTGGTTATGGAAATCCGGATTTTCTCCGGTCGGCGGCAACGGCGGATGAATGCCGTGAGGAATATGGACGTACGCATACATGGGCGCAAAAGGCATCGGTTTATCCGGTGGATATGGCCGTTACTGCTGATTTGCACGGCCGGCAGTGGCCACGGTTATGAACCGACCATCCACGATACCGCCAGACAGCAGACCATCGAGGAGTTCCGGCGGCTTCCCTGCCTGACGGCGGAGCAGGTTGCCTTTGTGGGTGAGGTACTGCGGGGGTTTGATTACAATCGGCTGCGGGTGTTTCGCTCCTTTTGTCTGATCCCGGGGATGGATTTTTTTCGGAGCCGCCGGGTGTTGGGAGAGCTGCTGAAGCGGCGGCTGAGCTATGAACAGGTTTTGGCCTTCGAGGCCTGGAGCCTGTTGACCGCCCCGGGTGATCTGGAAAAGGCGATTGCGGCCCTGAACGGGGTTGCCACCCTGGAACTCGATGCCAGCCGGGCCTTTGCCGCTTTCTGCCGGGTGGACGGCGTTAGCGCCGAGGTGGCCCTGCACCTTGTACCGCTGTTGCGCAAACTGTCTACGGCCAGGATTCTCGCAGCTCGGGCCCTGTTCGAGGTTGCTGCCATGACGGCGTCCCAGGCACTGGACTGCCTCCATGTCATCGGTCTGCAGGGAGAAAACCAGTCCTGGGCGGCGGAGAGTTTTTTTCGTATTTCCGGAATGACCTCCGAACGGGCCCGGGACGGTCTGACGTTGATCAGTAAACTGGCGGACGACAGCGCCTGGAACGCCAAGACCCTGTTTGAATCCCCGGGCATGGATGCCGATGAGGGCTGGTTTTTTCTGGTGGCCTATTTCGCCAATACAACATCCGTGCGGGAAGGGCAGTATCTCAAGCTTTCCGACAACCGGAAAGGCATATTGCTGGACGCCTTTTACCGTGCAGGGATACGACTGATCTACAAGATCAACAACCTCCATGCCATCACCGACCGTTACGGGTTTGAAATATCCAGCGACACCCTGCGGGCCTCCTCTTTTCAGCGGCTTGGCAAGATCTTTGCCGCTCTCTCGCCCCAGGTGCGTTCCCGTTTCGGCCAACGGGTGTTGACGCTGACCCGTGCCGGCCGCAAGAACGAGTTGATCGCCGTGCTCAGGCGGGCAACGGCCGCGGATCGCAAGCAGACCGCCCGTGATCTCACCGCCGCAAATATCTATGCGCTCCTGGCCCAGGGGGGTGATCTGTATGACAGTTCCTTCAGGGATATCCTGGTGCCGGAGCTGGCCGGACGCATCGACGCCGCTTTCCCCCGGGGTCTTGTCGCCTTTCTACAGGCCATCGACCCGGAGACGCATCTGGTTTCGGATTTTATTGTCAGCCTTGCCCAGAAGGGTAAGCTGACGGTATTTTTCCCCGACGATCCGCGGGAACAGGAGCAGGTTCTGGAGCTGGTGGCGGCCTCGGCATTCGAGGACGAGGACTCGCTGTTGCTCTTTTCCGCCACCTTCATGCATCTGCTGGAAACCCTGCGGCCGCCTGTCCGCACCTTTCTCATTCGTCGGATGACCACCCTTGCAGATGGCGGAGAATCGCTCTTTGCCAAACAGGTCAGGGTGATTCTGCAGTACTATCTGAAGGAGTACCCGGAACTGCTTTCCGCCGAGGATCGCGGGATGATCACCGGCCTGCTGGCGGTGCGGGGCAGAGTCGATCTCACTCCATACCTGACGACTCCCTTTGCACAGTGGAAACGGGATGGCCGGCTCAGCTCCCTGTCGATTTTCCATCCCGATGATGACGGCCGCAGATCTTTTTTTTCCAATGCGCGGATTTTACTGAAAAGCGGATATCTGCCCGTGCCGTCAAAACGGTTCTTTAGCTCCCGGCTTTCCGGAAAGGCAAAAGAGCGGGCAGCCTGGCTGGTGAAACTGGCACGGAAAAAGCCGGGCAGCGGCCTGCCCAAACTGTACCGGGAGATGGTTGCACAGCATTTTGCCGTTGATTTTGTGCGGAAAAAGGAAGGTATCACCATTAATCACACGGTTTTTATCTACAGCAATCAGCAAGACCAGGAACGACTATTGCAAGAATTCATCGTCAAAGGACATGAGATGTTTGCCCAGCGGGGACACAGCTATTGGCGCAAGGAACAGATTATCGAACCGCTGGAAAAACTTCTGGCCACAGGACGGATCACGGAACAGGATCTGCTGCGCAACCGGCGCTTTCTCAGTCTCGGGTCCTGCGGCGGGATCAAGGTGTACAGCCGGTTGAGCGAGCTGTTCCGGGGAAATGTCGATATTCTGGCGACCATCGGCACCGGCAAGGCCGGGATCAACGATCCCTACAACAAGAATTTTTTTGAAGTGGTTGCCGCCGGACCCGACACCATGTCCTGGACGGAGATGGCCCGGAAGTCATCCTTCATTTTCGCCAGGGGGTACGGGCGCGATTATCTGCAACCGGGATCGCTGCCGGCCATTCTCCACAAGATGATCAGTGAGGAGAAAAGCGGTCGGTAAGCGATTACGAGTGCCCTAGATTTGCACGATCTTTCCTGTTCGCTATAGCCCCGCTATGCGGCCGGGAGAGATATAAGCGAAGAGGCGGTGGTTACGACTACGATAAGAAGGGAATTCATGGCAGTCTATACGCGGGATAACTTCGACACTCTCCTGCAGGCGGTCGCAGGCGGCGAGATCGCTGTCGTCTATCTGCTGGTGGGGGACCGCTACCTCTGTCGCGAGGCCGCCGGCAGGCTGGGGAAGGCCATTCTGGGAAAAGGCGGCACCCTGCACCCGATTGATGGCGACAACGAGGATTACCATGTCACTCTGGGGAGGCTCAGAAGTTTCAGCCTGCTCCCCGGCAGGCAGCTCTACCGGGTGATGGACACGCGCCTGTTTCATTCCAAAAACGTTGCCGGTACTCTGTGGAAACGACTGCGCAAGGCCATGGAGGAAAAGAAAATCGACCGGGCCGCCGGATATCTCAGGAATATGCTGGAAGCTGCCGGGGTGGAGGAGGTAAGGCCGGAAGAGCTTGCGGCCCTGCCCGCCGGCCGCTGGAAGACGGTTTTCGGTTTTGCAAAACCAGCGGAAGATCTCTCCTGGCTCGCGACCCTTAAGGAGAAGGAAAAGGAGTCCGGAAGGTCCCGGAGAGGAAAGACAGCGGCCGCGGGTGATGCGGCGGCGCAGTATGAAAAGGTGCTGGGAGAGGGAATACCATCGGGCAACATCCTGATGCTGATTGCCGAGACCGTTGATAAACGCAAACGTCTCTACAGGTATATCAGGGAGAATGGTATTGTTGTGGACCTGGGCGTGGCCGCCGGAGGAAGCAGTGCCGCCCGCCGGGAGCAGAAACAGGTGTTGACGGAGCTGGTGCGCGGGACTCTGGAGGGGTTCAACATGAGCCTGGCCCCCGGCGTACTGGACAGCCTGCTCGAACGGGTGGGTTTTCATCCGGTGGCTGCTGTGCGCGAAACCGAGAAACTGGCCCTCTATGCCCATGGTAAAGCTGTTATCGACCGGAAGGATCTCGATGCCGTGGTCGGCCGCACCCGTCGGGAAGCCGTTTTTGAATTAACCGACAAGCTGGGGAAGGGCGATTTTGAACAGGTGCTCCTGGTTGCCGGACGCCTGCAGGAGCATGGCGTCCACGATCTGGCGGTTGTCTCGGTGGTGCGGAAATATGTCCGCACCCTGCTTCTCTTTCGGGCTCTCCAGGAAAAAGAGGGCAGCGGCTACCGCCGCGGCATGAGCGCCGGGCTTTTCCAGAAACAGTGTTTGCCGCTTCTCAAGGAGGAGGGAGCATGGACGGAAGAGCTTTCCGGTCACCCTTATGCCGTCTATATGCAGTTCAAAACTGCGGAAAAATTTTCCCTTGCCACCTTGCAGTCATGGCTGAATCTGTTGCTGCAGGCCGAGTATCGGCTGAAGGGATCGCCGGTGGAACCGGGAATTGTTCTCAGCCGTCTTTTTTTTGCCATGGCCGCCGAGACAAGGAAATGGCAAGCGGCATGACCCGGGTACAAAACAGCCTCGTGTCCGTCTTCCGGGCTCACCCCGAGCTTGAAAAAAAAGAGAAGAGAATTAAAATATAGCCGATACGGAAATATTTGGAAAGAACCGACAAAGGCAGGGTAGATTCATTCATGACAAAGGAAAAAACCAAGCATCGGGAAGAGGTTCTGGTCAAGGAGCATCTGGAGATCCGTGAACCGCCCATGTACAAGGTGTTGCTGCACAACGACGATTACACCAGCATGGAATTCGTTGTCATGATTCTTGAAAAGGTGTTCCACAAGAGTACGGCCGAGGCCACGAGGATCATGCTCAATGTGCATAACCGGGGTATCGGGGTGGCGGGCATCTACACCCGTGAAATAGGGGAAACCAAGGTGGTGATCGTCCATGATATCGCCCGGCAGAACGATTTTCCCCTCAAATGTTCCCTGGAAAAGGTCAAGTAAAAGATGCCAGGCCGCTGAGGTGGTTGACCGGCGGAAATAATCAGTAACAGGTGACAGCCATGTTAAGCCGCGAGTTGGAAACCGCTCTGATCAATGCCATCAAAAAGGCGAAGATTCATCGGCATGAATATGTCACCGTGGAGCATATGCTCTACGGTCTGCTGCATGATGATCTTGCCAAGTATATTATCAGCCGCTGTGGAGGAGATGACAAAAATCTGAAGCAACGGCTGGAGAGATTTTTTGCCGGCGGTCTGCCGACTTTGAAAAACAACTCCATCGTCGAACCGGCCCAGACCGTGGCCTTCAACCGGGTGCTGCAGCGGGCGGTAAACCATGTCCAGAGCTGCGGGAAAAAGCAGGTGGATTCCGGTGACGTATTGGTGTCGATCTTTGCCGAGCCCGATTCCCATGCCGTCTACTTCCTGGGCACCGAGGGTATCGGTCGCATGGATGTGGTTGAATATATCTCCCATCACCTGCCCGACTCCATGAAAAAAGACCGGCGGGTGCGGCCCGACGATCCCGAGGGCAAGGAAAAGAAGAAGAAAAAGAAAGAGACCAGGGCAGGGGCTCTGGAAAAATATACCGTCAACTTCGCCGAACTGGCCGCGGATGGCAAGATTGATCCCCTCATCGGCAGGGAGGCCGAACTGCAGCGGATGATGCAGGTGCTCTGCCGGCGCCGCAAGAACAATCCATTGCTGGTGGGCGAGCCCGGGGTGGGCAAGACGGCCATGGCTGAAGGGCTGGCTCTGCGGATCTATGAGGATCTTGAGGATAGCGAGCCGCGATCGGTCGCCGATAAGGCCCGCAAGGTTCCCGATATCCTCAAGGGCTCGGAAATCCACATGCTGGAGATGGGCACGCTTTTGGCCGGCACCAAGTATCGCGGCGATTTCGAGAAACGACTCAAGGAGGTGGTGGAGGCTATCCAGGAGAAGGAAAACGCCATCCTCTTCATCGATGAGATGCATACCATCGTCGGGGCCGGGGCGACAAGCGGTGGTAGCATGGATGCCTCCAATCTCCTGAAACCAGCGTTGCAGACGGGCAGTATCCGCTGCATCGGCTCCACCACCTACGAGGAGTACAAGAACCATATCGAAAAGGATCGGGCTCTCTCCCGCCGCTTCCAGAAGATCGACATTGAGGAGCCCTCGGTGGAGGATACCTGCGCCATCCTGCGGGGACTGCAGTCACGATACGAGGAACATCACAACATACGCTATTCCAAGGCTGCCATTACCACCACAGTCCAGCTGGCGGACCGCTATATCAATGACCGCTTTTTGCCGGACAAGGCCATTGACGTCATGGATGAGGTGGGGGCGGCCTTCCGGTTGGCGGGTCGTACCGGGTGCACGGTCACGGTGCGGAATGTGGAAAAGACGGTCTCCAAGATTGCCCGGGTGCCGGTCAAGAGTGGTTCCAGTAACGATCTTGAGGGACTGCGTGATCTGGAAGAGAGGTTGCAACGGGTGATTTTTGGTCAGGACGAGGCGATTACCGCCCTGGTCCGTGCGGTGAAGCGCTCCCGGGCCGGACTGGGCAATCCGCAGTCTCCCACCGGTTCCTTTCTCTTTGCCGGTCCCACCGGTGTCGGGAAAACCGAGGTGGCCAGGCAGTTATCCGCTGCACTGGGGATTAACTTCGAGCGCTTCGATATGAGCGAGTACATGGAAAAACATGCCGTGGCCCGCCTCATCGGCTCGCCTCCCGGATATATCGGCTTTGAGCAGGGCGGCCTGCTCACCGATGCCATCCGTAAGCATCCCTACTCGGTCCTGCTGCTGGACGAGATCGAAAAGGCCCACCCCGACGTTTTTTCGATCCTGCTGCAGGTGATGGATCATGCCACCCTCACCGATAACAGCGGGCGGCGGGCCGATTTCCGCAACGTCATCATCATAATGACCACCAATGCCGGTGCCAGGGAGATGAGTGAACGCGGTATCGGTTTTCTCACGGATACCCGGGGTCGGGAGCAGAAGGCCATCAAGAATATGTTTTCTCCCGAATTCAGGAACCGCCTGGACGGCATCATTACCTTCCATGCGCTGAAATCCGACTCGGTCGAGAAAATTGTCGATAAAATGGTGGCCGAGCTCCAGGATCAGCTTGCAGAAGAAGAAGGTGACGATAACCCTGAGCGACAAGGCGAGGAAATGGCTAGCGGCTGAGGGGTTTGATCCTGCTTACGGCGCAAGGCCGCTCAGGCGGTTGATTATGAAGGAAATCGGTGACGAGATCACCGAAGAGATTCTCTTCGGCAGACTGGTCAAAGGGGGAGAGGTAACAGTCGACCGGCAGGGCGGCAAGACCGTCTTCACCTATTCCGGGCCGGCCTGAGCCGGCCGCGGCCGCGGCTACTTTTTTAGCGAGGCGGTTGCTAGGCCACCGCCCACCGAAGAGGATTCCTTTTTTCCGGAGGACTTGGCCGGTGCGCTCTTGTTCTGCCGGCCGGCGTCCTTTTCTTTGGCTGTTTTTTTCTGGGGCCGCCGGTTGCGGGACTGGATTTCACCAAAGAGGGCGGCGCCCGATTCGATGCTGAAATCATCGGCAATGAGCCTGCCGTCAATGACTGCGGTGCTGAGGGCATTGACCAGCCGGGCGGTGACATTGCCCTGGATTTCGCCGTGGCACTTCAGAGATCCCACCTCCACATCCCCCTTGATCCGGCCGGTCTCACTGAGCACGAGATGTTCGCCTTTGATGTTTCCCTCCACCTGGCCATCTATCCTGGCCTTTCCCTTGAAGGTTATCTCGCCGATGATCTCCATGTCTTTGGAGACAATGCTGGAAATGACCTCACTGTTTGCCTTTTCCAGTTCTTTTTTCAATTCTGCCTGCACCATCTGTTGCTGTTGAGCCGGGATCTTTTTGCTGAAAAGTGTCATGACGGTTTACAACGCTTAGTGATTACTTGGAGAGGAAAAAGACCATATCCGCCACCTGCATATATCTGGCGGGATTGATATGCCTGCCCTTGTAGCGCAGTTCATAGTGCAGGTGCGGCCCGGTACTTCTGCCCGAATTGCCCACCAGCCCAATGACCTGTTTCCGGGTGACGCGATCGCCCTTTTTGACCAGTATTTTACTCAGATGTCCGAAGATTGATTCGTAATTATTGTCATGGGATATTCTGATATAGTGGCCGTATCCACCCTTGTCATAGCCGGTGTGGATTACCTTGCCGTCGGCGGTCGCCTCGACCTTGTCGCCGATTTTTCCCTTGATGTCGATACCGCCGTGCAGTGCGGGTTTTTTGAGAAAGGGATCCGAGCGCCAACCGAATTTGGAGGTGATATGACCCGAAATGGGACGACCCAGGGGCAGTCTTTCGAGGATATTGATGTAATGGTTGGTCCGGTTGAGGAGGCGGCGGGAATAGGCTTCTTTGGGGCTGATGTAGGGTCCGCCGCTGTTTTTGCCGTCTTCTTTGACCTGGACGTGGATTCCGATTTTGCTCATGACCGATTCGATGAGCCGGCTCCGGGCATCAAGCTTGCTGATGGTCTCTTCGAGCAGGGAGTCGTCAATGGTGGCAACGGTATTTTTCCGCTCCTGGGAACCGGTTGCCGCGGCTACGCTTTCCTGGGTCGTCTCTTCTGCGGCCGCAGCCGTCTTTTCATCCTCTCCGGCTTCGATTTCTGTCGATTTTTCCGGTGAATTGGCTGCGATCTCCCCATTGTTTTCAACAGGAGCGGAAGTGGAAGATGCAAGGGAGGAAGATTCACCGTTGGGGTCTTCATCCCGGGAGGATGCTGCTTCAGGCCGGGGGGGGACACCGGCGCTTGAGCTCATGTCTTCGGTGATGACGATTTCGATCTTGTCCCCGAAAAGATTTTCCGCCAAGCCGCCCTGATTGGCCTCCTGGGAAATCAGTTGGTTTGAGAGTTTTGCCAGCTCGGCCTGGAGTTTTCTGTTATTTTTCACGGCGCTGACGCCCTTCCAGGATCCGAAGGCGATCACCAGAGCCAAAAGGGTCATGCCGACGGCGGCTGTCTTGATAACGGTGATGATGGTCCGGCCGTGAACAAGATAGGTCCGGGTGCGACTCGATTCGTCATCGGAAATGATGATATGGTATTTTCTATCAATCATTGTTCGTCCCTGAAAGTGATGAATAAAAGAAAACCATGGGAAAGGATTGGAAGCAAGATTTCCGGATTAGAGGCCTGTCTGTGAACATTCCCTTACGTCCTTACTCAAAAAGCGGGAAAAAAGCAATGTTTTTCAGTCAAAACTTCCTGAATTATGGGGAAAACAGAGGGGCGGCCGCATGAGTGCTCCGTGACTGCACCGGATGCCGACCGAAAGAAAGTGATATTTCCGCAGGTTAGAAGAGGTGGCCGGGAAAGACCATGGGCAGGTGATCACAGCTGCGGCGGAGAGAGAAAACGGTGTAGCGGCATCACCGCCCCCGGCACGGAAGAACGTCATTGCCGCCGTGCCGGAGCGGGGCGGGCACGATGGGGGGCCTAGTCGCCAAAGGCCTCGGCAAAGAGGTTTTCGATGGCTTCCCGGCCCTTATCGCTTAAATATCTGGTTCCGGAACCCACAAAGGTATCATAACGGATACGGGGAGTATCTTCCTGCCAGTCGCCGTTTTGCCAGGTATACCAGCGGTCGTCGTTCTGGTCGAAGACGTGGACGGGACGGTTGAAGAGTTTTGCCAGCTCTACGGCCCAGCCGGTGCCGCCCTTCACCGATTTGTCATCCTGGATGGTGCCCACCACAAAGACCTGGTGGCCGTTGTTGACCATGTGGAAGATGGTCTGCAGAACCTTGCGAATTTTTTTGGTCTCGTAATAGGTGCGGTTCATCATCCTGGAAGCGATCTCCATACTGATATCGCCCCGTTCCAGCTCTTCGTCGCTGAGAATCACCGGATTTTTATCCCGGTTGAGTTTGTGTCCCTCAAAGGTGAGGATGACCTCGCTTACTCCATACTTTTCCGCATTGATGCCGAAGGTGGATTCCGCACCTTTGAGACCGCCGTGATAGAGGGTACAGTCTTCGCTTTTCATGGTTCAGTTGTCCTTTTAATCAGTGGGTTGAGTCGCGGGACCGGCCGGCCGCGATGCAGTTGTCTTCTGTTTGTTTCACAGCCCGGTTCAGCCGCTGACGCGGGCGAGCCTGGGGCATGGGATATACGGGTCAGGATTTCTTGAGTGCCTGAAAAAAGACCCGCCGGGGAGCGGGATAACCCTCTATTGTAAGATGGGTATTGTCGTTGTCAATAAAATCTTCATATGATTCATAGATCATCCACTCGGTGGCCCGTTGCTCCCTGCCTGACATGGCATGGGAACAAAAGAGATCAACCTGCGTAAAACCGGCCCGTTCAAGCCAGTTATGCAGACAGGCGGCGGTGGGGACGAACCAGACTCCGGGTGCCTTGCAGTAGGTTTTGCGTGGAAAGAGGGCTACGGGATCATCTCCGGGAACGGCCTGGGATTCAACAATGAGTCTGCCGCCTGCCTTGAGGGCTGTCCGGGCGTCCCGCAGGACATCGATGGGGGAGTGGCGATGGTAGATGATACCCATGAGGAAGATGCAGTCAAAGCAATCCGGAAAGAGATGCAGATGCTCCACCCCCAGCAGGTCGGCGGTCAGATTGGCCTGGGCCGCCAGGGAGTTCAGGGTCCGGAAGCAGTACCAGTGCTGGACGTGGGGTTCAAAGCCGAGCACCAGTCGCGGTCGGTGCGCAGCCATGCGAAACATGTAATAGCCGTTGTTGCAGCCGATATCGGCGACAACCCGGTCCCGCAGGTCGGGGAGTACCGGCAGAACCCGGTTCCACTTGCGCTCGCTTCGCCATTCGGCGTCGATTTCGATGCCGAACACGGAAAAGGGGCCCTTACGCCAGGGCATAAAGGCACGCAGGGCCTGTTTGACTTTCTGCCGCTGCTCATCATTGAGTTCGTTTTTTGCGCCAATGCGTACCACATCGCCATCGAAATCACACCAGGCGGCCCGCAATGACGAAATGGACTGCATGGGCAAACGGTAGCGGAGGAATCCCTTTTTGTTCTGGCTTGCCCAACGCCGCCGGTCGCGGCTGATTTTTTCTATTTCACCGCGATGGGCGTCGGGAAGAAAGTTCAGATATTCCATGTAGTAAGAAGGGGGCTGCTGTTCAGTCAGGTGGCGACGGGTCCTTTTACTCTTTGACGGCCACGAAAGAGACGAAGTTGAACCACTGGAAAAATGTCTCCACCCCGCTGAAACCCGCCTGGCGCAGTAGTTTTTTGTTTTCGCGAACAGTGAAGGGAATAAGGACGTTTTCCAGGGCCTCACGCTTGTTGGCAATTTCCAGTTCGGAATATCCCCTTTCGCGTTTGAAACGGTGGTGCATGCCGATAAACTCCCTGTTGAGGCGCGGATGGGGGCAGATAATCTTTTCACTGAGCAACAGAATGCCGCCGTCCCGCAGAGAGGAGAAAAGACCCCGGACAAACTCCTGCCTGATCATCGGCCGGACGAACTGCAGGGTATAGTTGCAGAGGATCGCTCCGGCGTTGCTGAAACGGATCGTCGTGATATCGTCCCGTTGAAAGCGAATCCGGTCGCTTTTGGAAAACATTGCCGCCTTTGAGCGGGCTTTTTTTATCATTGCCGACGAGCTGTCAATGCCGATATAATGAAGCGAATGTCCGGCCAGCAGGCGGGAGAGCTGCAGCAGGGTCGTTCCCGTGGAACAGCCCAGATCGTAGATGGTGTCTCCGGGGGCGATGAAACATTCCAGCAGACGGGCGCAATGGTCTATTACCTCGGCATAACAGGGGACTGACCGGTCCAGCATATCGTCAAAGACCCGGGCAACCGTCTCGTTGAAGGTAAAGTCCCGGTCCGGCGGATGCTGCCGATAGAGATCGTCGGTGGGTTTATCCGTGGCCATTTTGGTTGGTGGAGTTACGGCTAAAATTGGGTTGCCTTCCCGTCGAACTGAAAGTATAGAATACTGAAACTGTGCATATTAACATATGGAGGATGTCATGGACAAGAAAACCTTGGCAAACATTTTGCTCTGCTTGCTCATTGTGATTGCGGTGTGGGTCGGCCTGGAAAAAACCAGCTCAGCGCTTACTCCCAAGGGACTTTTCGTCAGTGATCACGTGCCCTCCGCCGATGCCGCCCGGCTGCTGGACAAGCTGGAGCTGAAGAGATATGCCGTACTGGGCAAGGCCGGCAATGCTGTGGACGGGACCTTTCTCATTGCCAACCACGGCAGTGAGGATGTGCGCAATGTCAGGGTCCACTGTGAATTTTTTGATGATGCCGGACAATATGCGGACCGGCAGGAATGGGTACTGCACGACATTTTCAAGGCAGGTTCGGAGCAGGAATACAAGAGCGGGACCCGGCAGTTCATCAACAGCCAGGCCAAGGCGGTTGCCTGCACACTTGTCGACCTGCAGCCGCTGCAGGAGCCCTTTTTCACCATCAGTCGTGCTTCCGGTCATGGCCACCGGACCCATGCGCCCGCTTCGGGAGGGCATGGCCATTGATCGCCCGGGCAGGCGGCACGTAACCGGTATATGTTTTCCAACCTCAGTTGCTTGCCCCGTGATGAGTTACGGCGGCACAATCCATCATTTCGATGTGAGAGTCAATGTCCCAGGAAATTCATTTTGACGAGATAATCAACCGCTATAAGTCGGATCCCTACGATTACGTGGATGTCCATGCCGTCCACAGCGGAAAGATCCGCTTCAAGGTGGATGAGGATGGCGAGGTCCGGGGACCCAGCGGCGAGTGGAAACATATTCCGGGCACTGCCCTGTATGAAATCACCAGGGAACGCAATCCCAAAATCATCTCATCAAAGACAAACGGAACCATCTCCTATATCAAAAAAGAGGTGGAGAGCCAGTTTGTCGAGGCCGGGGAAAAGTTGTTGACCATCAAGCATCCTTTGAAGAAAAAGGAGATCATCGAGGCGATTCTCCAGGAGGTGTTGTTTATTTTTCCGGCGCCGGAGCGGGCCAGATACTATTTTGCCCTGGATATCCAGGCCCGCATCAACAAAAAGGGGGCGCGGTCCGTGTTCATCCGGCCGGGCGAAGAGGTGTTCACCATGTCGCTGATGAAACGGGATACCCCCCTGCACTATGACGGCGAGGCCGGCATCATACACTCCGTCTACTTCAAACCCGGCGACTCTCTTAATCAGGGCGATCCGCTCATCGGTGTCTGCGCCAAGGAGAAACTGCCGTTGATCCAGAAAATCATCACCAAGGTCAAGGCCGGCTGGGAATAGCCGGAAAAGCTCCCCGCTGGCCTCCCGCCCCTTTTTGAAAATTTTGCCGCCCAGCAGCTATTGGCAACAGGTTCCGTAGGTTTGTCCATTCGCCGTTCCTTGCTATCGACCCTGCTCCCCCGGTTTCTGGCCGAGGAGGAGTCTCTGCGCCGCCGATCTCTTCCCCGGGAAGTTGTTCTTCGCATTCTTGCCTACGGAGCGCCGGTTGGCTGTGTGATCGAGCATCATGGGCGACTTGATCGCTGTATGGATCGGTTGCGGGAGATGGTGGCCGAGGCCGAGGCGCACCACCGTTCCCTTGCCGCCGGAACCGTGGTGATGGCCGATGAACTCACAGGCGGTACCGGCCGTTTTGACCGTTTCTGGCACGCTCCCACCGGCGGGGTGTGGCTGGCCCTGGCCTGGGCCGATTCACTGTTGCCGGAGTTTGCCCGTCTGCTTCCCCTTGCCGTGGGCACCGCCTGTTGCGAGACCGTTCGCCATGCCGGAATCAATGCCTGGATCAAATGGGTCAACGATGTCCTGGTGGACGAGCGCAAAATAGCCGGAATTTTGAGCCGGACGGTTACCGGCCCCCACCGCGGCGAGCTGTATCATCTGATCGGTATCGGTATCAACTCAAATAATTCGCGGTTTCCCGGAGAGTTGCAAAGGACGGCCGTCAGCATGCGACAGGTGTTGGGAAGGGAGGTGGATATCGTTGCGGTCGCCGCCAGGTTGCTGGCGAAACTTACCTGGAATATCGGCCTTGTTCATTTCGAAGAAGAACGGACGCTGGCGGCGGAAGGGGAGGAGACGGCCGGTACATCCGGTTCGTTGGTGCTGGAGAGCTGGCGTCGTCTCAGCGATACTCCGGGGCGTCGGGTGCGTTATGGCCATGATGTTGTGCGCAGTCCACTGTACGAGGCCGTTGTCGAAGCGGTTGATGACAGCGGCGGCCTGCTCATGCGTCTGGATGACGGTACTCTCGTTACCGAATATGCCGGAGAGGTGGAATATCTGGAATAGTCGGATTATTGCTTCATAACCGTTGCAGTGCATCCACAAGGCGGTGGGAGCGGATTTCCCGTTGCAGGAGATGACGGCTGTAGCGGTGAAGCATGGCCAGGGTCTCGCGGATGGTTGCCGCATCAAAGTGCAACCGCTCGAGCATGGGCGGCTCCAGGCTCTGGATGCGTTGCAGGATTTTGACGGTGCGCAGGGAAAGGGACTGAGATGATGGATATTTTTGTCGGCGGCAGCCGGCGCAGAAAAGCGAGCCGCTGCCGGCCTGGAAGCCATATTGCCGGCTTTGGCCCACCGGCTCTCCACAACTCCGGCAGCGAAACAGATCAGGTTGATATCCCGTCAGGCTGAGAATTTTAAGGTGAAAGAAGATTGCGGCCCGCAGCGGCGAGTTACCCCTGTCCAGAAAGCGGAAGCTCCAGGCGAGGAGGGAATAGAGGCGGGGATCGGGATCCTGCTCTCCGGTGAAGAGGTTGATCAGTTCACAGATCATGGTGGCGACCACAAAGCGATCATAGTGTCGCCGCAGGGAGAGAAAGGCGTTTTCCAGCTCGGCCTCGCCGAGAAAGATCAACCCTCCGCGCTTTCCCCTCCGATAAAAGATGCGGAGGCAGGTAAATTCCTCCAGCTTGTTGACAAAACGTTTTTTACTGCGTTTCGCCCCCTTGGCAATGGCCGTGGCCCGGCCGAGATCGGGACTGTACAGGGTGACGATCTTGTCGGACTCTCCGTGATCGCCGACGGCAAGAATAATTCCCCGGCTCCGCCGAACATTCATTCAGCCGCAGGGATATCGTCGGGAATCGACAGGATGGCGGTGTCGCCGCTATCCCGGGGAAAGAGCACGGTTTCGCCGTTGAGCAGGATGACGGCACTGTCGGGCCGGCCAAAGACAAGTTGTATGGAGCGGAAGTCTTCCCATTCCTGGTGATCTCCGGTCATAAAGAAGCGCCGTTCCAGTTGTTCGCCGTCCAGGGTGACTTGCACCCAGGTATTTTCCGTAAAGGTGGCCTGCAGGCTGTAGGTTTTCTCCCCCGGAACATTTTTCAATCTTTTTTTTCTGGCCGCCGCATAAACGGCGATGACCTCTCCGGCTTCGTCTTCGCTGTTCTGTTCGGTGGCGGGGGAAGGGAGGTTGTCATCAGTTTCCGCCGTTTTTGCCGAAGTGGTCCCGGGGGGCGCTGTGTCGTTGTTGTCGGCGTCTGCCGCCGGAGGAGGAACCGGGGCAGATTGGGTTTCTTCTTCAGCAGGAAGCGTCGCAACCGGCGGCGACAGGGGTTGTTGCGGCGGGGATACCGTCTTGTCCGGCTGCGGCCCGGCAGGAGCCTGGTCGGCGGCAGGATCCGTGGCGTCGGGGGCTGATTGAGCCATTGCTGCGGAGTCGTTTTCGGTCCGGTTCTCCTCCTGTTCAAGGGCCGGTTGGTCTTCGGAGGCGGGAACGGCGTCGTTTTTGAGGTCGTCTTCGGGGGCGGCTGATTGGGCAGGGACGGTATGATCGCCGTCTTCTGCGGCTTCCTGCGGCCCATTATCCGTTGCTGTTTCCCCCCTGCGGATAATGGTGACATCGATGTCGGTGGCGTTGCCGCTGTCTGCCGACGGCGGCGGGGATTCCTTTCCACCGCCCTCCTCCTCCGGCTGGGGTTGCGCTGCCTGGGGATGAGCGGCGGGATCGGTTTCCGGCGGAGCTGTCACCGCTGCTTTTTCAGGTGATTCCCCGGATTGGGGCGTTTCCGTGGCCGGAGGGTTCTGCAGCTGAACCGGGGTGGCTGCCGGTTGCTCTTCGTTTCCCAGCATTCCGGTGATCAGGGCAAGGGGATTCCAGGAGGCATAGTAGCAGTAGCCGGCGAAGATGAGTCCCAGCAACACCAGTATGAGAATGGCAATCGGTGCCGAGGAAACCTGGGATCGTTCCGCCAGGCTTGTGGGTTGCGGAATGTTATTGGCAACCGCATAGCGCCGTCTTTTCCGCAACGCCTTGGAACCGTCGCGTTCGAGGAAAAAACGCTCGGTGATTTCCCGGCCATCGATACCAAGATAGGCCGCATACATGCCCAACTGACCGCGGATGAAGGTATCAGCCGGCAGGGCCTCATAGTTATCCGTCTCCAGGGCCCTGAGGTTTGAGGCCGAAACCTTGGTTTCCTCTGCGGCTTCCTCGATACTGACACCTTTGGCGGTGCGCAGTTTTTTCAGTTGTTCGCCAACGCTTTCGTTTTCTTCCCGGTGGATTTCGTCTTCTTGTTTCGCCATGCCGAATCCGTGCTGAATGGTCGTGATATCGGGATCGGATCCCGGGTTGTCCAATGTCGGTCAAGAGAAATGATATTGCGCAGGTTCATCCATCGAATCAAAGAATTTTGATGTACACCTGCTCCCGGATGGACTTGAGCCACTTGTCATACTGTTCTTTCAGTCGTTGTTCATAGAGGATGTCACGGATTTCATCCTGGGCGGCGGCAAAGGGAACCTTGGTTATGATTTCGCCTTCCTGGCTCGAGAGCAGTTTGAAGATCTGGAAACCCGCCGGTGTCTCGACAACCTCGCTGATCTGGCCGGGTTTCAGGCCCATAACGGCCTTGCGCATATAGGAGGCCATCTCTTCTTTTTTAAGCACGCCGATGTCTCCGCCGTCCGCGGCCGAAGGCAGGTCGGAATATTTCTTTGCCAGTTCCTTGAAATCATGGCCGCTCAGGGCCAGAGACCTGACTCTTTCGGCCCGGGCCCGTGCCTCGTCGAGGGCGGCGCGGCGCTCAGCCTCGCTTGCCGAGTCTTCATCTTGTATTGTACACCCAATCTGCAGAATATAGTAGCCGCCGTCACCGATTTGTTCCGTATAATGGGTATCATAGTAGTCGATGATCTCTTTTTCCGGAATAATGATGCGGGAACGGACTTCACGGTTTATCAACTTTGAACGTAAGATCCGTATTTTGAGTCCGCGACGGTATTCCTGCTCGCTCATGCCCATTTCCGCCAACTGGGTGGAAAACTGTTCGCGGCTGGTCTGGTTGCGTTCAAGAACCCGTTGCAGAGCCGCTTCCACCTCGGCATCGCTTACCTGGATCTGCGCTTCCGCGGCTTTCTGTTCAAGAATTTTCCGGTCGATCAGTTCCTGAATAATGCTTTCACGGGCCCGTTGGAGCGCGGCGGCAGCCTCGTCAGGGGAAACCTGTTCGACGATGCGGGAGAATAATCTTTTTCCCTCTTCATTGACTTCGGAAAGCGTGATGACATCCTCACCGACAACGGCCACGACCCGATCGACAACATCGCCACGGAGAAGGGGCGGCGAGTGCAGCAGGTTCAGGGCAAGCAGAAGAAGAATAATATACTGTTTTTTCATGGGATTTTATCCTCGTCATGGTCTCGGGGTACCTCGGCGCCGTCTGCGGCCAATCACGGTTTTGCAGCATGAAGTGGTACAGGGGCCGAAAGAGTGTGAGGGGGTTTCCGTCATCACATGCTCTTTGCTCCCGGGCTGAAGCGCATTTAGCCGTTATGTTCCGTCTTTTCGTAAATATGTACTAGTAACTTTGTCAAGAAGCAATGAATTTATCCCCCCATCCCGGCATGATCAGGGCCTGATTGTCCTCCGTAAACAGAGAAATAGCGCCGACCGATGCAACGGGCTTGCCCATGGCGGACAGAGGTCTGAGAAAGACGAGAATATGTTCTATTCTCAGCCAGTAAGCCCCAAAAAATTGCATTGATAATGGACTTTCGGATGGCCGGCGTGATATCATCTTGCTAAACATGGTTGTCTCGTATGCGTCCCGGGAGCCCTGTTTTCGCGTGAGCCCTCCCGTCTGTTTCGGCATCCCTGTGGTTGCGGCGGAGGGGCGCGCCAATCGGCCTCTCTTTCCGGCCCGCCGGTGTTCCATGGGAAAAACTGTGACGGATATTTTTTGACGACATGATCGGCAAGATGAAACAGATATGTTTTGCGGTGCTGCTGTCCGCTCTCTGCGTTTCCACGGCTTCAGGGTTTGAGGTGTTGACCGAGGATTATCCCCCTTACAATTACATGGAAAACGGCAGGATCACCGGACTGGCCACCGAGGTGATGAGGGAACTCTTCAAGAAAGTCGGCCATGAGGATAACATTAAACTCATGCCCTGGGCCCGTATTTATAAGAAACTGCTCACCCGTCCCGGCAAGATCGTCTATGTGATGACCAGGACGGCGGAGCGCGAGAAGCTGATGAAGTGGGTGGGACCGGTAGCCGGCAACAAGTGGGTTTTCTTTGCACGCAAGGGCTCGCAGATCAAGATCCACAACCTGGACGATGCCCGCAAGGTGGGCAGCATCGGCACATATCGGGACGATGTCTGCGAGACATTTCTTAAAAACAGGGGGTTCACCAACCTTGAATCGGTACCCGTGGATCAGCGGAACGTCGAAAAACTGGTGCGGGGCCGTATAGACCTGTGGATTGTCGGCGAACTGCAGGGAATATTCAAGGCGGCCCGGGACGGACATGCCGATGATATCGAGAAGGTGTACGAGATCAGCAATACGGATCTCTATATCGCCTTTTCCCGGCAGACACCCGATGCCGAAATCGCCCGGTGGCAGGCGGCTCTGGACGAGCTCAAGCGGAGCGGTAAATTCGACGAAATCGTCTCCGGTTATCTCAACTGATCGTTTTCACGGTATTCATGAAAACATCCATTGCCAGGAAACTCATTTTCTTTTTCTTGATCACCGTCATCACCATGCATGTGCTGATGTCGGTGACCAGTGCCGTGTTGCTCCGCATGAAGATGCAGGAGGAGCTGGAAAAACGGGCCGAGCATATCGCCACGGTTCTTACCGAATCATTGACCGATGTTATCTGGAACATGCAGTATGAACTGGCGGAAAGGATTATCTCCGCCATGATCCATGACCAGAACATTGACGGAATATCGGTGGAGGAGATGAACGGCGATCCCATCGCCATGGTCAGTAACGGTGGTGATTCCGATCCCGGCGGCAGGATCGTGGTGGTCAAAACCATCGTCGGCAAGGCCGGTGGTGAGCCCATCGGCAAGTTGAGCATAACGCTCAATCACAAGGTGATGGATAAGATCTTTGTCCAGAAAATGATTACCATGGTGTGCGAAATCATCGCCTATGTGCTGCTGGTCACCCTGGTTTTCACCCTGTTTATCAGAAAATATATTGTCCACCCCCTCAGGCTGTTGACCAGCGGTATCGAAACCCTCACCGCCGGCGGTGATTTTTCCAAAAAGATTGAGTTCACTTCCGATGACGAGTTTGGCTTCATCGCCAAACAGTTCAACAAGATGACCAGCAATCTGGAATCGGGATGGGCTGCGCTGGAGCGCTTCAACGATCGACTTACAGAAATAATCAGGAAAAAGACCGAGGATCTTTCGGCCGAAAAAGAACGTGCCGAGGCGGCCAGCAAGGCGAAATCCGAATTCCTGGCCAACATGAGTCATGAGATCCGTACGCCGATGAATGCCATCATCGGTATTACCCGCATGCTCCTGGAGTCGGATATTCCCGGAATGCAGCGGCGGCATCTGGAAACCGTCCATCACGCCGCCAATGGCCTGCTGGGTATTCTCAACGATATCCTGGATTTTTCCAAAATCGAGGCAAGACAGCTCGAGCTGGAGATTTATCCCTTCCGGTTATCGAAATTCCTCAGGAATGTCTGCGCGCCGTTGAAGATAACGGCCCGAGAAAAGGGAATCGACCTTGACTACCGGATCGAGCCGGACATGGAGGATGTCTTCCTGGGTGATGAACTCAGGTTGCGGCAGATTCTCCTTAACCTTGTGAGCAACAGTATCAAGTTCACCGACCAGGGCAGGATCACGATTAAGGTCGCCATGGAGAAAAAGGCGGAGAAGGGAGAGAAGAACCTTATCCACTTTTCCGTTGCCGATACCGGTATCGGCATTCCGCTGGATCAGCGGGAAAACATCTTCACCAGTTTCAGCCAGGCCGACGGCAGTATCTCCAGAAAGTTCGGCGGCACGGGGCTGGGATTGGCGATCTGCCGCCAGCTGACCGAGATGATGGGGGGAACCATCCGGGTGGAGAGCAGCGAGGGCGAGGGCAGCACCTTTCACTTTACCGTTGCGCTGCAATCCGGTACCGAGGAGATGCTGCCCGAGCGGGAGCAGGTCGAGGACGACGGCTATGAATATCACCGGAAACTGCGTATTCTGCTGGTGGAGGACAATCGTGCCAATCAGGAACTGGTCCGCATGGTCATGGAAAAAAACGGCCACAGCATACGTGTTGCCGAAAACGGCCTGCAATGCCTGCATGCCCTTACCCGTGACCGCTTTGACGTGATCCTCATGGATGTGCAGATGCCGCGCATGGACGGACTCACCGCCACCCGGATTATCCGTGCCTTTGAAGAGCGCAAGCCCGTACCCGAAACCGTCAGGGAGGAATTTTCCGCCTCGCTCTCCGGTCGGCTCATCGGCGGACACATACCCATCATCGCCATGACCGCCCACGCAATGAGCGGAGACCGGGAGCAGTGCCTGGCCGCCGGAATGGATGATTATATCAGCAAACCCTTCCAGCCGCACATCCTCTTTTCCCGTCTCGGCAAAATAACCGGGACGGTTTTTTCCCGCCGAAACACCGTGGTGAGCGGATCGGTGGAAAAGAGTGCGGAGGCCGACACGGATGCCGCCGATACCGGTGGCGGCACACCATCCCTTGAGGAACGGATCAGTTCGCACCTGCGGGACACCTATCATCTGCAACCGGAGCAGATCGACCAGATGCTGACCACCACCTCCCGGAGTCTTGGCGAAAACCTGAAACGGGCCGAAAAGGCAGCCGCTGCCTGTGAATACGGCAATCTCGGCTCCGTTGCCCACAGTATCAAAGGAAACCTGTTGTCCATGGGACTGCAGGAGTTGGGTGAAGTGGCCCGGAAAATCGAACTAAGCGCCAAAAACGGGGAGGAGCTCTCCTATGGTGAAATGTTGGAGGAATTACGTTCTTCCATGCAGGAATTGCTGGAGCGGACGGCGGCGGAGGAAATATCGCTGGTGAGCGAGGCCGCCTGATCGCGGGTAGTGTTGACGTTTCGGCGGCGCGACATACCGCTGGATTACCAAAACCCGTGACCTGGGTTGTGTTCGGGGTTATTCCCCGGGGGAAGCGGGAATTGCCAGGGGAGGAACGGGAAGGCTGGCCAGGCCGGATGAGGTGATGCCCACCACGGTATAGTAAAAAGTTGATCCCGGATCACCTCCCCGGTTGTCAACAAGGATTGTGGCCTGCCGGGACTTGTTGCGCACCGAAGCCACTGTGGTAAAAATTTCTCCCTTGCCCGGAGCACGCAGCAGACAGTAGCGGGCAAAGAGCAGGACCGGATCCGGGCGGAGATAAAAGGTGGCGCCGCCATGGTTGCCCTGAAAAGAAAAGATCCGCGGTTGGGGCAGTTGGGTGGAAAATCGATCGCCCGCCGCCACCATTTCCGCAACAAGACGGTTCACCGCCAGGGAGGCGACCTCCTGGATGAAGCGGCTGCCCAATCGGTATGTGTCCGGTACTTTTTCGACAACGGCCCGCAGCCTCCAGACCTCTCCGCCGTTTCCGGCATCGTTCATTTTCAGGATCACCCGCAAAAATGGTGATGTTGCGGCCACGGCAGGATCACGATTGCCCAAAATCACTTCGCCGCTGATCACTCCGCGGCATTTGAGTGCGGTTCCCGCCCTGATGATCAGGTTTTCCGCAGAGGAGGGTTGCTTTTTCCCTCCGGAAAAGTTGTCAAACCACTCGGTTGAGGCAGACAGCGGCAGCAGGGAATACTTTTTCGATTTCAGCAGGGAGGAGTGAAAGCTCCTGGTCAGCTGATCGGCAATATCCTTGTCCCCGCCGCTTAAGGGCAGCAGGGCCACCCGGTTGTAGATAGTGGTTCGGGCAAGGGGATGGATGGTGACGGTAAAGCGGGGTGTCTCCGGGCCGTGATCGTTGTCCTGGGCAATGAGCGGGTGGGAAAAGCTGAAAAGAATGAGAAGGCAGGAGAGAAGGGACAGAAAGGATTTGCAGCGGGCGCGGATACGGTTCATGGTATATGATTATACCAAATCCGCTCCGTTTTGAAAACGGCGATCTGGAACGGACAAGGAAGCACAGGAATACCCCATGGAAAACAGGCAATCACTCCTCAACAGCAATGCTCTGCTCGATCTTCTTTGCGAAAGCAAGCTGCTCACCGATCGACAGCGACGCTTCATCATCGCCAATCGCAGCAAGCAGGAGCATAAATTACGCCGTCTTTACGAAGAGCGAAACAACGGTGGTAAGCCGGGAAGGGCCCGGCGTCCCGACCTGGTGGATGTTATCACCTCGCTGAAAATCGAGATCGGCGGCATCAAGAATAAACTGCTCACCGACGAACATATCATGCGGGCGGTGAGTCAGAAGCTGCATATCCCCTTTGTCAAGCTGGACCCGCTGGAACTGGATATCGAGATCGTCACCAAAACCATACCCAGATCCTTTGCCGTCAACCAGATGATCCTGCCCTTTGATATCCGTAACGGTGTTCTCCAGGTCGCCATTTACGATCCCGACAACCGGACGGTGCTGGAGGATATCGAAAGGGCCAATCAGATGAAGGTGCGGCCTTACCTCACCACCAAGGCTGATATCAGGAAGATTCTGGCCGAGTTTTTCGGTTTCCAGTCATCCATTACTGCTGCGGAGACCCATTTCGGCGCTCCTTCGTCGGGTTCGGCGGTGGATATCGGTAATCTGGAGCAGTTCGTCAATATCTCTTCCGGTCAGGAGTTGACCTCCTCGGACCAGCATATCAAAACAGCGGTTAATCATCTCTTTCATTACGCTCTGGAGCAACGGGCCAGCGATATCCACATCGAACCCAAGCGCAACATCTGCATGATCAGGTTTCGTATCGACGGGGTTCTGCATACCATTTACAACCTGCCCAAGGTGGTCCATTCCGCCATTACTTCCAGGATCAAATCCCTGGCCCGGTTGGATATTGCGGAAAAAAGACGACCCCAGGACGGCAGAATAAAGATCGGTCAGGACAACGGGGAAAGAGAGGCGGAGATCAGGGTCTCTTCCATTCCCGTGGCCTTTGGGGAAAAACTTGTCCTGAGGATCCTGGATACCGAGGTGATATTCCAGGATCTGGATAAACTCGGGTTTTCCAGGAGGGATTATATCGTCTACAACAGTTTTTCCACTTCGCCCCACGGCATAGTGCTGGTGACCGGCCCAACCGGCAGCGGTAAGTCCACGACCCTCTATTCAACCCTGAAAAAAATCGCCACCCCGGAAAAAAATATCATCACCGTGGAAGATCCGGTGGAAATGGTCCATGAGGAGTTTAATCAGATTTCAGTACAACCGCAGATCGATGTGACCTTTTCCACCATTTTGCGGAATATTTTGAGACAGGATCCCGATATTATCATGATCGGTGAGATCCGTGACGCCGAGACCGCCAGATATGCGGCTCAGGCAGCCCTCACCGGACACCTGGTTTTCTCCACCCTCCATACCAACGATGCGGTTTCCTCGATCATCCGGTTGGTCGATCTGGGGCTGGAGCCTTTTCTGATTGCCTCCACCATGCTTGGGGCCCTGGCCCAGCGGCTGGTGAGACGAATTTGTCCCGACTGCGCCGAAGCCTACCAGGTGGATGCTGCCGACCTGCAGAATCTCGGTTTTCCGGTGACGGGCGAGGGGTCCCTGACCCTGAAGAAGGGCAAGGGATGTCCCCAGTGCCGCAATACCGGTTTCCGCGGTCGTTGCGGGATATTCGAGATTTTTCCCCTTTCCGAGCAACTCAAAAAACTGGTGACCGCCGGAGCCACAAGCAGCGAGCTGCGACAGGTTGCTTTCCGGGAAGGAATGACAACTCTGCAGGAAGATGCCTGGCAAAAAGTCAAGCAGGGTGTTACTACTGTCGAGGAGGCGGTCCGGGTCACGGGCTCGGAGTAGATCGTGGATAACCCAATAAAGAACAATGGCAAAGCGGATTGTCTGTACCAACAAAAAGGCCTTTCACGATTATCATATCGAGTCCAGGCTGGAGGCCGGCATGGTGCTTACCGGTGGCGAGGTGAAGTCCCTGCGGGCGGGACGGGCGAATCTGCGTGACGGCTATGCCCGCATAGAGCATGGCGAAGCCTATCTCCATAATGTCCACATCTCTCCTTATGCCTGGACAACCCATGGATCAACCGATCCGCGACGGGTGCGCAAGCTGTTGCTGCATAAACGGGAAATCAACAAGTTGACAGGCAAATTGCAGGAAAAAGGCCTTGCGCTCATCCCGTTGAGGATTTACTTTATTGCAAACGGCAGGGCAAAAGTTGAATTGGGCCTGGCCCGGGGGAAAAAGCTCTACGACAAGAGGGCGGCCCTGAAGGAAAAGCAATCCCGCCGCGAACTGCAGCGGGTCATGAAGCGAAATTATTAAATCTTAAGTATCTACGATCAGTTACAGTCAGGAACAAGATTAATGCAGGGTTACGAGCCCTGTATCGGTTACAAATGGGGGTGAAACGGATTCGACGGGGATATGTAAGCTCAACGTTGCATGCCGAGTGTTCCGTCAACTCGTAAAACAGATGGAGCCTTAAATATAATCGCAGACGATTATAACTACGCAATGGCAGCATAACCTGCCTTGCCGTCTTCCCGGTCCGCGCCCGTAAGGCCGGATGAAGGCGTCGACTCCTCGGGCTGGCCGGCAGGATGAGCCTGTTATCCCGCCGGCGAGACTTCAAGCAGGCTGGCACCTGGCAATCCCACGTTCCAGGTGAGAGCCGGGTGCAAGACCAAAACCTGGAACTAAGCATGTAGAGACGTGAGGGGAGTATTTCCGGACCCGGGTTCGACTCCCGGCACCTCCACCATGCTTCGCCCTTCGGGCTACGCATGGCAGGCCATTAATTGTAAAGTCTTGGCCTATTTTTAGCTTCGCAGTATTTCCCATCCTGATCAAACCTATATAGGCTTTTCCAGAGATCTGAAAACCCGTTTCTCAGCTCATAACAACGGTCAATCACACCATACCAGCAAATTCAAACCGTGGACACGTCACGTACCTGGCTTTTAGTGACAAATCGCAGGTCCTGTCTTTTGAAAAATACTTGAAATCACATTCCGGCAAAGCATTTGCCAATAAGAGGCTCTGGCCGAAAAATTGAAAGTACAGTATGAATCCTGCTCTTGGAGAAAACGATATCCTTCCGCTCCTGCCACGCGTTAGCCGTGCCTGTCACGTCCCCCACAGGTTTTATGCTGTTGCGGTCAACCACTTTGTATGTTTCCGGGCGGGGATCACTGAAATTTCTCTCCAGTTGTAACTCAAGCCACTGGTATTTCCGGTACTGTTTTTCGTCATCAAGCTTGCGGAAAGGCAGGGGATAAAGCCGGACCCAACGGCCATCCTCAAAAAAAACAGCCGTGCACACCAGTTCATCATATTTTTTGGACAAGGTGGGATAGGTCTTGACGGTTATAAAAACTTTTCTTGGTTTGCTCATAGGTGGCTGACCACGACCCCTTTTTCTTTTTTGAGCCAGTC
>CAYUNE010000003.1:0-43946 GCA_964446115.1 uncultured Desulfobulbia bacterium | reverse complement strand
CCGCATCTTTACACGCTCTCTCCCGGCCGCATAGTGGGCTATAGCGGCCGGGAGAGAGCGTGCAAATCTGCAGCACCTGTGACCAATTACAGTTTGGAAGCAAGATATACCGCGGGTTTACATATCCCGTGACCGGTTACGAAGTAATGAGTAGGGTTATAGCGGCAAGGAGAGATTTAAGCAAATCAGTAAGTTTCCATGGTCAGCTTCTTGTCCTTGGCATCCTCACGGCGATAGCCCTTGAACCGGTGGGATGCGACAATTTGCCACATTGCGCAAAAAAGGAAAACAGGTCACTATGGAGCTGCATTTCATCGCATACCGAAAAAATATGCGTGCCCTCCAAAGGACAAATCATTCCCCCAGAAGATTTGTCCTTTTTTTTCAAATAGCGACCCGGAGAAAAGCTGGGAATCGATAATAAGGAAAGTTGGGTGGTAAAAGAACGGAGATGATTTCGCGATCCCTTTGCCAGGTTTTGATACACGGTCTGGATATCGGTGTTGTCGGTGGTAGCGGGCAGGTCATAGAGATCCTTGTACAGAACAACACACCTTGTGGCTTGGAAAACTGTTTCGACATTTTCAGGCCGGTCTCGACATGTTTGTCGAGTCTCTTCCATCCCACAAAAAAGCCTTCGCGGGTGCGACAATTTGCCGCATTGGTAAATTTATTTCCTGCTGTAGTATGAAGGCTACTGCAGATACTTTGGGAGCAACCTCCCCCCATTTTTCATCTTTCTCCTCTTCGGAAAAGAACACAGGGTTCCGGGAGAAGAAGATCAATCCGGGAAATTGCCCGTATCGAGTCCCATCAATAAAATCGGAGGTGCATGATGAGTGAAAAAAAACAGATGAATCGGCGTGAAGCTTTGAGACTGCTCGCGGTTGCCGGTGTTGGCGGGTTGACCGGTCTCGGTGGTGTCGGTCTGGGTCGTGCCTATGCTGGAAAAATTGGTGCCATGATGCCTGGTAAGGGATGGCTGGCCCAGGGAGAAAAATGCGAAGGGGACGGCACCCCGCTCCAGTTTATTCCCAAGACTCCTCCGGACGCCGCCCCCCTTGAAAACGAGTTGAAAAAATATCCCAAGTGCCCCTACTGCGGTATGGATCGAAAAATGTGGAATCACAGCCGTCACCTGGTTCACTATGACGACGATCTGGTTGACGGCACCTGCTCCATCCACTGTCTTGCGATCAGCCTATCTCTCAACCTCGATCGTGGTATCAAGGCAATTTACGCCGCTGACTTTGGGGCGGATGCCAAGCCTAAGCCCCTGGTGAACGTGGATGAGGTCACCTATCTGATCGGTTCGAAGTTACCGGGTACCATGACCGCAAAGAGCAAAATGGCCTTTGCCGATGCTGAAAAGGCCAAGACCGCTCTTGGAAAAGAGGGCGGCAAGCTGGGTAAATTTGCCGATGCTCTAAAGGAAGCCTATCTCGGTATGGCCAACGACACCCTGATGATCCGTAAACGCCGCATGGAAAAACGCAAAAAAATGATGAAATGACGGGTGTAACCGGAGCCGTGAATAAATCCACCCGCTGAACTCCCAACCCGGCGCTATAATTTACTCCCGGCCGCATAGTGGGGATACGGGGTCCCGGCAACCATGAAATCAAAACCGGAAAAAAGCTGCTGGGGAAAGGGTAGCTTAAAAAAATCAATCAGTGGTGGAGGAATAGGCCTTGAGCGCGGCTGACTGCCGATGTTTGTCCGCTGGTGATGGGTGGGGGGTGGTGGTCCCGGTGGAGGTGCCTTGCTGTTGTATGGCGTTGTGGTCTCCTCTTTTCGGCGACATGGCGGCGACGGCCTGGTTTTCGGTGACGGCGAGCTCCCGGGACTTTTCCTTTGCAGATTCGGAGATGGAGACAATATCGCGGGGTTTTTTCAGTCGTTTTTCTCCCTTCACCGATGAGGGACCACCAATCCTGTTGCCGCTGGAATGGGTGATATCCGGCGAGGGCAGCCCAAAGCCGTTATAGCCGAACTGGCCCGCGGTTGAAAAAGATTGTGAGGGTCGATCCTTCATTTTTTTATTTTCTTGTTTCCATCCTTTTTTCAATTATACTGATTTTTACGGCAAGGGCAAATCCATCCCCATCGGACCCCTTGGAGAAAGTGACCGGATTCAGGTTGAAAGTAAGCACCCACGGGCACCTCATCTTCACCGAAATAAATCTGCAGCACCCGTAAACGTATCCGGTCAAGAGGTACATTATCGCCGGGTTGCAAGCCCTATAAATGATAACGGTTGAAAGTGTGCCTTACCACCCCTTGCAGAGCGGGGGGGTTTGCTGTCTGAAAACCCCAAAATCAGCTCCACAGGGAGTCATGCCCCTTTCTTTCTCTTCCTTCTTCACCTTTCTTGCGGTAATGATTTTTCCCACGGCTGCCTGTGGCGCCCATCTCTATCCGGAGAGTCATTACGTGCGGCAGTGGTGCGGGGAACACGGGGGTGAGGTTGAGGTGATTCTGCCGGATAAAACCAGATGCGACTGCGTCACCGCCACCCATGCGGTGGAAATAGACTTTGCCGCCAAGTGGTATGAAGCCGTGGGTCAATCCCTCTATTACGGTTTGCAGACCGGAAAAAAGGCGGGAATCGTTCTTATCATCGAAACCGAATCGGACCGCAAATACTGGCTCAGATTGAACTCGACGATCCTGCACTATGACCTGCCCATCGACACCTGGCTAACGGGAGAGGAGGAAGCGCCGGCTGTACGGCCGCCCATGTCGGCTATTCGCCAACTGTTACTGAAAAACAGGGAGTAAAGAATACAAAAAAACGGGGAGAGATTCTGTGAAGATGCGGTGGCTGTGAAAAATTACGCCAACGTTTATGAGGTTTCGGTGAGCAGCGCGGGGACGGCGAGAATAATCTCGGCAAATTCTTCCACCAGATCGGGATCGAACTGGGTGTGGGCGCAGCGGCGTAACTCCTCCACCGCCTCGGTTGCCGTCATGTTACGCCGATAGTTACGCCGGGAGGTCATGGCATCATAGCTGTCGGCGATGGTGATGATTCTCGTCATCGTATCCAGCTCGCCCCCTCCTATTCCGTCGGGATAGCCGCCGCCGTCGAGACGCTCGTGGTGGTGGCGGATAATGTCGCTTTCCACATTGACGAATCCCAAAGGTTCGATGATGTTGGCGCCCACAGCCGGATGTTTTCTTATGAGTTCCCACTCCTCCCTGGTGAGCTTGCCCGGTTTCTGGATACAGGAGAGATCGATGACCAGTTTGCCGATATCATGGAACTGCGCAGCTCGTTTGAGCACCACCAGGTCATCCTCGGAAAGCATGATCTTCTCGCCCAGTTGCATGCTGAATTCCGTTACCCGGAGGGTATGACCCGCCGTATAGCAGTCCTTTTCTTCCATGGCGTTCTGCAGGCTGGTCATGATCTGGACAGTTGTCTTTTCCAGGTTGGCGCTGTACTCCTCCAGGAGCAGGTTGTTCCTGGCCAGCTCATAGGTTTTCTGCCGGACCTCATCTTCAAGTTTTTTCCGATACTCCTTTTCCCGGCGGACATAGTTGCGTTTCTCGATGGCCCGGTCCACCTTGATCCTGAAGATATCCAGGTCGTCGATGGGTTTGGTCATGAAGTCGTAGGCACCGAGATTGATCGCCTTCACAGCGTTGTCCATGATACCGGCACCGGTGAAAAAGATGACTGGAATCCCGGTGTTTTTCTCGTTGAGTCGGGCCAGGGTTTCAAAACCGTCGAGCTTGGGCATGTCGATGTCGAGAATAATGGCGTCAAAGTCGTCATCGACGGTATCGAGAACGGCCAGACCGTTATCAACGGTAACGGTCTCGTGTCCGAACATTTTCAGAATTCTGCCGACCGTACTGCGAACCAGCTGGTCGTCATCGGCTACAAGAATTTTTGTTCCCATAAATCCTATATATTCAATCGGATGCGGTGACACACCCGGGATGGAACCACCTGATGACAGGGAAAACCCCTATTGATCTATCGGTACTGTGAGTGAAAAACTGTAGATCAATCTAAGAATTCATCGATATTCCAATGTGTTTTGACAACACCGAGGGTTTCTTCAAGGGAAAGCAGATCCACGGCTGCCCGGCGGAGATCCTCACCTGTCCGCTTGTCGAGATGAATCGGGAGGGAAGTGGACAGCCTGTTGCCCAACAACTCGGCCAGGACCGCCAGGGAACCGTCTCGCATGCCCGTCAGATTGTATCCTCCCTCCAGGGTTACCAACAGACGTCCATTACAGACCTCCTCTGCCAGGGAAACCATCACCCGGGTCAGATAGGCGAATCCCCGGGCGGAAACCAGCATGGCCCCCAGCGGATCTCCCTGATAGATATCGAAACCGCAGGAAACGAGGATAAGCTGGGGGCGATAGGCCCGCACCAGCGGCGTGATCAGCCGGTTCCAGATGGTTGCGTAGGCCCGGTCGTCCTGGCCACCGGGCAGCGGCACATTGGCGGTAAATCCCTTGCCCGCACCGCGACCGGTTTCGTTGACGCCGCCGCTGCCCGGATAATAGGGATACTGGTGGGTGGACAGGTAAAAAACCCTGTCGTTTTCGTAAAAACTGTTCTGGGTACCGTTACCGTGGTGCAGGTCCCAGTCAACGATAAATACCCTTTCAAGACCATGTTTTCCGATGGCGTGGCGGGCGGCGACGGCAACATTGTTGAAGAGACAAAAACCCATGGAGCGCTCGGCCTCGGCATGGTGCCCCGGAGGTCTCACCAGGGCGAAACAGTTATCGATTTCCCCGGCCATGAGGCGGTCGACGCCGTCCGTGAGAGCACCGACGGCCTTGAGAGCGGCATCAAAGGATGCGGCCGATGTCTGGGTGTCGGCATCGAGAAAATCGTGACTCCTGCCGGCGGTGGATCGCACCCTGTCGATGAGAGCGGCGGAGTGATTCAACGCGATGGTCTCAAGCGGTGCGGCGGCAAAATCGGGGAAAAGAAAAGGGGCGGCGATCTCCGCCCGATCGAGCTCGTCGTAGATCACCCTGAGCCGGTCGGGTGACTCCGGGTGTCCGGCGCCGGGTTTATGGTCAAGAAAAAGGTCGTCACGATAAATGGCCGTCTTCCGCATTGCGCTTCCTCCCGCAGTCAATGATTCTCTCATCCGTTATTATCCAGTCCATGTACCTGTCATGCTCCCGCATCTCCACGGCTGCCACAAGCTGCAATTCAAAGGCCAGTGCCATACGTACGGCCCCGGGAGCCTCGCCATCGAAAAAGCGGTCGTAATAGCCGCCGCCGTATCCTAGCCTGCCACCTCTCTCGTCGAAGACGGAGCCCGGTACCACCACCACGTCGAGCTCACCGGGATCAATGGTCGCAGCGGAGACCAGATGGGGCAATGGTTCGGGAATCCCGCAATAGCCCGGTGTCAGTTGGCTTTTGGGATCGGTGATCGCCACGGCCAGCAGTCGCTTTTCAGCCACCAGAGTCAAGGGTACGGCCACGGTTTTGTTGGCGGCGATCAACCAGTCGATGATACGGATGGTCTCCACCTCGCTGCGGAAAGCGGCGTAGATGAAGATCGTCTCCGCCTCCAGGATCATCTCCAGCCCGATGAAACGTTGGTAAATTAGATCACTCAACCGCTCCCTCTCGGCAGCGCCCAGGCGCTTCCGCCGCGCCAACAGCTCTCTTCGCATCTTATCTCTCACGACGTCGCTCATCCAGATATTTTCTCCATCCATAAAAAAATCGCGATACCCGCAGATGAGGTATCGCGATTAATCTTCACCCTGCCTTTCACAGCCGCTGCTCCGGCAGGAGGCCGACATCAGGGATTACATGGGTACGATCAGCTTGTTGGCATCCTCGTTCCAGGTTACGACAACATACCAGAAGGCCATGATCAACCCGATGAGCAGCAGGGTGGGACCATAACCCATTACATCCGGCAGGTAGACGTATGAACCGAGCTTACCGTCCGCCTCAAAATCCATATCCCTGAAGTAGGCGGTCATCAGGGAGTTGGCTATGCCGAAAAAGGGAACGACGATCCACAGTTTCACCTGACCCTCGCCCACGCGCCACAGGGTTCCAGAGCCGCAGCCGCCGGCGAACATGGCGCCGAGACCGAAAATAAATCCACCCACAACCGAGCCCCAGCCGAAGGTGCCGCGGACATAGTTGGCAGGATCGAGAACAGCCTCGCCGCCGGCGCGCATGGGCACGGCATACTTTAATACCGCTGCGCCGATGGCAACGATGAAGATGGAAAGCGCCACCGATTTTGCCAGGGTGCAGTCACCGGTCATGTGGGGCTCGCGGAAACCCTGCACCATGCACCAGCGTCCCCGCTGCATGGCATAGCCGAGCCCGGCGGCGATCATGATAATGCCGGAAAGCGAGGCGATGTAATCGCTGTCTTCGTTGCCGCTGTAGAGATAGGCGCCGCCTACCAGGACGACGATGCCGCCCAGGGCGAGAAAGGTTTGCACCGTGGAGGAGACCTCAATGGTTTTTGCTCCGCCGCTGCCCCAGGTGATATACTCCATTTCCAGGTAGAGCAGCTTGAGACCGAGGACAACGCCAAGGACCAGGCCAAACCACATGGTGAATCCGTTGGCTGCCAGATTGCCGATGGCATTGTACATCCCACCGACGTTGCAGCCGCCGGCAAAGGCTGATCCCACTCCCATGAGAATACCGGCAATCACCCCTTTGACGATTTCCCGGGTGGGCGGCACCCTGACGGCGAAATCGCGGCCGAGACAGGCGGAGATAAAGGAACCCAGCAGAAAGCCGATACCGATCACCGATCCGGAACTGACCAAAATCGATTTCGGTGCCTCTTCATAGAGACCAAAGACGCCGCTTTCAAGACCGGTGAGGGAGGTGAAGCCGTAGATCAGCCAGTCTCCCCAGTTTCTGATGGCGCCGACCGCTCCCCAGGGCCGCCACCAGGCCATGATCATCACGGAAAGAAAGGCGACGATCACGCCGGTGAGCATCGCGTTCCATTCCGTCTGACAAAGGTTTTTATACAACCCTTTGATCTTGTTTCCAAAGATACTTTCTTCGCTCATTTTCCCTCCTCTTCACGCTTGCCGTTTATATTGGAACGGCCACGGGTCGGTTCCTTCCTCGCCGTTACCGTCGGTTTCCAAAAAAATCGCTGATCCCGGTTCCCCCACACTTTGCTCCCGGTCGGCTATTTCAGCGATGGGCAACTGATTCCATTTACTCGCGCTCTGGTTTTTTGTCAAGATTTGTTGATAGTTACGTCAAACAAAAATGATATATGCCGTGTGCTGAAATTACATTAATATCAGCATGTTTACCCAATTTTTTCCCTTTTTCGGAGCTCCATTTATGGCTTGACAGAAAGAATATCATTCAGTAAGTAAATAGATTTATCGAGCCTGATCACAGATCATTTGTGCCGGTGGAATAAATCCGTCGGTCTATCAATTTTTCACAGATGGAGGGATACAATGAGTGACACGAAACAAGCACCTGAAGGATTGGAAGTAGCCGCTGTTCTGGATGCCAAAGGTCTCAGCTGCCCCATGCCCCTGCTTCGCACCAAAAAGGAAATCGGCAAGCTCAAGTCAGGCGAAATTCTCCAGGTCGACGGAACCGATCCCGGATCCCGGAACGATATTCCCGGTTGGTGTGAGCGTTCCGGCCATGAGTACCTCGGCGAGAAGGAAGAAACCGGTTACATCAGCTTTTTCGTTAAAAAAGGTTAATTGACGAAACTCGCCCCCTGCCGATTGCCGGGTGCGGCGACCAGCTGATCTTTCCCTTTGTCCTTCACCTTTCCATCACGGTGAGCGGGAAAGCCGAAACAGAGATTCAACCTGATTTAACCGGAGGATATTATGGCTAAAAGTCTCGGTATTTTTGTTACAAACCCCAACCAGTTCAAACATGTTATGGGGATTACGAAGGCGGCCAAGGCCAAGGGCTCGGCAGTCAAAGTTTTTTTTACCTGGGATGCCACTCACAACGCCAAGCAGGAGCCGGATTTTCCCGAACTCTGCAAGATAGCCGATGATGTTTCCATCTGCGTCGATAGTTATGCCAATATGGGATATGACATCAACGATGTTCCCGAAGGCCTTGATCCCAAGAAAATGGCCACCCAGGCACAACACGGCATCATCATTGAAGATTATGACTGTTATCTCAGCTTATAGGGAGTAGCTCATGGAATACAAAAAAGTATGTCTCATGTACCGCAACAAGGATTCAGTGGTGGACGGTATCCGTTCCGCTCTCGGTCTTGCGGTTGAAAATATGTATGCTTACGGAGTGGTTATGGATGATGTCGAGATGGACAAACTCAACGAGCACAACGAGGAGTCCATCGAGATGCTGCGTGACATGGAAGGCGAAATCTATGCCACCAAGGCCTCAAACTGCGAACTCAACAACCTGGAACCCATCACCATCGAGGAACTGGGTGAAAAGCTCCGTGAGATGACCCATATCATTCCCTACGGCATAATCTAGTCCGTGCCCACAGCGCACATTAATCAGCACAGGAGTATAACATCATGAAAATTTTACATATATATCGCTCCGAGCCGGACGATACCACCAAGAAGCTGGTGGAAATCGTCAGTCGGGATCGGGAGGTGGAATCCTTTGATCTCAATGTAGAAAATCCTGATTACGACGCCCTGGTGGACAAGATCTTCGAAGCGGATCAAACCATCTGCTGGTGGTAATCGCCAAAGAGCCGCCTCTTGCTGCGGCTTGAGACCCTTCACAAGACCTGCCTGAACTTCAACGGTTCCGGCAGGTCTTTTTTTTACCTTTTTTCCAAACGCCGATCCCCTGCCAGGAACCACTCCATTACCGCGTCGTGGCAACGTGGTCTGAACTCTCTTATCCCTCTATTTTCTCTGGTTGGATGGACCCGGTTGGTGAGCAGAACAACGATGATATCCCTTTCCGGATCGATCCAGAAAGAGGTACCGGTGAAACCGAGATGGCCGACGCTGTCCGGGGAAAAATAGCTACCGCTCGATGATCCCGAAGAAGAGGGTGTATCGAAGCCGCGGGCCCAACTGTGGTCCGGGTGGATGCGTTGCAGACATCTGAGGAGATCGGCCCGACGGATCAACTCGTCGCTTATCCGTCCCAGGCGGAGATTAAGGATGTACTCGGTCAGCTGAAGTACTCCCCTGTTGGTGGCAAAGAGACCGGCATGGCCGGCGGCGCCGCCCATGCACCAGGCATGTTCATCATGGACCTCGCCCTGCAGCGTGCGGCCCCGCCAGGGACAGCTTTCCGTTGCCGCAAACTGCTCTCCTTCTCCCCTGTGGGCCTGGGATCGAAAAAAAATTTCCTTTGCAATGCCCAGGGGTTTACTTATTTTGCGAGAAAAAATCTCGGCAATGCCCATTCCCCCGGCAGCCCTTTCCACAATCCGGCCAAGCAGCAAAAAACCCAGGTCGCTGTAGAGACATCCGCTCCCGGGCGGATAGACAAGGGGCTCCCTCAAAACAGCGTTGATTATTTCCTCCGCCCTTTCATGGGGGCTTTGGCTTTTCAGATGGCGAAAAAACGGTTTATGGGCCGCCAGTCCGGCGGAATGGGAGAGAAGATGCTCCAGGGTTATTTTTCTTTTTTCCGCCGGCAGAGGGCCGGAAAACAGTTTTTCCAGGGGGTCGTCCCAGTCCAGCTTTCCCTCTCCCATCAGAGAGAGGACGATAAGTGTGGTGGCCAGTGGTTTGGTGAGGGAGGCTATATCGAAAAAGGTTGTACTGGTCACCCTTCCGCCTCCATGACCACATGATGTGCGCCCGTAGTGAAATATCTTCCTCCACCGAGTCGGTTCCCCTGAACGACCGATGGAAATTCCCAGGGAGGCACCGGAAAAAACCCTCTGTTTCAACCCTTTTGCAAAGAGGATATCGAGCCTTTGGGCAAGTGAATCAAAGGTGGATACGGCCATGGATACCTGCTGGATAAATATTCATTATTTCGTTGCTTTTTAGCTTATTTTCGACTACTATTCTGTGAATATTATCTTTATTTATTTCATAGGGTTACTTAGCCTTTCCACCCTATCGGAAAAGCCGCCTTGCATGGGATGTGCGAATATTGGTGAAAAAGATGTTTAAATCTTTGTTGAAAACCCTTTCGCTGCCCTTGTGAAGAAAGAATACAAGAGATTTCCATGGAGTTTTCAAGAAATCTTTTTTTTATATTTCGGTAAGTTATTCTCTGTTTCAACAAAATCACACCGATAATAAGATCAATAAAAGAAAAAAATAAATAAGGTTAATTATGGGATTTCATTTTTCCGTTGAAAGAAAGGATCTCCTCGGCGCCATGGCAGCGCAGCAAAATATAACGAGCAAACGGGGAACAATGGCTATTCTTTCAAATGTACTGCTCGAAGTTAATGATTCCAGTATCACCTTTACCGGCACCAACCTGGAAGTGGGTCTCAAACAGGTAATCCCCGCCGAGGTGACGGAAAAGGGTTCCCTGACCCTGCCGGCAAAAAAACTCTTTGAGCTGGCCCGCGAATCCGCCTCTGCCACCGTTGATTTTGTGGAACAGGAAAACAAGTGGGTGCAGATTACCGCCGGTTCCAGTCTCTATAAATTGGCGGGAATGGAAAGTGAAGAATTTCCCGAATTTCCCGCCTACGATGAATCCTCACTGGTGGAAATGGACAGTGCGATTTTAATCGATCTGCTGGAAAAGATAACATTTTCCATTGCCCAGGATAAGGAAAACATCTATTCGCTCACCGCCGCTCTCATCAAAAAGGAGAAAGTCGACGGTAAAAACCGTTTAACCGCGGTCTCCTCCGACGGCCATCGTCTGACGATCATGAGTCGTGAAACGGAGAACGGTTTTGATGAATTACGGTTGAATCCAGTGACCCTTATCCCCAGAAACGGTGTTGTTGAGATCAAGAAGTTCTGTGAAAACAGTGAAAAGGTGCTCATCGGCTTTGAGAAAAAGCAAGCGGTTCTTAAAAATGATTCCGCTTTGCTGATCATTCGCCTCATGGAAGGCGAATTTCCCGATTACAAGACCATTCTCGAAGTCATTCCCCGGGATACCCACATTGAGATCGACCGGCTCTCCTTCCTCGAATCCATGAAGCGGATCAATCTCTTTGCCGATGAAGATTTCCACGCCATCCGCATTCGCATTTCCAACAACCTTCTGGAACTCAACTCCCAGAATGCCGATTACGGCAGCGCCCGTGACGAGATGGCCGTCGAGTACGCCGGCGAGGAGCTGGAGCTCGGTTTCAACTGCCGTTACTTTATCGATGCCCTGCAGGTCATGTCCGGTCCCGTGATCAACGTCTATATCAGTACCGATGAAAGTCCCTGCCTGATCACCTCGGATGATGATCCGGGTCTTCTCTGCATCATCATGCCCATGAAACTCTAGGCCCCCTTCCCTTTCCGCTCCGGCGGGGGAAACTGCAGGAACAAAAAAAAGAATCCAAGGAAAAATATCGTGAGCGAGGAAAAGTCATCCTACGAGGCCGAACAGATCAAGGTTTTAGACGGTCTGGAGGCGGTCCGCAAAAGACCGGCCATGTATATCGGCAATACCGCCGAGGAAGGTCTTCACCATCTCATCTACGAGGTGGTGGACAACTCCATTGATGAGGCCCTGGCCGGATACTGCGACCGTATCGAGGTCATCATCCATCAGGATAATTCCGTCACCGTTGAGGATAACGGCCGCGGAATTCCCGTTGATATTCATCCCACCGAAAAGGTGTCGGGATTGGAGCTGGTCATGACCACCCTCCATGCCGGCGGCAAATTCGACGATTCCACCTACAAGGTTTCCGGAGGTTTGCACGGTGTGGGTGTCTCCGTGGTCAATGCCTTGAGTGAATATGCCGAGGCCGTGATCCGCAGAAACGGCAAGATCTATCGCCAGACCTATGAGTACGGAACCAAGACCAGCGAACTGGAGGTGATAGGCACCTGTGAAAAAACCGGTACCAAGATCACCTTCAAGGCCGATCCCGCCATATTCACTGAAACCACGGTCTACCGCTACGAGATCGTCAGAAAAAGGTTGCGGGAGCTCTCCTTCCTCAACAGCGGGGTTCGGATCTTCCTCAAGGATGAACGCAGCGGCGCCGAGGATAAATTTCACTTCAAGGGCGGCATAAAATCCTACGTGGAATATCTCAACCGCAACCGTACTCCGATCCACGGTCAACCTGTCTACATCAGCGGCGAGCGCGATCAGGTGCAGGTGGAGATATGCTTTCAATATTATGACGGTTATTCGGAACGCCTTTTCTCCTACGTCAACAATATCAACACCAAGGAAGGCGGAACCCATGTGGCCGGTTTCCGGGCGGCTCTGACCAAGTGTATCAACCGCTACGCCGGCGAAGACAACGTACCCAAGAAACTCCAGGCCCGCATGAAGGGTGACGATGTGCGCGAAGGTCTCACCTGCATTATCTCGGTCAAGGTGCCTGATCCCCAGTTCGAGGGACAGACCAAGACCAAGCTGGGCAACAGCGAGGTTAAGTTCATTGTTGAATCCCTCTGCAATGAGAAACTCACCATCTTTCTGGAACAGAACCCGGCGGTTGCCAAACAGATTCTCAGCAAGGCCGTTGATGCCGCCCGGGCCAGGGAAGCGGCCCGCAGGGCCAGAGAACTCTCCCGCAAAAAGGGGGGAACCAGCCTGCTCATGGCCGGCAAGCTGGCCGAGTGTCAGGTCAAGGATCCGGCACTGCGCGAGATTTTCATAGTCGAGGGCGATTCCGCCGGCGGCAGCGCCAAGCAGGGTCGCGACCGCTCCATTCAGGCCATTTTGCCGTTGCGCGGAAAGATTATGAATGTGGAAAAGGCCCGTTTCGACAAGGTTCTCGGCAGCGACGAGATCAAACAGGTGATCGCCGCGCTCGGCACCGGTATCGGCAAAGATGAGTTTGACCTGGAAAAACTTCGTTATCACAAGGTGATCATCATGACCGACGCCGATGTTGACGGCGCCCACATCCGCACCCTGCTGCTCACCTTTTTCTACCGGCAGATGCTGCCGCTCATCGAGCATGGCCATATCTACATCGGCCAGCCGCCGCTCTACCGCCTTGCCAAGGGAAAGAAGGAGCGCTATTTCATCGATGATCAGGCCCTGGATACCCACCTCTATAACAGGGCCCGGGAGATTCTCTCCATCCGTATCGATGACCGGTCTTTTGATGGCGATGAAATGGTCGGTTTACTGCGTGATCTCTCCACCTTTGAAAAACTTGTCAATTATCTTGAACGATTAAATATTACAGAAAAACTCGTCATCTTTCTCCTGGAAAACAACGTCCACTCCGCCGACCAGTTCAAGGAGAGGGAGTTTATTGATCACCTGGTGGAGAAAATAGGAAAGATCGAAAACGTCATTACCGGCCCGGTGCGCTCCTGCCGCTGGCGTCCCTCCTGCTACGAGGTGGATGTCACCTTCAAAGGTCAGTCGCGGATCATGACCACCCTTGGTCCCAATATTCCACTTATTTCCGAATATCGCAGCGGTCTTGGCATCTATCCGCGCATCAGCGAAACCTTACGCGGCAGCAGCTACACCATCATCCGCGGTCATGACGGCAAGGAAAGGGAGATCGGTGTGGACTCCTGGCATGAACTCATCAGGTGCGTGCGTGAGGAGTCTTTCAAGGGCAGTCATATCCAGCGTTACAAGGGTCTCGGCGAGATGAATCCCGAACAGCTCTGGAAGACCACGATGAATCCCGAGAACCGCACCCTGCTGCGTGTCCGCATCGAGGATGCCGAGCAGGCCGACGATATCTTTACAACCCTCATGGGCGACAAGGTGGAACCGCGTCGGGAATTTATTCAGAACCATGCCCTGGAGGTGAAGGAGCTGGATATCTGACCCCATTGTCCCCTGCCCTTCTCTCTCCCGGACCAGCTGAACGTAATTGATCAGAACCACTGTATCCTCACTTAAATCTCTCCCGGCTGCGTCGTGGGCCCGAGCTGCCGGGATAAATCTAAGCAAATCGCAGCTGCTGCGACCGATTATAGTTTGAAAGCCGATATACCGCGGGGTTACATACCCTGTGACGGGTAACTTCCGAACTGAAAAACAAAACATTATGAGCGTGGAAACAGAACCCCAAAACCAGGACTCACCCACCGTCTCCATTGAAAAGGAGCTACGGAAATCCTATCTTGAATACGCCATGAGCGTCATTGTGGGCCGCGCCCTGCCCGACGTTCGTGACGGCCTCAAACCCGTCCACCGCCGCACCCTTTACGCCATGCGGGAACTGGGCAACTACTACAACCGTCCCTATGTCAAATCGGCGCGTATCGTCGGTGACGTCATCGGTAAATATCATCCCCACGGCGATACCGCAGTCTACGATACCATTGTCCGCATGGCCCAGGACTTTTCCCTGCGCTATCCCCTGGTGGACGGCCAGGGCAACTTCGGTTCGCTGGATGGCGACTCCCCTGCGGCCATGCGATACACCGAGGCGCGCATGACCCGGCTTGACCGGGAGATCATCGCCGATCTTGACAAGGAAACCGTCGATTTCGTCCCCAACTACGACAACTCGCTCACCGAGCCCGAGGTGCTGCCCAGCCGTATACCCAATATCCTCATCAACGGCTCTTCGGGTATCGCCGTGGGCATGGCCACCAATATTCCCCCCCATAACCTCACCGAGGTTATTGACGGCCTCATTGCTCTTATTGATGATCCCAATATAACCATCAGCTCCCTCATGGAACTGATCACCGGTCCCGATTTTCCCACCGGCGGGTATATTCTCGGTCGGGCCGGGGTGCGCGAGGCCTACGAAACCGGCCGCGGACGTATCCTCATGCGTGGCCGCACCCATGTGGAACAGCGGAAAAACGGTATGGAATCCATTGTTATCACAGAGATTCCCTACCAGCAGAATAAGGCTGCCCTGGTCAAAAAGATGGCTGAACTGGTCAAGGAGAAGAAGATCACCTCCATTTCCGAGGTCAGGGATGAGTCCGATCGCCACGGGCTGCGCATCGTCCTGGAACTGAAAAAGGATGAAATACCGGATATCACCTTAAACCAGCTCTACAAACTCACGCCGCTGCAGAAAACCTTTGGTATTATCCTGCTCTGTATCGTCAACAACAAACCTGAAATTCTCAATCTCAAACAGATTCTCGAGAATTTTATCGCCCACCGGCGGACGATCATCTATCGCCGCACAAACTATGAACTGCGCAAGGCCGAGGAAAAGGCCCATCTGCTCGAAGGGCTGAAAATCGCCATCACTCACCTGGACGAGGTGGTGGAACTTATCAAGAGCTCCGAAAATCCCGCGGTTGCCAAAGCCGAGTTGATGCGCCGTTTTTCCCTTTCCGAAATCCAGGCTCAATCGATCCTTGACATGCGGCTGCAACGGCTCACCGGGCTTGAGCGCGACAAGATCATCCGTGAATATGAGGAGATTCTCGAGAAAATAGCCCATTACCGGCGACTGCTTGCCGATGATCAACTGATCATGGATGTGGTCAAAGAGGAATTTGCCGAAATCCGCGATACCTACGGTGATGAGCGGCGTACGGAAATCATCGACGCCCCCGACGAAATCCTCCCTGAGGACCTTATCACCCCCGAGGAGATGGTGGTGACGGTGAGTAACACCGGCTACATCAAGCGTAACCCGGTCACCCTTTATCGGGCCCAGCGCCGCGGAGGAAAAGGCGTCAAGGGGATGACCACGGTTGAGGATGACTTTGTCGCCCAGCTTTATACCGCTTCCACCCTGGATACTTTTCTCTTTTTCACCAATCTGGGGAGAGTTTTCTGGCGCAAGGTCTACCAGCTTCCCCTCGCCGGTCGGGCCGCCAAGGGAAAACCCCTGGTCAACCTTTTGGAATTGCAGGAAAATGAGATGGTCGCCGCCATCCTCCCAATCTCTGATCTTTCCGAGGCCGGCCGCAACCGGACGGTTTTCATGGTTACCAAGAAGGGTCGGGTGAAAAAGACCAGCCTTGGGGAATTCCGAAAGCCGTTACGTAAGGGCAAGATTGCCTTAACCATCAGGGATGATGATGAAATTCTCTCAGCCGCCATCACCGGCGGTGACGACGAAATCTTTCTGGTCACCCGCAAGGGCATGTCCATTCGTTTTCACGAAAATGATGTCCGTACCATGGGTCGTGCCGCCGCCGGCGTCAAGGGAATCACCCTGGCCGGTGACGATGAAGTGGTGGGCGTCGTTGTTTTAAAAAGCAGTGACTCCATTCTCACGGTAACCGAAAACGGCTACGGCAAACGCACCGCGGTCGAGGATTATCGGCTGCAGTCACGCGGCGGCAAGGGCATCTTCGCCATCAAGACCAGTGAACGCAACGGTATGGTCATCGGCGCATTGCAGGTCGTGGATGATGATCAGGTGATGATGATCGCCAACAGCGGCAAGGTTATCCGCATGCCCATGGATACCGTGCGCATCATCGGCCGCACCACCCAGGGAGTCCGCCTGATCAAACTCGACCGGGAGGAAAAGGTGGTTGCCCTGAGCATGCTTGCCCGTGACGATGAATTCAACGATGAAGATCAACAATGACGATTTTCTATATAATACGTTGAAATAAAACGAAAAATGGAGAATGACAGGAAGAGAAAAACAGCCGTCATCGGAGCCGGCAACTGGGGTACGGCCCTGGCAAAGCTTCTGGGCGACAAGGGAGAGGATGTCGTTCTGTGGAGCCATCGGCCGGAACACTGTGCCCAACTGCGGCAGCACCGGGAAAACCGCCGCTACCTCCCCGGCTATACCCTGCCGCCGAATATCCACATTGAGGAAAATCTGCAGGATGCGGTGGACTCCTGCCGCTATGTGGTCATGGTGGTACCCTCACACGGCTTTCGGGAGGTTTTTTCCCACATTGCTCCGCTGCTTGCCGAAGGCACCATTGTGCTCTCCGCAGTCAAGGGAATCGAAAACAAAACCCTGGCCACCATGACCGGGATTATGGCTGATCTCCTTCGTCGGCACGGCAAGGAAGAGCAGTGCCGCTTGGGCGTGCTCAGTGGTCCCAGTTTTGCCGATGAGGTCGCCGCTAGGCAGCCCACGGCCGTCACCGTAGCCTTTGGCGATCAGGAGGCGGCCACCGAGGTACAGCAGCTCTTTTCAACCGATTTCTTCCGCGCCTATACAGGTGACGATGTCATTGGTCTTGAAATCAGCAGCGCCATGAAAAACGTGGTGGCCATTGCCGCCGGTATCAGCGACGGACTGGGATACGGTCTCAATACCCGCGCCGCCCTCATCACCCGCGGTCTTGCCGAAATCACCAGGCTGGGGACCCGTATGGGTGCCAATCCCCTCACCTTCCTCGGCCTGGGTGGATTGGGAGATCTGGTGCTCACCTGCACCGGAAATCTCAGCCGCAACCGGACCGTGGGGCTGAAACTGGGAGAGGGGAAATCTCTTCAGCAGGCCCTGGCCGAGATGAGTATGGTTGCCGAGGGAGTACGCACAACCCGTTCATGTTACGCCCTTAGCCGGAAACTGGAAGTGGAGATGCCCATTCTTGAGCAGACCTATCAGGTACTCTATGAGGATAAGCCCGCCAGGACGGCGGTCCGCGATCTTCTGGGACGCAGTCTCAAGAAGGAGCTGCCCTGAAAAACCCTACCACCTGGAATTACAGTAAAATTTCCCTGTCAACCCCCCTCCTCAACGGAAATATCCAGTACCGTATTGGTGCTAAAATTTTTATCATCGCGCCGGGGATAATCCTTGATAAAGTGCAGGCCCCGCGACTCTTTTCTCCTTGAGGCGCATCTGACAATGAGATCCGCCACCATGGCAAGGTTACGCAGTTCCACCAGATCCGGGGTCAGCAGATATTCAAAGAAATGGTCCCTGATTTCTTCGAAAATGGGAGCAAGCCGTTTTCTGATGAGCTGCAACCTCTTCTCTGTCCGGACGATACCCACATAGTTCCACATCAGTCTCCTGATCTGATCCCAGTTGTGGCTGATGAGGACATACTCCTCGATACTCTTTGCCTTGTTGACCCGCCACTCTTCCACGGTTACCGCCTCCAGGGCCCGGATCGATTCCCAGTTTTTTTTGATAAATACATATGTCTGATGGGCAAAGACAACGGCCTCCAGAAGGGAGTTGCTGGCCAGGCGATTGGCGCCGTGCAGGCCGGTACAGGCGGTTTCCCCCAGGGCGAAGAGATTGGGAATGGACGCCCTACCCCACCGGTCCGTCAACACACCGCCACACATATAATGGGCAGCCGGTACCACGGGAATCGGCTCCCTGCTGATATCGACACCGTTTTCGCTGCAGGTCTGATATATGGTTGGAAATCTTTCGCGGAGGAATGATCGTGACCGGTGACTGATATCCAGAAAAACACATTCAGCACCATCCCTTTTCATCTCCGCGTCAATGGCCCGGGCAACCGCATCGCGAGTGGCCAGGTCGCCGCGGGAATCGTAGCGTTGCATAAATCGTTCACCGCGGGAGTTGATCAGCACCCCACCCTCGCCGCGCACCGCCTCGGAAATGAGAAAATTTTTCGTCTTCTTGTTATAGAAACAGGTGGGATGAAACTGAACAAATTCCAGGTTTGCCACCCGGGCGCCGGCATGATATGCCATGGCAATACCGTCACCGGTGGCGATATCCGGGTTTGTGGTATAGAGGTAGACCTTGCCGCAGCCACCGGTGCAGAGAATGGTCACCCTTGCCTGCCGGGTTTCCACCCTTCCGCTCCGACGGTCCAGAACATAGGCCCCGACGCAGCGCTCCTGTCCGTCGTATCCCGCCGTTTTCGATGCCAGCAGCAGATCAATGGCCAAGTGGTCTTCCAACAACTCGATATTATCGGTACAGGAGATTTTCGCCAGCAATGCGGTTTCAATCTCCCTCCCCGTCAAATCCAGGGCATGGACCACGCGGCGCTGAGAATGACCCCCTTCCATCCCCAGGTCAAACTCCTGCTGATCTTTCTCCCGTTGAAAACGTACCCCGATGTCGATCAACTCCTCCACCCGCGCCGGTCCGTTCTCCACCACCATCCTGACAATTTCTTCGTCACAGAGACCGTCGCCGGAGCGCAGCGTATCCCTGATATGAAGGTCAAAGGAATCTTCCTTCGAGAGAACCGCGGCAATACCTCCCTGTGCCAGGTTGGTGGCGGTATCTCTCCGGGCCTTCTTGGTGATGATGGTTACCTTGCAAAAGCGTGAGAGTTTGAGGGCCAGCGACAGGCCGGATATACCGCTGCCGATAATAAGGATATCTGTTTGGGTTTTCATAACTGATTACACAGGTGGAAGAGGGGAGTGCCGGATAATTTTTTCCGATGTTTCACGTGAAACATCGGAAAAAAATTGCCTTCATCAATGGGTGTCGAGTATAGTACCATCCACTGCAGGGAGGCAAGATTTATGAAAGAGAAAAAGCCGAAAAGAAGAAAAGGAAAGGTTGTAGCCCTGGCCAACCAGAAGGGTGGGGTGGGGAAGACGACAACGGCCGTCAATCTGGCCGCGGCGGTGGCGGCAAGAAAGAAAAAGGTGTTGCTGGTGGATACCGATCCCCAGGGGAATGCCTCAAGCGGTTTGGGGGTGTTGCTCAAGCCGGAGGAAAAACATCTCTATCACTGTCTCCTGGATAATGTCGGCGCCGGGGATGTGATCCGACGGTCATCCGTGAAAAACCTTGATGTTTTACCCACTTCCATCGATCTGGTTGGGGTGGAGATAGAGCTTATCTCCGCGGAAAAACGAGAAAAAAAGCTAAAAAAAGTATTGCGTCCGGTGGTGAACCGTTATGACTTTGTCTTTGTGGACTGTCCGCCGTCGCTGGGGATTCTGACCATAAACGGGCTGAGCGTCGCCGACTCGATCATCATTCCCATGCAGTGTGAGTATTTCGCCCTCGAAGGGCTGGCACAGCTGATCAAGACCGTGCGTTCGGTGAAACGCACCCTCAACCGGGGCCTGTTTATCGAGGGGTTGTTGCTGACCATGTATGACCGTCGCAACAACCTCACTCATCAGGTGGCCGGGGAGATCCGCAAGCACTTTGCAAAGCAGGTCTTCGAGACCTGCATCCCCAGAAATGTCAGGCTCAGCGAGTGCCCCAGTTACGGAAAATCCATTTTTGAATATGACCGCCGCAGTGCAGGCGCCAAGGCCTATCGGCAGCTGGGAGCCGAATTCCTGCGCCGTAACGGCTAGGAGGGAAACAGGGAGAAGATATGGCAAAAAAAAACGTCCTGGGCAGAGGGGTAGGGGCCCTGTTGCCGGAAAGCGGCATCGACAGTGATTCCGACGCCTATTTCCGCCTTGATATCGACAAGATAGATCCCAACCCCCATCAACCGCGCAAGAATTTCGATGAGGAAAAACTGCAGGAACTGGCGGACTCCATCGCCGAGCACGGCATTATCCAGCCTCTCATCGTCGCCAGGAACGATGAGAACCGCTACAACGTCATTGCCGGTGAACGGCGACTGCGAGCGGCAAAACTGGCGGGTCTTGATGAGGTTCCGGTGGTTCTCATCGACTCCGGCTCGGACAACGATCAACTGGAGTTGGCCCTCATAGAAAATATCCAGCGCCAGGACCTCAATCCCATCGAAGAGGCCATGGCCTATTCCCGCCTGATCAAGGATTTCGGTCTCACCCAGGAGCAGGCCGCCCAAAAGGTGGGGAAAAAACGCTCCACGGTCACCAACACCCTCCGCCTTCTCACCCTGCCCGAATACCTGCAGAGTGATGTTGCCTCCAACCGGATTTCCGAAGGACACGCCAGGGTACTGTTGCGCCTCAGGGAAATGCCCGACAAGCTCAACGAGCTCCGCACCCGGATCATCAAGGAGGATCTATCTGTGCGGGCCACGGAACGAATCTGCAAGTTGACTGTTTCGCCGAAGCAGCAGTCCGGGACGACCGCCAAAAAGAGCAGGAACGAACTGCCGGCCTCCTACTGCCGCACCCTGGTCAATCAGCTGGTCAACCACCTGAACACAAAGGTACGTATCACCCAAAACGGTGCCCGGGGTAAGCTGGAGATCGAATATTACTCAAGCGACGACCTGGACCGTCTTGTGGGCCTGCTCACCCGCGAATCGTAGGTGAAAAAGCTGTAAGCGCATACGGGGAGGGAATGAAAGGATCATGGCGCTGATGCAAATCACCATTATCCCGCTGGGAACGGCCACTCCCAGTGTCGGGGAATATGTGGCCGATGTTATCAGGTTTCTCAAAGACAGGGGAATTCCCCACACCCTCACCGACATGGGCACCACCATCGAAGGTGAAAGCGAAGAGCTCCTGCGGCTGGCAGCCCGGATCCATGGCCTTTCCTTTCACCGGGGAGCGGAAAGGGTGGTCACCCAGATTGTCCTTGACGAACGCCGGGACAGACAGGTGCATCTCAGCGACAAATACCAATCGGTTCTCCGGCAGATCAAGGATGCTTGACAAATGAAGAGTAAAAAGAAATTCAGACCCAGGAAAATTCCGCTTCTCCTTATCCTTTTCTTTCTGTGCCTCTGGCTGCTGGGCATCAGCCTGGGTGAGCCGCTGCGGGTGCTGGAACAGGCCAAGAGTATCTGCCTGGAATGCATCGGTATCGGTTAAGAACCCATCCCGCCGCGCCCCATCGATCGGCCGCAGGACCCCCCTGCAATCAAAAATTATCATCATCCGGCCCTTGCCGCAGGGCGGGGATACGTTTTTTGTGCATATCCGCCGCCAAGGCGGTGAAGAAAGGCGATCTTTATGGTAGAGATAGGGCTCGCTTCAATGCAAACACCTGTTTCCACCGGTCGCTTGCGTACAAATACGCTGCACCTGCGGCCGGTTACGACCAAGAAGTCCATTTCTGTGTCGGGTTAGCGATCCGATGAACGATTGCGGCAATCCGCAAGTGGTGATGACCCGGGGCAGGACCCCTTATTAAAACAATTCCGTCCACCATTGGACGAGATGGAACATATATCATGGATCAATTCGAAAAAGGAAAAATATACAGCAACTTTCTTTTGGAACGCATCGAGCGCAACTCGGAAATAGATTCCATCGTTTATCTCTTCAGCCACCGGGAGCATGGAACGCGGGTAATGGCCATCAAAAACAGCGATGCCAACAAGACCTTTTGCGTGGCATTCACCACCATTCCCGGGGATTCCACCGGAGTGGCCCATATCCTTGAACATTCAGTCCTCATGGGATCGCGGAAGTATCCGGTGCGGGATGTCTTCGGCGAAATCAACAAGGGAGGGCTGATGACCTTTCTCAACGCCATGACCGGTGCCGATACCACCTGGTACCCCTTTGCCACCCTCAATCTCAGAGAGTATTTCAACATCATGGACGTCTACTGCGACGTGGTCTTCAACCCCCTGCTTAAGCGGACCACCTTCGAGCAGGAGGGATGGCATTATCACAAGGAGGGAAGGGAAGACCCCATCCAGTTCCAGGGGGTGGTACTCAACGAGATGAAGGGCGCCTATTCGGATCCCATCCGACTGATCTTCCATAACACCTTCCGTGGTCTCATGCCCGGATCCACCTATGCCTTTGAGTCCGGCGGCGATCCCCAGAAGATACCGGATCTCAGCTACGAAGAGTTTACCGCCTTCCACGGAAAATTTTATCATCCGGCCAATGCCACTTTCTTTTTCTACGGCAATGCCCCGCTCGCCGATGAGCTGGCCTTTGTGGACGAAAGATTTCTGGGTCGCCGGGAAACCCGGGGTTCCAGGGCGGTCATCAATGCCGGTAAAAATCTCGAAGAACCGTTGCTGATCACCGATACCTACAGCGTCGAGGCGGGGAGCGATCTGAATGGCAAGACCTTCATTTCCGTGGCCTCGGCCGTGGGTACGGTGCTGGAGCGGAAGCGCAACGCCGCCTTCCAGGTAATCGCCAATATCCTCTATAACTCGGATGGATCACCTCTGAAGCGCCGGATCGTCGGCAAAGGACTGGGCAAGGATTTCGGTGGAATGTTTCTTGACTCCTCCTGTTTCAAGACCATCATGATGACCTATCTTGTCGGCAGTGATCCGGATCAGCACGAACCTTTTCAGGAGGAGTACCGGAAATGTCTCAGCGAAATCGTTGAAACCGGGCTCGACCGGGATCTGGTGCTCTCCGAGCTTAACAAATATGAGTTTGCGGTGCGCGAGGAAATGTGCAAGCCCCAGCGGGGCCTGGACCTCATCGGCAAGGCCCTGCCCGCCCTGCGCCATGATGCCGATCCCTTTTCGGTCTTCAGAATAGGGGAGATGTTCAAAAAAATCCGCAAACAGGCCCTGGAAGGGGATTATTTCGAGGAATTGATCCATACCAATCTCATCGACAACCCGGCACCGGTGGTGGTGGTTCTCAAACCCGACCCGGACAAGGCCCGGCGGCTGCAGCGAAAGGAACAGCAGCGACTCGCCGCCCATGAACGCAGTCTGGATGAAGAGGGGATGGCGGCGTTGATCCGTCGCACCCGGGAACTGATCACCCTGCAGCAGACTCCCAACGATGAAAAGACCCTCTCGCTGCTGCCGCGTCTGACCCTGGCCGATCTTGACCGTAGTCCGGAATTTCGCGGCATCCGCGCCGAAAGCGTCGATGGCTGCGAGTATCTGGTCTGTGAAGAGGAAACCAACTCCATCTGCTACTTCAACCTGGGGTTTGACTGCCGCGCCATTGATGCAACCCTGCTGCCTTACCTGGATCTGTTTGGCACCATTGTCACGGAAATCGGCACCGACAAACTGGATTACATGCGTTTTGCCAAGGAGATCAATACGGTAACCGGAGGGTTTTCCCACTCCTTCCGCCCCTATGTCAGGTATGGCGAGGGCGACACGGTGCGGCCGATCTTCTGGCTGCACGCCAAGATGCTCAGCATTTACCTGGAACGGGCCCTGGACCTGATCATTGATCTTTTTACCAGTGTGAGTTTTGCCGACCGTACCCGCATCCGCGAAATAGTCCAGCGCGAATTCGCCTGGGCCGAGCACGCGGTGCAGAGCGAAGGATATAACCTGGCATCTTCACGGGTTTTTTCACACTTGAGCCCGGCCGGTAAGTACAATGAGCTTGTCGGCGGCCTCACCCAGTACCAGTGCCTGAAAAATCTGGCCCGCAACTATGACCGCCGGGAGAAAGCGTTCCTGGAGACCCTTGAGCGCCTCAAAGAGGCCCTGCTGGTCAACCGCGGCCTTGTTGCCAATGTCACGGCCGCAGCAGAAGATGTGGAACGGGTCAGAGAGCGCCTGGGCGAAATACGCCGCTCCCTTGGCGCGGGGAACCGGGAAGCGGCGGCAGGAGAGTTTCCCTCCTTTGTTCCGTCCCAGGCCTTTATCACCTCGGCCGAGGTGGTCTACAATGCCCAGGGTGGAAACCTCGCTCCCGGGGGAATGCGTCACAACGGCCACTTCGAGGTCCTCAAGACCTGGCTTTCACGGGACTATCTGTGGAACACGGTTCGCCAGCTGGGCGGAGCCTACGGCTGCTTTGTGCAGTCAAACAGCATCACCGGCAACATCTGCCTCATCAGCTATCGGGATCCGGCGGTGGCCTCCACCTACGAGGCCTATGATCGCATCGGCGTAACCATCGAAAACCTGGAACTCCCCCCCGCATCCCTGGAACAACTCATCATTGGCGCCTACGGCAACTACCTGCCGCACCAGGGACCCGCGGCAAGGGGAGCAACGGCAAGAAACGAATATCTATCCGGAATTACAAAAGAATTAAAACAGAAATGGCTGGATGAACTGCTGAGCACCACGGTGGATGATTTACGTGCCTTTGGTCCGGCATTTGCGCGGGCAAGCGCCGCGTCATTCCGTGCCACCATCGGCAACCGTGCCAAAATCGAGGCGCATCCGGAGCTCTTTGACGAAATAATCGAGATTTGACCAATCGCTCAGCCGGCGGTGATCAATGAAACGCATTTCGGAAATTCGTTTTCTCGCCTTTTCCGTCACCATCGGCGTGCTGGCCGCCTGCGGCGCCCTGTTGTTCCGGCTGCTGGTTATCTTCTTTCAACAGCTTTTCTGGGGACCGGGAGTGACGTTTCAGCAGCGGGTAGTCGATACTCCCTGGTGGCTGATGCTGCTGGTGCCGGTGGCGGGCAGCCTGATCGCCGGACCAATGATCACCTTTCTGGTACCCGAGGCGCGGGGGCCGGGGGTTCCCGAGGTCATTGCCTCGGTGGTGCGCCAGCGTCCCATCCGCCGGCGGGTCACCTTTCTCAAGGCCCTGGTGAGCAGCCTCCTCATCGGTTCCGGGGCCTCGGTGGGCCGGGAGGGCCCCATTGTCCAGATCGGTGCCGCCATCGGCTCGGCCATCAGCGGGTTTTTCGGTCTTTCCCCGGAAAAGGGTCGTGTCTGCCTGGCCTGTGGGGCGGCGGCGGGAATTGCCGCCACCTTCAACGCGCCCATTGCCGGCACTCTTTTTGCCGTGGAGATCATCCTCCTGGATGTGGAGATAGGCTATATCAGCCATATAGTCGTGGCCTCGGTGGTGGCCTCGGTGATTTCCCGGCTGCTGCAGGGAGATTTTCCCACCTTCCGGGTGGGGGAATTCGGGTTCTCCCATTACGGCGAGTTGGGTATCTATCTGGTTCTCGGTCTCCTGGCCGGGCTTTGCGCCATCCTCTTTGTCCGGATGATCTATGCCACGGACACCCTCTTTGCGCGCCTGGCCATGCCGGAATGGCTTAAACCCGCCCTGGGTGGCCTGCTGCTCGGCCTTCTGGCCCTGCGGTTGCCCATGGTTCTGGGAGTGGGATATGATTCCATCAACCTGTCTCTGAACGGCGAAATGGTTTTTTCCGCCGCCGCGGCCATGTTGGCGGCAAAGATCCTGGCCACCTCCCTCTGCATAGGTTCCGGAATGAGCGGTGGGATTTTCGCCCCCTCCCTGGTGGTGGGCAGTTCGCTGGGTACCCTGGTCGGCGTGGTTTCGGCGCTTCTTTTCCCGCATCTGGGTTTGCAGGCGACCGATTATGCGCTGGTGGGAATGGGTGCCATGGTGGCCGGCACCACCCTGGCGCCGATAACGGCGATCCTCACAATTTTCGAACTCACCTACAGCAACCGGATCATCCTGCCGCTCATGGTCGCCTGTATCGCCGCCGTCACTCTGGTGCGGCTGCTCTTCGGCTACTCAGCCTATGAGCTCAAACTGCTGCGCCGGGGTATCAACATCGTTCGCGGCCATGATATTTCAGTACTCAGGGCGCTTCGGCTGCAGACGATCATGAACCGCGAGTTCGACACCATGCTCCACTCAACTTCCCTGGAGGAGGCGGTCAACGAAACCCTGGCCAGTCCCTATCCCCATTATGTCGTCCTTGACGGCAAGGGCGGACTTGCCGGAGTGCTGTCGTTACGGGACCTGCGTTTCTGCCTCACCCTCTTTGATGATCTCAAGGATATCGTCCTGGTGGCCGATCTCATGACCCGCGAGGTGATAACCGTGAGCGCCGGCGACAATCTTGAGACCGCCTTTGCCCTGTTTGAAGAAAACCGGATTTCCTTTCTGCCGGTGGTGGATGAGGCCGATCAGGGCAAGGTTGTGGGCATCCTGAAAAAAGACGACCTGCTGCAGGCATACCGGGAGCGGGTCCTCATGGACCGCTCGCTTTCCTGCCGTCTGTAAACCTGCTTCCCCATATACCCGTACCCGTTCACAGGGTTCGCCACCCGGTGGGCTTCCACGAATCTACACTACAGCAGCTGCGGAATGCCGACCAGCAGACCGATGATCAGGAAGAGCAGGGCGGTCAGCAGCAGAAGTGTGAATATGGTTTTCCCTGGTTTTTTCTTGCTGTTGTTCGGTTTCATTTCTTTCTCTTCGGTAATGCCCGGCGGGGCGTGAGCCGTCCGACTATCGCTGCCGATAGTCTTCCACGGCCTGTCCCGCCCTGACGACATTTTCCAGTTCCCTCTCTCCCTCCTCGCAGGCGGCCGCCATCTTTTCCAGGATAAGGGTGGCGCGATCGTCGCCCCCGAGACGGTTTCTGGCGCTGTCCAGCAGGGTGCGGCAATGTTTCCGACACTGTCTGATCTCCTCCAGCAGGCCGCAGCGCAACCCATGTTTCCGCTGTTCGGCGTTCATAATGGGCAGAAGGCGGTGGATGGTTATTTCCACCAACAGGTCGCGGGGTATGTTCTGCATCCGGGCGACACTGTCCAGGGTTTCCAGCGATCTCTTGCTGAGTACGTAGGTTTTCTGCCGGCGCTCCTCACGGCGGGTGAAAGCTTTGCGGTTCCCGGCAGCCAGTCTGGCCAGGGTATCCCTGTCCTCCACCAGCTGATCAAAGAGGGATTTCTGTTTCAATCCCAGTTGCCTGGCCACGGTTCCCAGCAGCCTGATACTCTGTTCCGGCAGCCGAAAGGTAGCCCGCACCGACTGTCTGCCCTTGAGCCCCTGAACGGAAACGGCGAGATCATCGTTGGAGAAGTCGTTTTCCCTGTACATGGCTTTTTCTTTTCCCTTGTTGTTGTGGTCACCGAACACTTCTCATTACTCGTTGGTGGTATTCTATAAAAGTAATATAGAGCAAAAATGCAAAAAAATAAACCGTGGAATATTGACTACGGGCAGTGAGTAATTATTTTTTAGGCAGAGGAAAAAGAAAGGCTTTCCCGACTGTGCGCCGGGGAAGCGGATGTAATAGACAACAGAGGAGGTTGGCCATGTTGATGCGATTAAACGATATTGATCAGATGTTTCATGCCATGGACATGCTGCAGAAAAGATTGAGCAGGATACCCGCCGAGTTCGGACGGATCGCACCCTTTCAGTCCGGTTGGAACGTGCCCCAGAGCGGCCCCAGCACCAATCTCTACGATGCCGGTGAACAGCTGGAGATGAAAATCGAGGTTCCGGGTATTCCCAGGGAAAACCTCAACATCAAGATCCAGGGTAACTACCTGGAGGTAAGCGGCAAGCGGGAGTCGGATGCCCCGGAAGGCTATTCCGCCCACCGGGTGGAGAGGGGAGCGACCACCTTCACCAGAAGTTTTACCCTGCCGGCGGATGTGGACTCCACCAAGGTGGAGGCAAGGCTTGATAACGGCCTGCTTACCCTGATTCTTCCCAAATCCGAGGCAGCCAAGCCCAAACAGATCACCATCAACTGAGTTTGAAAGAGACGATAACACAGGAGGATATCATGAGCGAAAGAGCAGAACTCGTCAAAACGGAAGAGGCAATGCCGGAGAGAAGCAGAGATATTCCGGCCGTCGTACCACTGGTTGATATCTTTGAAAACGATGACGAAATCCTCCTCTACATCGACATGCCCGGCGTGGCAAAGGAGGATATCAGCGTCAACATCGACAACGGCAAACTCTCCCTGGGCGGCGTCCGGCGGTTGCAGGCCGCAGGCGCGGTGCAGTGGGAAGAGTTCGGCGACGTGGAGTACCAGCGGGTCTTTTCGGTGCCGCAGTCCATTGATGTGGAAAAGGTCAACGCCGAGATGAAAGAAGGAGTATTGCGGCTCCACCTGCCCAAATCCGAGGCGGCCAAACCGCGGCAGATCGAAATCAAGACCGGATGAACCCTTCAACAAAAGCGTCGATGACACCATGAGGGGTTCGGCGCGTAAACGAGGCGATCCGGGGAGGTATCCCTCCCCGGATTGAAACCGATAACCAGCAGCGAGGGAGGACGATCATGGATATCAAAAAACTGGCACCGTGGAACTGGTTCAAAAAAGAAGAGGAGAGCGGCGGGGCCGTTCCGGTGCGCCGTGTGGATGAGCGTGCCCCGGCCACAACTTTGCCGTTCCCCGCCCCCTTCAACCAGTTAAGGGCGGAGATGGACCGGATGTTCGACTCCTTCTTTCAGACCATGGGAATGAGATCGCCCCTGACATCGGAACTGTTCGCCCCCTTCAGCGGCGGCCTGCTGAAACCGCAGGTGGATATCGCCGCCACCGACAGGGATTATATCATCACCATCGAGGTTCCCGGGGTAAGTGAAAAAGACGTGAGCGTCGAGGTCTCGGGCAACACCATGACCATCCGCGGCGAGAAGAGGCAGGAGAAAGAGGAAAAAGAACGGAACTATTACAGAATAGAGCGTGCTTACGGTTCGTTTCAGCGCATTCTCTCCCTGCCCGAGGATGCGGATCGTGACAATATCAAGGCAAGTTTCAGGAAGGGGGTTCTCTCCATCACCATGCCCAGGAAATCCCTGCCTGAAAGCGACGTCAAACGCATTGAGATAACCTAATCGGGATCACAGGGTGTGTATCCCCGGTATATGGTGCTTTCAGACTGTAATCGGCCACAGGTGCGGCGGATTTGCCCGAATCGCTCCCGACCGCTATATCACCACTATGAGCCGTAGCCGCCGCCGCCCGGGGTGAGGATGCGGATACGGTCTCCCGGGTGGAGGGCGATGCTGCTCTTGCCGCCCAGGTTGAGAATCCGTCCCGAGGCGCGGATACAGAGATTTTCGCCCCGGGCGCCGGCGCCACCCCCTTTGAGGCCGTAGGGGGCGAAGACCCGGCGCTCGGAGAGGATGGCCGCCTGCATGGGCACCAGAAACTCGATTTCCCGCACCAAGCCGTCCCCGCCCCGAAAACGTCCATCCCCGCCGGACTTTTTTCTCACGGAAAATTCCCGCAGCAGCACCGGATAGCGCCGTTCAAGGATTTCCGGGTCGGTGATCCGGGTATTGGTCATATGGGTATGCACCCCGGACTGGCCGTGCCATCCCGGCCCGGCCCCGGCCCCGCCGCCGATGGTTTCGTAGTAGCCGAAACTCTCGTTACCGAAGGTAAAGTTGTTCATGCACCCCTGGGAGGCGGCGGCCACCCCGAAGGCCTTGAAGATGACATCCACCACCCGCTGTGAGGTGAGCACGTTACCGCCCACCACCGCAGCCTCGGGCGAGGGATCGAGCAGGGATCCCGCCGGAATACGGATCTCCACCGGCAGCAGGCATCCGGAGTTGAGGGGAATGTCTTCCTGCACCAGACAGCGCAGACAGTAAAGAACGGCCGAGCCGGTCACGGCCCGGGGGGCGTTGAGGTTGCCCCACAGCTCATGGCCGGTGCCCGAGAAGTCGAACAGGGCGCGGCCGGAGTCCGGGTCGATGGTGACGGTAAGGCGGATGGGGCTGCCGTCGTCGAGAAAATCAGCGGCCGGCAGCCTGGTTTTGCCGTCCCGGCTCTTCTTTTTTCCCAGCCGCCTCAGGCTGGCGCGCACCGCGTTTTCCGCCGCCCGGCGCACATGGCCCATGTAGGCCTGCACCACCTCCAGCCCATGGTCTTCCACCATATCGAGAATCAGGTCGATACCCCGTTGGTTGGCCGCCACCTGTGCCTTGAGATCCGAGAGGTTGTCGGCCAGGCGCCGGCTGCCCGTCACCACCCGGCCGTCATCCAGGGTGATGTCATCACCCAGCAGCCCTCTCACCGCCTCTTCCTGAAAAACTCCCTCCCTGACCAGGAGCATGGATTCAACGGCTGCGCCCTCCTCGGCCAGAACGCGGGAGTCGGGCGGCATGGATCCCGGGGTGGTACCGCCGATATCGCCGTGGTGACCCCGGCTGGCCACCCAGAAGATGATCTCCTCTCCCCGGAAGACAGGGGTCATCACCGTGATGTCCGGAAGATGGCTGCCGCCGGCCGCCGGATGGTTGGACAAGAGCACCTCGCCGGGGCGGATATGGGGGCGCCGCCGGATCTGCTCCCTCACCGCTTCGCTCATGGCGCCCAGGTGGACCGGCACATGGGGGGCATTGGCCACCAGGTTGCCGTCGGGATCGAAGAGGGCGCAGGAAAAGTCGAGCCGTTCCTTGATATTGGTTGAGATGGCGGTCTTCTGAAGCATGCGTCCCATCTGTTCGGCGATGGACATGAAGAGGTTGGCAAAGATGGCGAGCTGCACCGGATCTTCTGTGCTGCCGACCCGGTTTTCCCGCTCCCGGCCCACCCGGATCTCCACATCTCCGTAAGGTGTAATCCGGGCCAGACATCCCGGCTCCACCACAATGGTGGCGGTCTGTTGGATAATGATGGCCGGACCGCTGATTTCGTCGCCGCTGCCAAGTTTTTCCAAGAGATAGAGGGGGGTATCCCGCCAGCCGCCGGTAAAGTAACAACGCACCCGCTCCCGGGGCCGAACCTTTCCCCGGCCCGGAGCGATGGGGTGTTGCCGGAGCCGACGGCCCCGGGCCACGCCCCGCACCCGGAATTCATCCACCACGATTTCCCGGCCTTCGAGGATAAAACCGAACTCCCGCCGATGGGTGCGCACAAAGGCGGCGGCAAAGTCGCCGTCAGGGGGCTGTTCAATCATCAGGCCGGTGTCCGTGCCCTGGTAACGCAGGTTGAGAAAACGGCGACAGTGGATCTCGGCTTCAGCGGCTCCCTGTTGCCGCAGCTGCCGGCGCGCCTCCCGTGCCGGTTCATCCAGGCACCGTTCGATGAGGGACGCGTCCGCCGCAGCCAGATTCAGGGCGGCCGGCCTCTGCTTTTCCACCACCGTATCGGCCAGCCCCATACCATAGGCTGAGAGGATACCGGAAAACCGGTGGATAAAGATAGTGGAGATGCCCAGGCGCCGGGCAATGGCGCAGGCATGCTGGGCCCCGGCCCCGCCAAAGGTTGCCAGGACATGTTCCCTGATGTTGAAGCCGCGCATCACCGACACCTCGCGGATGGGGCGTACCATAACCTCGTTGGCAACGGCGAGAAAGCCCAGGGCCACCTCTTCGACGCTCATCTCCTTCCTGCCCGCTGTCCCGGCGGCCCGGTTGATCTCGTCGGTCATGGCGCTCATTGCCGCCCGGGCCGCCTCAAGGTCCGGGGGTTGGTTTTCGTCCGGACCGAAGATGTGTGGAAAATAGCCGGGCTGGAGTCTGCCCAGCACCAGGTTGGCGTCGGTTATGGTCAGGTGACCGCCCTTGCGGTAGCAGACCGGCCCGGGATGGGCACCGGCCGACTCCGGGCCCACCCTGAGCATGGAGTTGGAAAAGAAGAGGCGCGAGCCGCCCCCCGCGGCCACGGTGCGGATATCGAGCTGGGGTGCCTGGATACGCACTCCGGCGGTGCGGGTGGTGAAGGTGAGTTCCAGGTCGCCGCCATAGCGGGAAACATCGGTGGAGGTGCCGCCCATGTCAAAACCGATCACCGGCCTTTTCCTTTCCGGATCAAAGGTGGTGCGTCCGTAGCCCACAACGCCGCCGGCCGGCCCGGAGAGAATGGCCCGGCTGCCGCTGAAGCTGTCGGCCCGGGTCAGGCCGCCGTCGGACTGCATGAAGAGAAGGTTGGTATCCCGGAGGCCTCCGGCAAATCCCCGTCTGAAGCTGTCAAGATAGCCGCGGATATGAGGAGTGAGATATGCATCCACCGTGGTGGTGTCGCCCCGGCGAACCAGGCCGGCAACGGTCATAACCCGTGACGAGAGCGACACCTGGGTAAACCCGAGCTCCCGTGCCAGCTCACCCACCATCTCCTCATGGCCGCCGTAGCCGTAGGCGTGCAGAAAAACCACGGCCAGACTGGTGATACCCGCATTGAGCAGCTCCTGAAGACGGGGACGCAGGGCCGCAAGATCGGGCCTGGAGATGATCACAAAGCGCTCGCCCGTGGTGCCGGTAACGGTTTCAAGCCCCTCCGGCGATTCCTCCTTTTGCAGCAGCCGGATCCGTTCATCCACCTCGATGACCTCCTCGTACAGGAGTTCCGGTTTTTCTATCTGCAGATCAAAGAGATTGGGACGTTCCTGAAAGCCGATCCGCAGCACGTCGCCGAATCCCCTGGTGATCACCAGTCCCATGCGGGCTCCCTTGCGCTCCAGCAGGGCGTTGGTGGCCACGGTGGTACCCATACGGATCCAGTCAATGGCCGACTCGTCGACCAAACCCCTTTTCAGGCCGATGCCAAACTCCGACAGGATGCGGCGAATGCCCTCCCGGGGTGCGTCCTCGTAGTTTGCCGGATCCTCGGAAAGCAGTTTGACCACCCGAAAACCCGGTTCCCCCTCCACCTCGGCATACACATCGGTGAAGGTGCCGCCCCTGTCTATGGAAAAACGAAAGGACATATCCGGCTCCGGTTGATCCTACTTGACGCTCATCAGTCCGGGAAGGAAGAGGGCGATCTGCGGGAACAGGGTGAGGATGGCGGTGGTGAGGAGCATGAGAAAGAAAAAGGGCAGGGCGTGGCGGGCGATACGCACCACCGGTTCCTCGGTCAGTCCCTGGATGACGAAGAGGTTGAACCCCACCGGCGGCGTGATCTGGCTCACCTCCACCATGAGAATCAGGTAAATGCCGAACCAGATGGGATCAAACCCGGCCGCGGTAACCATGGGCAGGGCAATGGGCAGGGTCATGAGAACAATGGAGAAGCCGTCCAGCAGACAGCCCAGCAGGATATAGACGCAACCCAGAAGCAGCATGAGCAGGTAAGGGGAGAGATGCAGATCCAGGATCGATCGGGTCAGGGCCGCGGGAATGCCGAGAAATCCCATGACCCGGGAGAGAAATCCGGCTCCCATGACAATGAGCATAATCATGCAGTTGGTCTTGACCGCGCTCACCAAGCATTCATAGAGGAGGCGGCCGTTCATGCGGCGGTTGACCAGGGCAAACAGGGTGGCACCGAACACTCCCAGGGCCGCGGCCTCGGTGGGGGTGGCCACTCCGGCGTAGATGGAACCCAGCACCAGCAGAATCAACAGAAAGGTGGGGGCCAGGTCCTTGACGGCCAGCAACCGCTCGCTCCAGCTGTACTGTTCCCGGAGTCGGGGGGCGATTTCCGGGTTGCGGAGACCGCGGTAGATGATATAGGCAGCATAGATCGAGGCCAGCAGCAACCCCGGGAGAATGCCGGCCATGAACATCTTGCCGATGGAAACCTCGGCCAGGATGGCATAGACGATCATTATCAGCGAGGGCGGAATGAGAAACCCCAGGGTTCCGGCTCCGGCAAGCGACCCCATGGCAATGGTACGGTCATAGCCCAGTTTGTCCAGTTCGGCCAGGGTGATCCGTCCCACCGTGGCCGTGGTGGCGGCGGAAGAACCGGAAACCGCGGCAAACAGGGTGCAGGAGATGATATTCATGAGGAGAAGTCCGCCCGGCAGTCGGTAGAGCCACGGCACCAGCGCCCTAAACAGTTTTTCCGAGATACCCGAGCGGTAGAGAATTTCACCCATGAGGATGAACATGGGCAGGGCCACATATTCCCACTTGCCCACCGTGGCCCAGACCGAGGAGGCCATGTTGTAGCCCGCAGGCAAGGTGCCGAAGAGGGTGAGCCCGGCCGCGCCCACCATAAACAGGGCAAAACCGACCCATACGCCGCAGGCAAGCAGAAAAAAGAGCAAGCCGAAAACCGTCAGGCACATGATTGCCATGGAACCGTCCATCACACCGTCTCCTCGTCGCTTCCCAGGGCAAGAAAGGCCTTTACCGCGGTCGCGGCAAGCTGAAGAAGGAAGGCGGTGGCACCGGCAAGCATCAGGGCCTGGGGGATCCAGAGCAGGGTGTTGGTCAGGGTGCCGGAGGTGGAGTGGTAACGGCAGGAAGAACGCACCATGAGCAGGAGATACCACCAGAGATATCCCATGAAAATCGTGGTCAGGGCCGTGGCCACGGCCGAGATGATCCGGGCCGACCGCGGCGGCAGCAGGCCGAGCACCAAAGTGATGCGAATATGGCCTTTTTCCTTCAGGCAGTAACCGGCCCCGAGAAAGGTGATGGCGGCCAGACCGTAGGCGGAGTATTCATCCGCGATCAGGGTGGTCTTCTCCAGGCTGTTCCAGAGAATGATCTCCACCAGGATAAGCAGGGCCATGGCCGCGAGGATAACCGCGGAAATCCCGGCCATGGCCCGGCTGAAACGATCTATCGCACGCAGAATCCGATGCACGGCAAAACAGTGGTGCCGTTGACGGGGCCGGCGGCGTGTCCTCTGCTTTGACAGCCCATCACTTTCTGCCCGTGGCCTTATAGTAGGCCTCCAGGATATCCCGGGCATCCTTGCCCGCCTTTTTTGCCCATTCGGCGCGCAGCTCGTCACCCAGTTTGTTGAGTTCATCCCGGAACCCGGGGCTCAGCTCGGCAACCACCATGCCGTGCTCTTCCAGGGTTTTGCGGCTTTTGGCATCCATGTCCGCGGCCAGGTTCCACATCTCGTCTTCCATCTCCCCGGCAACGGTCAGCACCTTGTCCCGGATCTCCCCGGGCAAAGCGTTCCAGGCGTCCAGGTTGACATTGACCATGTTCACCGGCCCGACAATGTTGATGGGAGTAAAGTACTTGAGCACTTCCCAGGCCTTGGCATCCACGCCGGAAACGGATGAGGTGTACATGGAGTCCAGCAGACCCGCCTTCATGGCCGGATAGACCTCGGAAAAGGGCATCTTGCGGGCAGCAATGCCGGTTGCCTTGCCGAAAGCCAGACCGGTGCCGTCGTAGACCCGCATTTTGAGTCCCTTCAGGTCAGCCACTGAATTGATGGGCCGTTGGGTGTAGATGCCGGAAAAGGGCCACACCGAGGTGTAGAGGGTGAACTGGTTGAACTTTTTCAGCACCCTGGCGTAAGTGGGTTTGGCCAGCTCGTAGAGTTGCCGTTGCTCCCCGGCATTGGTGGAGATAAAGGGCTGGGCCGTGAGGGCCAGGATGGGGGCGTCACCTTCCACCATTCCGGTGGGAACCTCGGCCATAACAAGCTGGCCCTCGGCCACGGCACGCAGCAACTCCGGACCCTTGAACCCCAGCGATGCGCCGGGATGCAGTACGATTTCAAGCCGGCCGCCGGTGGCCTCCTTGACCCGCTCGGCAAAGCGTTCGGCACCCTGGGAGTGAAAGTTGCCGGCCGGGTAGTTAAGGTGCATATCCCATTTTGTTGCCGCAAAACCGGAGGCAACCGCGGTGAGGAAAAAGAGAGAAAAAAGAACAGAGCAGATCAGACGTTTCATGGGCATTCTCCTTGCTGTTTCAGGGTAATTGATCACAGGCACCGCATTTTCACACGCTCTCTCCCGGCCGCATAACGGGGATATAGCGGCCGGGAGAGAGCGTGTGAATCTGCAGCACCTGTGACCAATTACAATTTGGAAGTAAGATATACCGCGGGGTTACAAAGCCTGTGATCGGTTACGTTCCAGGATATCAGGGCATTTCGCATAACCGGTATAACGAAATACACCCTGTTTATCCCAAAAAGTCAATTTCATTTTCAAAACAGCAGCAGAAGGGAAATCGAAGGCAATCAAGGGTGGTGCTCCCCGCATAGTGGGCTATAGCGGCCGGGAGAGAGCGTGTAAATCTGAGAACCTGTGACTAATTGCAGTTTAAAGCAAGAAATAGCGCGTGGTTACATATCACGTAACCGGTTACGAGCAGGTGAAAATTCAAATGAAAAACTAAACCGTCATGAAATTATAATCCTGTAATATCGAAAGAACTTGTATTTGCACCCATAATAGAGTAATGGAAAAATTTGAATTCACAAGTTAGCTATTAAGAAACAGCGGGAACAATAGATAGAAGGCAGCTCTTGCCGTGAAGGTGATCCTCCTTTAGGTAGAATGGTTGATTCCACCTTAACACCCTGTCCGAATTTTGGGGACCACCTCACCAGGCATAAAAATCCAGAGGCAACCGGTCTGGTTATTTCACACTGGCTAAGCACTCGATATACCATTGAATTTATGGGTTTGTGGGAGAAGATGCACAATCCTGATTTTAATGTTACTGAATTCCGTAACATTAAAAATGAATCCGGTTCCAACGGATTTGTTCTCTCAGCCAAGAACTGGCTGAACAGTACCAAGGCCATCGGTATTGTTTCGAAAGCTGGGCGCTATGGCGGCACTTATGCTCATAAAGATATTGCCTTTGAATTCGCTTCCTGGATTTCGGCAGAGTTTAAACTTTATCTTATAATGGAATTCCAGCGCCTTAAGGAAGCTGAACAAAAACAACTCGGCTGGGATATTAAGCGAAATCTTGTCAAAATCAATTATCGTATTCATACGGATGCAATCAAGGAAAACCTGATTCCGCCGGAACTGACCTCCCGACAAATAAATCAAATTTACGCACAGGAAGCTGATGTTTTAAACCTTGCCCTGTTTGGAATGACCGCAGCCCAGTGGCGGCAGGGCAATAAAAACAAAAAAGGCAATATCCGCGACTACGCCAATGTTTCGCAACTGGTCTGCCTGTCAAACCTGGAAAACCTCAACGCCCTGTTTATTGAAGAAGGCATGGACCAGGCGCAACGGCTGGTAAGGCTAAATCAAATCGCCAGACATCAAATGCAGATTCTGACAGTGGATCACAATATAAAAAAGTTGGAAAACAAATAAATGTTAGATAAAGATACATAAAAAAGAATCAACTCGTCCAGGCAGATACTGGTTGGAAAGGTGCCCGATCCCAAGGTCCAGGTTGAGCAGATCACCAACGCTCTGATCTACAAGTTCATGGATGATATTGTATTAGTAAAAGCAGATACTTCTGAAGAAATCCTCCTGTGTCAGGATAGATCTCCTCCTCTGGGGGGGGGGTGTGAGCAGGGATAATTATTTCGTTGGTCCTGTTTACCAACAAATTTTCCGGAGGAGCCCTAAAAAATTACTCCATCAAATAGAAGATGATTTTAATATCCTGGGGCTAGGTTATCCAATTCATTTTAGAGAACCTCCTTCTCTTGTTGCAGATTTCGTTGCCATCCCAAATTGTTCTTTTTGTCTAAGGTGTATTCACAGGTGTCCTCAGGAGGCGATTCAGATTAAGGATAAAACAGAAAACAATGTCAAGTATCACCCAACAGTTACAAGCGAGTTAACCATCAAATATAATAAATAATTTTTTTCAGAACAATCGCATTTAAGTGACGGCGGGAACTCGGCGCTTTATTATACATGATCATACGTTTAAAGTGCACCGGATTATCTAATGTTTCCGTCACAAACCCTTGCCTTCATTATGTGTGCTGCCATGTCCAATGAATAAAGATAAAAGGTCATAATAATGAATGATATTGAAAAGCAAATTTTGCTTGTTGAGCAAAAAGATAATATTGCATACCTCACATTAAATCGCCCAAATGTCCTTAATGCACTGAACAAACAATTACTTAACGAATTTAAAAAAAGTTTGGAAAAAATCAAAAATGATCCATCCATACAAGCGGTTGTCATCACCGGTGCCGGTAATAAAGCGTTTTCTGCAGGAGCCGATATAGGATATCTCAACCAGGCATCACCATTACAGGTAAGACAACTGGCACAATTAGCTGTGTTGGTTACGCAACTAATTGAGAATTTGGGCAAAATATCCATTGCTTTGGTGAATGGCTATGCTCTTGGCGGTGGTCTTGAAATAGCTGAATCATGCATGCTGAGGGTAGCTGTAACTTCTTCCAAAATGGGTCATCCTGAAGTTTGTATAGGCGCTGTGGCAGGTTGGGGCGGCACAACACGTTTACCCCGCCTCATTGGTAAAAGCAAAGCTACGGAAATGCTTTTGACCGGAAAAATCATTGATGCAGAGGAAGCATTTCGTTTAGGTCTTGTCCACAAAGTGGTTCCAGCAGATAGACTCCTTACTGCAGGGAAAAAGCTGCTTGGAGAAGTACTAAAAAATTCTCCGTTGGCCGTTAATCTTACATGGGAAGCTCTCCATCGTGGCTTGGAGTTAACAATTGATGAATCAGCAAAATTAGGAGCGGATTATTTTGGCTTGGTTGCATCGACAAATGATTTTCGCGAAGGAACTCGCGCATTTTTGCAAAAAGAAAGGCCGATATTCCAGTGTGAATAATAAAAAAATAAATAGTAGATAAGGGTCACGAAAAATGGATTTACACGTATTTATTGCATTCGTCATTGCAACTGCAATTATGATAGCACTTCCTGGTCCAAGTGTGCTGTTAACAGTCGCTCATAGCATTTCTTATGGCTGGAAGCGGGGCATAGTTACCGTCGCAGGAGCAACTTTGGGAATAGCTGTTCAGCTTATTATTGCAGCAATCGGCCTTGCATCTTTGCTAAATGTTGTTGCTCACGCATTTGAATGGCTTCGATGGATTGGTGCCGTATATCTTATTTATCTCGGAATCAGGCAATGGCGAAGTGCCAACGAACCTTTAGAGACCGAGACATCATCATCAGGATCAACGAAGAATTTATTTTTCCAAGGTCTTATTATCACAATATTTAATCCGAAAAGCCTAATATTTATCGCAGCATTTCTGCCGCAATTTATCAACACAACAAATCCTATTGGATTGCAGTTTGTCATAATAGTGCCAACGTTTTTACTAATTACTTTTACTGTAACATCTGTCTGGGCATTAGTTGCTGGCAAGGCAAGCAGGTTGTTACGTAGCCGTAGGGCGGTTAAAACAGTCTCACGAACATCAGGCGGTTTGATGGTCGCTGCCGGAGTCGGTCTTGCCGCAGCCCGTCGTGGTAATTGAGCCTACCGGCGAAGTGAAACCGGGCCGCCAAGCTGTCCGAACGATGGGGACCACCTCTCAGGTACCGCAAAAATATGATTCCCCGGCGGCATCGTGATTCTTTTGGAGACCGGAGCGTAAAAACGGCAAAGAGCCGTTGCCGCAGACCTGCCGATGTGAGCGTCGAGCCGCTGTTTAGCCGCCGGATGGCGACCCTGGTGAAGGGGGTGGCGGTGATTTTGCTGGTCTTGCATCATCTGTTTCTCTTTCCATCTGTCAGGCCAGGGTTTGTCGATCTGTTCGGCGGGGCTGCGGGCAGGGTCGAGTTTTTCCTCTCCTCGGTGGGCAAGATCTGCATCCCGATGTTTTTCTTTGTAAGCGGCTACGGTCTCTATCTGTCATCGCAACGGGATGAGCAGCCATGGCGGAGCAGTTTTCGTCGTATTGCACGTATTTACACGGTCTACTGCGTCTCCGTGTCGGTAACGGTTGTTCTTCTCTATCTCTCCTCGGGGAGATGGGCGCTTCGGTCAGTCAGCCAGACCGTGACCACCTATCTCGGCCTCAATGTGGGGATCAACGGTGGTTGGTGGTTTTTTATCATCTATGTGGAACTGTTGCTGCTCACTCCCCTGATGGTCTACCTGACAAGGCGATTTTCCTGGAAAACGCCGGCTCTTTTATCCCTGCTGCTCTACTTGCTTTCACCAGCCGGCGGTTTTACCGGCTTTTCCCGGCTGGTCGACCAGGCCGGGCTTTCGTCGCTGTTTTACTCCTCCTTTCCCATCAGACTGTTCTGGTATAATCAGCTCTACTTCTGCACCGGTTTTTGCCTGGCGGCCGGCAACGGTTTCGAGACTGTTCTGCGGGCCGGTTTCCGGGTCCTTGCAAACCCCTTGCAGCGACGGGGTGCGGCCCTGCTGTTCATCAGCCTGATTTTTCTTTTTCGCTACAATCTGGTACGGATCGGGGCGTGGCTTGGGATTTTCGATATCAAGGATATGGATATCTATCGCTATACCGCCGTCAACACCTGGTTGGACTGGCTTCTGGGGCCGCTCCTGCTCTTTTTTCTGGTTTTGTTGCTGCATGGGGGCAGATGGGCTGTGCTGCGTTTTCTGGGCTCCCATTCGGCGGCAATCTGGCTTATCCATGGTGCCGTGATTGTCCTGGTGACCGGAAATATCGGTGATTTCCGCCCATGGTCGCCGCTTCTGTTCGCTGCGGTGCTCGGATTAAGTTGCGGCTATGCGTGGCTTTACGGTGAAATTGCCGGCAGGGTGGGGAGGCGCCTTGCCTTTTTCAGCCGCACACCGCTCCGGCCATCCACATGGTCAGGGGAGGGAAAAAGGTGATAATGGCCAGATCCACGAGGAGGATGAGCAGAAAGGGCAGAATCCGCCTGGAAACCGCGCCCAGGGAGTCGCCGGAGATGGAGCCGGAAACGATGAGGCAGATGCCCATGGGCGGGGTGAGCATGCCGATGGCCAGGTTGGTGACGACGATGACGCCGAGCTGAATGATGTCGATGTGCAGCATCGGCAGCATGGCGGTGATCATGGGCACCAGCAGGATGAGCGAGGCCGTGGTTTCGATGAAGGTTCCGGCGATGAGCAGGATCAGGTTGACAAGCAGCAGCAACATCACCGGGTTGTCGGTGAGGCCGAGCAGGGCGCCGGCCAACCGTCCGGGAATATCCTCAATGGCGGCGATCCAGCTGAATACCGATGCCATGGCAATGATGAACATGACGATCGCCGCGGTCACCGCTCCTTCCCGAAACAGGGGGAAGAGGTCCCCGGGGCCGATGGCGCGGTAGACGAACATGCCCACCACCAGGGCATAGATAACCGCCACCGCCGCCGATTCCGTTGCCGTGAAGATGCCGGAGAGGATTCCGCCGAGGATGATCAGCGGTGCTCCCAGGGCCGTCAGGGCACGCCGGAAGGTCTGCCGGACGCGCGTTAGGGAAAAGGGAGTGGTGGCCGCGTAATTTTGTCGCCGTGAGATCAGGGTGGCGACCACGACGAGCGAAAAGCCGATCATCAGACCCGGCAACAGACCCGCGGCAAAGAGCCTGCCGATGGAGGCTCCGGTGAGAAAGCCGAAGATGATCATGGGGATGGAGGGCGGAATGATCACGCCGATGGAGCCGCCCGAGGCCAGGGTCGCGGCGGCGAAATCCGACCCATAGCCCGATTTTTTCATGGCCGGGATGAGAATGGCGCCCACTGCCGCGGCATCGGCGGCCGCCGATCCGGAAATACCTGCGAAAAACATGGCCGAGACAATGGTCACCGCCGCCAGCCCACCGGGCAGCCATCCCACCAGGGCCTCGGCAAAATCGACGATGCGGCGGCTGATCCCCCCCGCCTCCATGAGCACGCCGGCAAACATAAAAAGGGGCACGGCCATGAGATGAAAGGAGTCCGTGCCGGAAAACATCCGTTGCGCCACCATCATCAGCGGCAGATCACCGCTTGCCAGAATGGAGATCACCGCGGCCGCGCCGATGGCCACGGCTATGGGCGTGTTGATAAGAAAAAGAAGCAGTAGCGAGAGCAGCAGGATTTCAGTGGTCACCGGCTTGAGCTGTCAGGGTCTCCACAAGGGAGGTGAGGGCGTGGAAAAGAAGGATCGCGCCGCTTACCGGAATAATTGCCAGGACAATCCACTTGGGCAGGGCCAGCGACGGCGTGATCTGCAGCCGCACGAACCAGGCGAACCGGTATCCCGAGACCACCATAACCCCGAACAACCCCATGGAAACCAGAAGGACGGCAACGCGGCTCATGCGCCTTGCAGCAGGAGGCAGGTGTGCGGTGAGGGCGTCCACACCGGGATGCACCCCCCGGTGATAGGCAACCGTGGCCCCTAAAAAGGTGAGCCAGACCAGCAGGTAACGGGCAAGCTCCTCGGACCAGAACAGCGAGTGATTGAGCACGTATCGGGCAAAAACCTGCACCGCCACCAGCATGGCCATGGAAAAACCGAGCCCGAAAAGCAGGTATTCCACCCCGCGGTTCAGGCTGCGGCAGGTTTTTTTCAGAAACAGGGCCACGCTTTCCGGGAAAAAACTCAGCGGGTTGCCTCAAGCATTTTCAGAAGCAGGCTGTGCACCTTGGGTTCCTGAAAAAGCTCCATATCCTTGAGACCTGCGACCTTGCCGCGGAAGGAGTCGATATCCGGATTTTCCTCGACAATCATCCCCTTTTCCTTGAGCAGGGCCAGGCGGGCGCCGTCTTTGGCGCGGTTCTCCCGGCGTTGAAATACAGCGGCTTCCCGCATTGACCCTTGGATCATCTCCCGGTCTGCGGGCGTCAGGGTCTTCCACCAGGCCAGAGAGGCGACGTCGATATGGGGTGAGTAGACGTGACGGGTTAGGGTCATGTACTTCTGGATTTCGTAGAACTTGTAGACCTCCATGACCCAGAGGGGGTTTTCCTGGCCGTCAATGACCCCCTGTTCCAACTCCGAGTATATGGGCCACGGCATGGGGGTGGGGTTGGCACCCAGTGCCTGCCAGATGGCCTTGTGCAGGGCCGAGGCCATGACCCGGATTTTCAGCCCCTTGATATCGTCGGCGTTTTTCACCGGTTTTTTGTTGTTGGTGAGGTTGCGGAAACCGTTTTCGGAAAAACAGAGCCCCTTGAAGCCGACGCTTTCCAGGTCCTTGAGGATTTCCGCTCCCAGGGGGCCGTCCAGGATTGCATCGGCCTGGGCGTTATCCTTGAACAGAAAGGGGTAGTTGATCACCCGGACAATGGGATCGAAGGTGTCGAAGGGCCCACCGGTGATCACCCCCATCTGGATGGTGTTCATCTGGATCTGCTGGAGTATCTCGGTTTCATTGCCGATGGATTTTGAGTGAAAGATCTTGACCTGATAGGCACCGTTGGAACGCGCCTCCACCAGCTCCTTGAACTTTTCGGCAACAATGTTCTGGGCCGATCCGGGCTTGGTCACCACCCCCAGTTTGATGGTCTGGGCAGCCATGGTGGGAATGACCGTCAGCAGCAGGAAAGAAAGTGTCAATGCAACATGTTTTTTCATGGTGTAATCCCCCTTGTGAATGGAAAACAGCGTTGTTTTTCCGCCATGGACCAATGGTACAGCAAATCGGGCCGGCTACCTCTCTTTTTATGCCCTGGTGTGCGGCTTGTCAATGTTCCCGCGTTATTTTCCCGACCGATGACGGGGATTGTAACTGTGCGGGATAAAATGTTTCCAGGCTGAAATTGGTCGCAGGAGATCGGCGTTTTTCCCGATGCGGCCTGCTGCAGCGGGCCTTCCCGGGAAAAAGAGGGGAAAAGAGATGCCGACGACCGAACCGGAGGTGGGCAGGGAAGGGGGGCTCAGTCACCTCCGGCCGGCCGCAGCAGATGATCGGCCCACTGCTGAATCCCGGTGCCGCCGGTGGCTGAAAGCTCCAGGATGGTGAGATCGGGATTCAGGCGCAGGGCTTCCTCCCTGGCCTCCTGGAGGGAAAAGTCGAAATGGGGCAGGAGATCGG
>CAYUNE010000002.1:0-3174 GCA_964446115.1 uncultured Desulfobulbia bacterium | reverse complement strand
AACCCGGGCCTGGAAATCCATCTTTACGACCATCATCCAGACAGCGAGGACGATCTCAAAGGTGATGTGGAGGTGATCGACAACGTCGGCTCCACCACCACGATTTTTACCCGCCTTTTTCAGGAAAAAAATATCGTCCCTTCGGTGGACGAGGCCACGCTCATGGCCCTGGGAATTTACGAAGACACCGGATTTTTCGTCTATTCAACGACGACCGGTGCGGACTTGCGCGCCGGGGCCTGGCTGTTGGAACATGGGGCCAACCTGGATATCGTCAACCAGTTCATCACCCACGAACTCACTTCCGAACAGGTAAGTCTGCTCGACGAGCTGCTGAAAAACGCAACCACTTATACGATTCAGGGCATCAAGATCGTCACCACCAGCATGACCTTGCCCGAATATGTGGACAACTTCGCGGTTCTCATCCGACGCCTCATGGTCATGGAAAATCTCGACGTCCTCTTTACCCTTGTCTGTATGGGTGAGCGGATCTATCTTATCGCCCGCAGCCGGATACCGGAGGTGAATGTTGGAAAAATCGCCGGGGATTTCGGCGGCGGCGGTCATGCCTCGGCTGCCTCGGCCACTATCGGCGACATGACTCTCATCGAGGCCGAGGAAAAACTGATTCACCTTCTGCACCGCTATGTACGGCCCAAGGCCATTGCCGGCGAGATCATGTCCTCACCGGTGATCTGCGCACCACCCCACGTCTCCATGAATGAGGCCAATCAACTCCTCACCAGGTACAATATCACGGTGCTGCCGGTGGTGGAAACCCTGCCCGGCGACTCCGGATCACGCTATCCCTCCGGTGTTCAGGGGATGATCTCCCGTCGGGTGGTGGAGAAGGCCATCCATCACCGCCTGGGAAAACTGCCCGTCAGTGATTACATGACCACGGATATCGCCACCCTGCCCTCCTCCGCAACCCTGGCCGATATTCAGGAACTGATCATCGAACATCGCCAGCGGTTGATCCCCATTGTAGACGACAAGCTGCTCAAAGGGGTAATCACCCGCACCGATCTGCTCAATATTCTGGTCAACGATCCGGCCCGCCTGCCCAAAAACCTGCTCTACGAAAACGAACATCCTTCGGTTTCCCGGACCCGCAATCTCACCATCACCATGCTCGAAAACCTGGAGCGAAAGATCATCCGTCTTCTCCAGAAAATCGGGGAAACCGCGGATAAGATGCAGTGTAATGCCTATGTTGCCGGTGGTTTTGTTCGTGATTTGCTGCTGGGCATCAAGAATCACGATATCGACATCGTCATCGAGGGCAACGGCATCCTCTTTGCCAAAACCCTGGCTAAAGAACTTGACGGATCCGTGCGCACCCATGAAAAATTTCAGACAGCCACCGTGGTCATGCAGGGCGGCTTCAAGATCGATGTGGCCACAGCCCGGCTGGAATACTATGAATACCCGGCTGCCATGCCGACGGTGGAACTGAGCTCCATCAAGCTTGATCTGTTCCGCCGCGACTTCACCATCAATGCCATGGCCATCAAGCTGAATCCGAAAAAATTCGGCACCCTGGTGGATTTCTTTAACTGTCAGAACGATCTCAAGGAACGGCGGATCCGTGTATTGCACAACCTCAGTTTTGTCGAGGATCCCGCCAGGATATTCCGGGCCGTGCGTTTCGAACAACGGCTGGATTTCGAGATTACCAAGCACACCGAAAAGTTGATCAAAAGCGCCGTGCGCATGAACCTCTTCGATCGCTTTTTCGGACCCAGGTTCTTCAACGAACTCAAGCAGATTCTGTCGGAAGAAAATCCCATCGGGGCCATCCGCCGGCTCAACGAACTGGATCTGACGAAGTTTCTGTGGCCGGATCTGCGTCCGAGCCTGAAACCGGATCGTCGTTTTTTCCACCGTCTCAACCAGGCACATCAGGCCATCGCCTGGTTCAAACTGCTCTATCTGCAGGAAGAGTGTCGGTATTGGATGGTGTATCTGCTGGTAATCTACAGTCGTTCACGTATCAGAGAACTTTTGACCTTCTGCCGTCGTTTCGAACTGACGTACAAACAAAAAAAATTTCTTGTACAGCAAAAAAGCGCAGCAGACCGCATTGCCCAGGATATGCTTCACAGGCCAAGACTGCGGCCCAGCGAAATCTACTGGCTGCTCCATGAGCTGCAAAATGAAGGACTGCTCTACCTGATGGCGGTTGCCCGTAAAAAGTATATTCAGAAATGGGTCTCCCTGTATGTAACCCGGCTCCGAAATGTCAGCCCCCTGATAACCGGCAAAGACCTGGTGGAAAGAGGCCACCGTCCCGGCCCCATTTTCAAAACCATCCTCAATCACCAGCTCGAGGCCCAGCTGGACGGTATGGTTACCACCCGTCAGGAAGCGTTACGGTTTATCGATAAACACTATCCGGCACAATGAAATATCGTCTACCGAGCACCGAAACACTGGGTGAAAATTCCGAAAAATCAGGTAATATAGTGGTTGATCATACTGCGTTACAGGAAACGACGATCATTCCATTGACGGGAAAGCAGGAGAAGTAATCCCATGACCGATTCACTCCAAAGGCTGCCCATCGGCATCAACAGTTTACGGACAATCAGGGAAAATGATCTGGCCTATGTGGACAAGACCGCTTTTGTCCTGGAACTGGTACAGGGACCCGGGCGTTTTTTCCTTTCCCGGCCGCGCCGTTTCGGCAAGAGCCTCTTTGTGGATACCCTCAAGGAACTGTTCCAGGGCAATGAAGAGCTCTTCCGGGGACTCTATATCCATGACCGCTGGGATTGGGATAAACGCTTTCCGGTCATCAAGCTCGATTTTGCCGCCGGAGTCCTGCGAAACCGGGAAGAGCTTGACGTGGCCATTCACGAAATATTGAAAGACAATCAACGTCAACTGGGCCTGCAGTGTGATGCGGAAAGTGTTTCAGGCTGTTTCGGAGATCTGATTCGCGCCGCCCATGAAAAGTATGGACGGCGGGTGGCAATTCTGGTGGACGAGTATGACAAGCCCATACTCGACAACATCGAGCGACCGGAAACAGCGGCGGAGATGCGGGAAGGTATGAAAAACCTCTACTCGGCAATGAAAAGCCGGGACGGACATATCCGCTTCATCTTCATGACAGGCGTCACAAAATTCAGCAAGGTGAGTCTCTTTTCCGGCATCAATCAGTTA
>CAYUNE010000001.1:0-104010 GCA_964446115.1 uncultured Desulfobulbia bacterium | reverse complement strand
CCGCATCTTTACACGCTCTCTCCCGGCCGCATAGTGGGCTATAGCGGCCGGGAGAGAGCGTGCAAATCTGCAGCACCTGTGACCAATTACAGTTTGGAAGCAAGATATACCGCGGGTTTACATATCCCGTGACCGGTTACTATTGCGGCTGATTGGCCGCCACGTATTCAATCATCTGGTCCGGGGTGACAATGGGTCCGACAATGGATTTCAGGGCGGTGAGATCCCGGCGCCAGGTATCGAGGACATGGAAAAACTCATCAACCATATCCTTTTCCCGGGCAAATTCGGCAATGGACATATTCACCCGGGCCAGCAGATTGTCGATATAGAGGGAAAACTGCCTGGTGTAGAGCTCCTTTGGATAATCCTTGTCCAGGAGTGCGGCAAAGAGCCTTTTGAGATCCGCATACTTGGGAATGGAGCCCACCGGCGTCCAGATGGTTTCCACCTTCTCCAGATGCATGAGGGCCATGATGCGCATCCAGACCTTGGTGTCCCGCTTCTCACCCAACAGGCCGTCCTCCTCACCGGGACCCAGTGCGCCGCGGGCACTCTTGTGCAGCCAGTAGTTGACCTGAAAGCCGCTGGGCAGGTTTCCCTCGGCAATATCGGGATTTTCACCAAAGGCCTTGTAGTGACGAATATACTGGCTCAGCGGCCCTGGAAAAAAGGCCTCATTGGCAAAAGGAGAACGTTTTTCGCTGCCGTCTGCCCCGATCTCGGTGGCGGTGGTGGCTGACCGGATAATGGCGCCATGAACAACGGTATCCATCCAGTTGTGGGCCTTGACAATGGTGGGCATGGTGGTGTAGTCACGGCCGCCGTAGAGCAGAATGCTCAGCTTGACTCCGGCGGCATTTTCAACGGCAGGATCATAATTTTCCAGGGCATCGAGCCTGATGGTGAAACGCGCATTCTTGTGGGAGGCGGGCTGTCCGGAGTCGCGTCGCCACTTGCCGGCATAGTTACGGCCCGTGGGGGGCAACGGCCTGCCCATTCCCTCCCAGTAAGGCATGTGATCGCTGATCAGGAGATTGGAAAAGATGACCTCGCTTTCATCGCTGGTGAGTACGGCCATGGTTTCCGGATCATCCTGCGGATTGACCCCCTCGATGATGCCGAACATGCCGTTTTCGGGGTTGACGGCACGCACCTCGCCGCTGGCGGCATCGACAAAGATCTTGGCCAGATCGTCACCGACGAGATGGGTTCCGGTCATGGCGGTGCCGGTCTTGCCGCAGCCGCTGGGATAGGCCCCGGCAAAGTAGATGATTTCACCCTCCACCTCAAATCCGGTGATGAACATATGCTCGTCGAGCCGTTTGCCGAAGTAGTTGCGCAGATTGTTCATATTGGCGAAACGGTGGTTGATCTTCTTGGGAGCGATGGTGTTTCCGGCATACTGGGCGTTCATGCTGTAGGAGCGAAACCGCTCCACATCCATGTAGATCCGTCTCTTCTCCAGGTTCACCGAAACATGGTCGGCATTGAGTTCACCGGCGCTGTGATAGTTGATGAACATATATCCCTTCTCGGCAATATCCCTGGAAAAGGCCTCCGGTTCCATCATGCGGTAGAGGAGAAACTCGCTATGGGTCACATAGGCGGAGTCGGTAATCTGCAAGGTGGGATCGGCAACGGGGCTGTTGACGGGTCCCCGGGAAATAAAGGAGACGATCATCTCCTTGCCTGTCATGATATTATCCATGATTTCCCGTACCTCGATGAGACCGGCACGATGTCCGGTCTTCTTCTGCAGGGAGCTGATCTCCGTGGTCTCGTAAGCGAGATAGCGGGTATTGGCGGTATCGCGTCCCTGATCACCGGGTCCGTCGAAATGGCAGGTGTGGCCTTCGGTTGCAAGCCGGATCTCCTCGCCGCCGCTCAACGCCCGCCTCCGAACAGCGGCCATGTCTTCATCCGAGCCGGTGTTGATGAAGATCGAGGCGGGATTCATACGAGTGGCACCGTTGAAGATGGGTTCGATCACCGCCGGGCTGCATTTCTTCAGCTTCTCGCGGTTGTCCGCATCCATCAGGCCGCGGAGATAGGTACGCATGGTCTCCAGTCTGAAAAGCTCTGTCTTGTCTTCCGGGGTATAAAGACTTTCAAGAATTTTCTTTTTCATTCTTCTTGATTCCAGGATGATTTTGTATCAATGGGATCGTAACGTTTCACAGGGTTTGCAGCCCGGCGGTATAATGCACCTCTTTGCTGTAAGCGTTCACGGATGGTGCAGATTTGCCGACATCTCTCCCGGGCCGTTATATCCCGCTTCGGGGGAGGAAGAAAGTCAGTGAAGATGCGAGGCCCTGAGCGCTTAGGTCGGATCGCAAGGGCGCTCCGGTGGAAAGCGGCTCCTGCAAAAAGGGAATGCCGGCAAAAGGGATCAAAAAAGGGCCGCTGGCACGCCAGGAGGGATTCGAACCCCCGACCTGCGGATTAGAAGTCCGCTGCTCTATCCAGCTGAGCTACTGGCGCGTACCGGGTCGAAGACGGCTACCGGAAGGTGGGCTACGCAACCGAGTCTCCGGTTGAGAAACGTATTAAGGTAGCATATTTCATGGCCGGTTGTCACGGGAAAATGCAGTGTCAAATACGCCGGATTCCCATTAACCGTCGGCGTTGTTTCCCCTGCCCGTGATGTCCCAGACCGGACCGCTGGCAGTATCACGGACGATAATTCCCTGTTCCGCCAATTGAACCCGGGCCATGTCCGCGGCGGCCCAGTCCTTGCGCTGCCGGGCCTCCTCCCGCTGACGGATGAGCCGGTCGATCTCGGGGGCCAGGGGGCATTCCTCCAGCCTGAGCACGGCCAGAACCCGGTTGATGCGACGGAGGGTGGCGAGGATATAGTTTTTCTGATCCCGGTCGATCTGACTGTGATGGAAAACCGGATTGGTCCGCTTGATGAAGTTGAACAGCGCACCGATGGCGCGGGAGACGTTGAAGTCGTCATCCATGGCCGCGAAAAACTCTTTCTCCAGGGTGGAGACATGGGCCGCCATCTCCGGATGGGGCAGCCCCGATGGCAAACAGAGCAGCTTCCGGGTAAACTCGTCTATCCGCTGCAGGGCCTTGCGGGCGGTTTTCAACCTGCCATAGGTAAAGTGCAGGGGCTTGCGGTAGTGGACCATCAACAGCATGAAACGGATCTCCCGCCCGCTGTAGCCGCGATCCAGGACTTCCTTGAGAGTGACGACATTTCCCGATTCCCGGGTCATCTTTTTGCCGTCAACCAGGAGGAGCTCACTGTGCAGCCAGTAATTGGCCAGGGGTTTGCCGGTGAGGGCCTCGGCAATGGCGATCTCGTTTTCGTGGTGGGGAAAAAGCAAATTGCGGCTGCTGGTATGGATATCAAGGGTTTCACCGAGGTAACGGGTGGACATGGCCGAACACTCGATATGCCATCCGGGCCGTACGTTTCCCCAGTCGGTTTCAAAGAAAATTCCCTTTTTCAGCTCGCTTAGGGTGGAGCGTTTCAGCAGGGTAAAATCACGCGGATTGTCCTTTTCGTAGTCGTCAAGATCCACGGTTCTGCCCACCTGGATCTTACCGAGATCGATGCCGGACAGCCTGCCGTATCGTTTGAACTTGGAGATATCGAAGTAGATGGAGCCGTGTTTTTCATAGGCATATCCCTTATGGATGAGCTCATGGGTGATCTCGATCATGTCACCGACGTGCTCCGAGGGCCTGGGATAGCCTGTGGCCCGCTGGATGTCCAGCAGCTCCATGGCCTCCATGAACTCGTTGATATAGCGTTCGGTAAATTCCTTGAGCGACTTGCCGGCCCGCTCCGCCCCGGCAATGGTATTGTCGTCCAGGTCCGTAAAATTCATGTAGGAGGTGACCTCAAATCCCTTGGCCTCAAGCAGCCGGATAATCATATCGGCAACCACGAAACGGCGGCAGTGGGCCAGGTTCGGTGGTTCATAGGCCGTTGGTCCGCAGGCGTAAAAAGTTGCCCGGCCCGGGTGCTGCGGCCGGAACGGCTCCTTTTTCTTGGTCAGGGTGTTGTAGAAACGCAGCCGCGGCCTGTTGCGTTCCCGGACCGAACGCCTGACAAAAAGAGAGGTGCTCAGATAACGTTCTCCTCCATCGGGCAGCAGCGCCACAACCGTGCCCCGCGCTTTTTCCCGGGCCCGGGCCAGGGCGACGAAGAGGGCGGCGCCGGAGCTCATGCCGGCAAAAATCCCCTCTGTGGCCGCCAGCTCCCGGGCGGTTCTGAAGGCGTCTTCGTCACGGATATTGACGATGGCGGCAGGTCGCGACTTATCAAATATCCCGGGACGATAGGACTCTTTCATGTTTTTCAGTCCCTGGATCTTGTGGCCGAAGTAGGGCTCGACCGCAATGACCCGTACATGCGGATGATGCTCGGCAAAATAACGGCATAATCCCATGGCCGTGCCCGAGGTTCCAAGCGTGACGATAATCTCGCTCACCTGCCCGCCGGTCTGTTCCCAGATTTCCGGCCCTGTGGTGTTGAAATGGGCCTGCCAGTTGGCCTCGTTGTTGAACTGATCGGTGAGGTAGAAGAGTTCCGGATGTTCCCTGGCCATTTCGTAGGACTTCTCTATGGCGCCATCGGTGCCGCGATCCGCCGGGGTCAGGATGATTTCAGCCCCATAGGCCTGCATGATCTGACGACGTTCCACGCTGGCGGATTCGGGCATGATCAGCTGGCAGCGATAGCCCTTGGCGGCACAGACCATGGCCAGGCCGATACCGGTGTTGCCGCTGGTGGCCTCAAGAACAATCTTATCTTCGGTGAGTTCGCCGCTCCTCTCGCCGGCTTCGATCATGGAGAGGGCGATACGGTCCTTGATGGAGCCGCCCGGATTGGCTGATTCCAACTTGACGAACACCTTCGTTCCCCTTGCCGAATTCAGCCGGCTAATGGCAACAAGCGGTGTATTGCCGATCTGATCAAGAACAGTCATTTCCTTCAATTGCTCTTCCTCTGGCCCGTAATGCCGGAAACCGGCGCCCTGGTGTCAAGGTCACAGGATTACCCGGTGACCGGTCACCGCATCTGTTATACCACATTCCGGGACAAGAGCAAGACAGGATCAGATCGAAGAGATGAAAATCAGAGGGAAAAACAGTGGGACGGGAAACTTGTTTGCATGGAAAAATCAGGAGTTTTGCCGGAACCGCAGCCACAGCCGCTGCAGGGCGTGACGGGCGTCGTCATCCGCCAGGGAAGCGGTGAGCTCACGGATGCGCCTTTGGGTTTCAGCGGTTATCGGCTGGGCCGGTGGTTGCGTCGGGACAGCCTCCTCCTGCAGATCGGGCAGATCGGGCTGCATGACAAAACGCATATCTTCCAGCTGCCGGTCTTGAAGCAGGTCGTTGATCCGCTTCAGCAGCTGCGGTTTCAACAGCTGGAGATGATGAAGCCAGGCCGAATCGTCCACCGCAATCCACAGGGTGCGATGCCTGATGATATTCGGCCGGGCATGGGCGGCGATTTCCGGCCCGGCGATCTCTCCCCAGCAGCGGCAGATGACATGGAAATCCCAATGCAGATGCCACTGTCTGCTGGTAAAAAGACGGGGTAACAGGGAACGGGTCCACATGGGTTGGGATTACCCCTTGCTGCCGGACCCAAGGGAGCCCTTCTGCACATCAATGGTCACCGGGCCCCGCCATGAGTTCTCCTTGCGGCGCTGCATGCGTTTGACATAGTCGATATTGAGGTGGTAGCAGGCGGCCATCTCCTCCGCCGAAGCGGAAGGGGCGGCCCTGCGCCTGTTGCGACGGCCATAGACCATGTAGTTGTAATATCCCCATGCGGTGTAGACAAAGAGGACAATCATCACGATGCTTCCGCCAGAGCCGATCCACAGGGTGAACTCGTGACGGTTAACGTTCTTGACCAGCTCCTTGTTGAGCAGCCAGAACATCACCAGCCAGACCACAATGGTGATTCCTCGTTCGATACACTTGCGCAGCAGGCTTTTCTTCGCCAGTTGAATATACTGTTCCGATGCCATGGTATTCTCCTTGTTACCGTAATCCACGGTCCGGACTCTTCCAGAGTGCCGGTGTTCCACGTCGTTTCAACAGAGCCCTGGGCAGGGCGAAAATCTGGGTAATCGATGTGAGTAACCAGTAAACGATGGGATAGTAGATAACCCACGCCAGTGTCCGCACCAGATTGGTGTCATAATTTCTGTCCAGCCAAAGACTGAAGGAAAACTGGATCAGACAGACAAAGGCCAGTACCACGCCTGTCCAGCGCGGCGGCAGAAGCGGGGGGAAATAGGGGGCCAGATGAATGCCGAAAATATAGTGGAGGATCGAGACTCCGACAATAAACCAGAAAAGATAGGCCCAGATCAGGCTGAGAATAAAAGTAATATAGACCAGATAGAGACGACGCTGCCGCCAGTCGAGCCAGATGTCACGATGCCGGCGGATAACCTCGATACCCCCCTGGGCCCAACGCAGGCGCTGCCGCCAGATTCCCTTGAGACTCTCCGGAGCAAGAATCCAGCAGACGGAACGGGGTTCATAGCGGACGTCCCAGAATTTTTTTTCCAGTTTCCAAGTTATATCGATATCTTCTGTAACCATATCCGTATCCCAGAAACCGACGGAGAGCAGGGCCGACTTGCGGAAGGCGGCAATGACGCCGGAAACGGTGAGAACCTTGCCGAGCAAGCGCTGGCTCCGTTTGATCAGGCCGATGATGGATGAGAATTCACCCACCTGGATCTTGGCCAGTACCGTGGTACGGTTGCGGATCCGCGGGTTACCGGTCACCGCGCCGACACGGGGAAATTTGAGAAAATGCCAGGCGATATACTTTAAGGCCTGGGGTTCCAGCAGGGCATCGGCATCAATGGTCATGATGAATTCGCCCTTGGCCGCCAGACAGCCGATATTCAGGGCATTGGCCTTCCCCTGATTTTCTTTGAGATAAACGGCACGGATCCGGTGATATCTCTTGCACAGACGGGCGATGATCTTTCCCGTATCATCGGTGCTGCCGTCATCCACCAGAATGATCTCATAATGGAGATAATCGAGATTGACGAGCTGCAGGGCGGTGGCCTCGATCTCCTCTCCCTCGTTGTGACAGGGGACTATGATGGAAAAGAAGGGCATCTCGTCGTCTGCTTCCAGCGCGCCGCCATGCACCTCCCGCCGAACATAGAAAAGATAGCCGCCGATAATCCAGACCACGCTCATCACGAGCGGATAGACAAAAACATAGTCATTGATGATCTGAACAAGTGTTACCATAACGGCGATCCATTCCTTTGGTACCGATAAGCGGCGGCTCTATTGGCAAAACGGCATCGAACGGCTGGACATCTCCAGCCGTACCTGATCCAGATCCGGCCGGGCCTCCCAAAGATCATCGGGATAATAGCCCAGATGCCGGCCGCCGGCCGCCAGGATATCCCGCATCTCTTCGAGCAGCAGATCAGAGCTGACCCAGCTCTTTGCCTTCCAATCATACGCCTGCAGTTTGAAGATCGTCCTGTCGATGCCGCCTTTGTTATTTACCAGCGTCACCAGATCGGCGAGCCATTGATGGACATTGCCGGCCTCCTCCATCTGCGGATAGGCCATGACCACCACTTGGTCATAGTTTTTCAGAAAGAGGTCGTAATCCTGGGCAAACCACAACTCGGAATCGGGACGGATGAGCACCCGACTGTAGAGATTACGGGCGAACTCGGCCACCGGACGGTACTTTTTCACCGCCGATGTCAGACTCTTGGTAAAGTCAATGAGCAGCTCTGTCTTTTTCCGGGCCCACTGGCGATGCATATCCGAATATTCCCGCAGCCAGCTCCGGGTGACGTCGGCGGGCAGATACTGATCGTTGAAACCGGCGGCTGCAGGATTGAAATCCTCAAAATCAGAGAGATAGGCATCGTCCTGAAAGAGGATGCCGTCGATCTGGCAATGGGCTGCCAGATCCGCGTAGATCGAGGAGACAATCTCCCGCACCTGCGCACTGTGGGGTGAAAGCCGGTGATACCATGAACTGCTGGGGACCCGGTTGTTATTGGTATCGACTTCCATGACCCGCAAAGACCGGGTCAGTTCCCGGTCCGGCAAAATATAGCTCAAAACCGGCAGCCAGGCATAGACATGCATCCCCCCCCGGTTGGCTATCTGATGGGCGGCATGGCTGAAGATATCCGCCCGCACCGGCAGCACCCGGTTATGGAAGTAAACGCTGTCGATATTGCCGTCGCCATCCGGATCGGCAAAGGCCTGAAGAAACACGGTGTTGACCTGGAGGGCGACTAGACGCTCGATGAGCAGACCAAGATTCTTGTCCATCTGTTCATAGGAATGGGGGTCGTAGATACTGTCGAGATCAACCTGGACCGCCCGTATCAGCGGCTCATCCCCGTTGGGATTCTTCAGCATTGCGATAAAAGCACTGATATTCTCATTTTTGACCAGCAGCCGGTTGGTGGCCTCCAACCGGGACAGGCAGGCAATCCCCTCTTCCAGGGTAAAGGTTATCTCACAGCCCGCCACCCGCGCCGCTTCCAGGCTGACGGCATTGTATCGACCAAACGGCCAGACAAGGGCCCGGGGCGCAAAACCCAGCTTTTCCATAAACAGCTCTTTCTGGGTCTTGAAATCATTTTCCAGCCGGCGGCGGTACTCATATTCCGTTTCGTAGGTGCCTTTTTCTCCATCATACAGACGCACGCTGACGGCCGCGGCCACATTTCCCGGTGGATTATATCTGATTTCCTTATGCAGATCGTAACTGTGGGAGATCACTTCGATGAGTTCATGGTCGGAGACCTCTTTGAGTTCCTCCCAACTCATGAGGGGCTCGGTGAGATTTGCCGGCGGTGTTTCAATCCAGCGTCCCACCACACCGAGAACCGCCGGAAACTTGTACCATTCCAGTACCGGCAGGACAAATTCCCTAAAGGAACGATAGCCGTCGTCAAAGGTGAGCAGTACGGCATTGGCCGGAAGCTGTCGCACCCCGGATCTGGCGGCAATCAGATCCGCCAGCGAGACGACATGATAGTCATGGCGCCTCAGGTACTCCATCTGTTCCACAAACTGCTGATGCGAAATACCGTACACGTCTCCAGGCGTCGGTTGCTGTTTAACGGAGTGGTAACAAAGCACCAAAAATTCACCCGCCTTGGCACACGGCGACGAATCGGCGGCACAGGCCGAGGAAAGCCCCAGCAACTGGAAAACAGCGGTAGTCAGCACCGTGGACGTACCTCCCGGGGATGCGGTGGTCCAGGAAGAGGTGAACCCAAAAATCAGCAAGCCAAAAACAACGATCCGGTATTTATGGGGATGTTTCATTGATTAAAAATGATATCGATATGTTAAATAGAGGGCGAGGCTGTCTCGTGCGATGCCGTCGTAGGCGCGGTTGCTCCAGGTGGCACCCACCAGCAGGGCATGTTCATCGGAAAAATCATATTCCTGCTCGTAGCGCACCGACCAGATCGGTTCGGGATCGTAGTCAGCCTGATCATACAAACCACCGGTCAGGAAGAGACGATGCTTGAACGAGGCAAAGGTGGTGCGGCGAACAAGTTTTTCGGTCAGCAGGGTGGCGGTAAAGCTGAAGTCATGGGCCGGGTTGAAATAGGGAACCCCTTGCCGGCTGTTCCACGATCCGTACAGATCAACCAGCAGCCTGAACTTCCAGTCATGGCCGGTCCAGAGGCTCTGACCGGCATTGAAGGTAAGCTGATCCCGATTGTTGCCGTCATCAAAGGCGAAACGGGTGGCGCCCAGGGAACAGCTATGCCGATCGCTTCCCCGCCAGGTGATACCGGCCTCGTATTTTTCGGCGTCTATGCCGTGCACCCGTGCCCGCATGGGAATATCCACTGCAAAGGAGTCGTAAGCGGCCATGAACTGCCAGTTATCGTCGGGAGTAAAACGCAGCCGTGTCAGGGAGCCGAATTCCTCTCCGGTTTCATAGTTTACGGAAAACTGTTGTCGCAGCCTCCAGGAGGAGTTGAAAATATGATCCACGCCAAGACCGGCCCGCCTGAGATGGTGCATGAGACGACGGTCGGATGTCTCGTTCCACAACCAGAAACCATACAGCCTGGTATAGAGATTCAGCGGCTGATACAGAACCGCCTTGAACAAGAGATCATCGCTCTCCGGCTCTTCCCGGTACCAGACAACATCGGTGACCAGCTCCCGTTTCTCTTCGATCTCCAGGAGATGATTCACCCGCTGTACATGCTTATTCTTCGGAAATTTCGCCAGCAGTTCTTTAGCGGCTTGTCGCGCCTCTTCCTTGTGGGCCAGCTCGTTTAAGAGGGCGATTCTTCCGGTGGCTGCCGCCGGATATTCGGGGTCAAGGCTGTGGATGATGTTGAATTCACGCAGGGCCTTGCGCGGCCAGCCGCGCCAGTAATGGGTGTGGGCCAGCCCGTTTCTCACCCCCAGATTAGCCGGACCTCCCATCAAAAGTTTGTGAAAATAATCCTCGGCCTCCTGGAACCGGTCCTGCATGACCAGGGACCAGCCTTTCACAAGGGCGACCTCCTCACCCTTTTCATCGGGCTTTTTCCTGCCGTTTACGTTACGAAAAAGCGGATGATCCTTTTCCAGGCCGGCCAGCACCTCCTCGGCTTCCCGCCAGAGACGCAGGTCCTGGAGGGCGTAGAACTTCCCCAGTCGGCTCTCGTACATTAAGGGAAACTTCTCAAGGACCTCGTTATAGAGCTTGAGCGCCTTTCCGGGTTCATCAAAATAGAGATAAGCTTTGGCAGCGCTGTTTTTGACCCAGTAGGGTCTGAAGATCCCCTTGTCCTCCAACTCCTCGTACATCCTTTTGGCGCCGGCAAGATCATCGTTTTCTGCCAGGGCAATGAGGTAGTCGTAGTGGTTACGGAGGATATCATGTTCCCCCATGAGGCTCTCCAGCTGTTTCTGGGCCCGCAGGGGTTCTTTCCAGCGGATATCCCGCATGGCAAAATCCCCCAGGAACATATAGCGAAGCTCATCCTTGCCGGGAACCCTGTCGCTCAAGCGGTCAAGGGCTACGGATGCCGCCCCCATGGCGGCGATCACCTGCAGCTTGAGCTTTTCTGCCAGCCGGTTGCCGGTTTTGGCAAAAATCTCGTCGTAGAGCCGCAGAGCATCCCAGAGCCGGCCCGATTGTTCCAGGATATAGGCCCGTGCAAACTGAACCTCGGTCGAACCGGCTTCCAATTTATCAAGACGCGCCAGCGCCTCGTCTACCTTGTTCTTCTTCCGGGCAATACAGTAGATAATGCCCAGCTCCGCTCTTTTATAGTCGGATTTTTCTTCTAAGATCGCCTCATATATCTTTTGGGCCGAATCAATATCACCTCTTTTGAAATAGGCCCAGCCGATCCAGTAGCGCAGATCAAGCGAAAATTCTGCCGGATCCCTGCCACGAGCCTCAAACTCCTGCAGGGCCTGGCCGTAATCGCTGTGCATGACCAGGACCGTAAGATAATCCTCAAAGAGATCCTCTTCACCGGAGGCAACTGCCGCCTGCAGGCGGTCCAGCATTTCCCGCCGCTGCAGCGAGGAAAGCGCGGCAATGCCGCCTTCCCGGTGCAGGGTAATACGGTCCCGCTCCAATTCATGCTCCCGGGCAAGTTGCCGGTAACTCCGCAGGGACTGAAGATATTCACCCCGACGCATCAGCAGCCCGGCCCGGATCAGCTGCAGGGAAAAATGCCGGGGATTCTCTGCCAGATAGGCATCCAGAAGCCGACCGGCACGCTGGAACTGCCCTGCCTTAAGAAGAGCGCGGAGCAGGCCGAGGCGGGCCTGATCATTGGTGGGATCAAGGGATGTCACCTGCTCATACAGGCGGGCGGCCCTGACATGCTGCCCGTCAAGGGCATAGGCCTTGCCCATGGCCTCCAGCAGGTACAACCGTTTTACAAAGACGGGCGGCAGCTCCTCGAAACGGCGGATGGCCTCCCGGTGCTGCCCGGCCCAGACAAGGACCACAAGATAATCGGTATACACCCTGGGATATTCCATCGCCATCCCGCTATAAGGAGCGAGGATGGCCAGGGCTTCTTCATACCTGCCCTCTTTGACGTAATTGCGTACCAGTTCGATATCACGATCCTGATCCCGTACGGCAACGGAACCGGAGGGGGTATCCTTCAAACCTTCGGAAACGAGGTTCTCCCGACTTTCGGCGGCCGGAGCCGGGAGAAGAGCGGCGAAAAGTATGGCAAGAAAAACGACTCTCATGTAACCCTGTGGACGGACGTGTATAAAAATTTGAGAAATATAGCATATTCAGAATGATATAGACACATGCTTATTGAAAAAGTTTTCAACATCATTGTCCGTTACCCTTCTGCCGCCCAATGGCCCATCGGGCAAAAAACGTCTTTCCGGAAAAGAAAACGGTTTCCGGAAAAACGATTCCCATAACCGGGAAGGAAAGTCCAGCCGTCTGCTCCTGAAACAGAAAAAACCAAGCATGAAAAGAGTCTCTTTGTATTCATTTATATTTCAATGGTATAACAGATAACTCCACCTTTCCAGAAAAATTTATTTTTTGACTCCTCTTTACTTTTCAGCAACCATCCGAGAAAAAATAACAAACAAACCCGGGTTACCGGAAGGCTGGAAAGAAGGGGACCTTCCCCGCCTGTCGCCATCAGGCGACAGATATTTTCCGACCCTTTCACACTCCCTGATTACAAGCGGTACATTTCGTGCTATGATTGACTCATATTGATTTTCCGCCCGGATCCTCCCCGTTTTCCCGGAGCAATACAGCGGCCACCGCCGCTATGATGTACCGTAAATTCAACCCCTTCCCTCTTCCCGGAACAATGCACGAAAGCCGACACACCTGCCCCAATGGACACGGCCCCATGGAACTGACGGAAAACCGGGAGCGGACCGTCTTCCGGGGCGAGGAGATCACCAGCAGCGGCTACCATTTCGTCTGCGCCACCTGCGGTTTCACGGCGGCAAGCATTGCCCAGGCCAGTGCCAGACAACGTAGCGTTGCCGACATCTACCGCCGGAAAAAAGGTCTGCTCACCGCCCGGGAAATCAGGGAAGGAAGAAAACGGCTGAACCTCAGCCAGAAAGGTCTTGCCCGGGTCATGCGGGTCGGCATTGCCAGTATCAAGCGCTGGGAGGGGGGAACAATCCAGACCCCGGCCATGGACAGACTGCTCCGGCAGACTCTCCACGGCAGATCGGACGATGCCGCCGGCGGCAACCGCGTTTTTTCCCTGGCCAGGGTCAGGCTGGTTCTGTTGCGTTTGAGTTCTCTCTATGGCCGTGACCTGCTGAAACAGGAGGATATTGCCGTAAACAGCTGCCTGCTCTGGTATGCGGATATGACCGCCCATAGACTTCTTGGTCGCAGCCTGACCGGTGCCGGGTATTCCGTTCTGCCAACCGGCCCCTTTCTCAACAACTTCAGGGAATTGATGCCGCTGCTGCTGAAATGTGATGAAACCACCGCTGAACCGTTGTCGGCAAAAGAAGAGGAAATCCTGGGTACCGTGCACCGGGCCTTCCCCTCCCGATCCGAGGCGCGCAGGCACGCCCTGCGGGAACCTATCTGGCAGCAACGCCAACTCGGTGAGGAAATTCCCTATGGAGATTCCGCCCTCATCCTGAATCCGTAAACATCCGGACCGATCCGGTTCCCGGCCTTTCCGTCACCGGGTGGAAAACAGCGTACTAACCGCCTGGTCAATGGTTGAGATTCCCACCAGTTCAAGTCCTGTATATCTCTCCCGCTCCAGCCGCTTCAGATTGGAATGGGGCAGAAGACAGCGGCTGAATCCCAGTCTCTGCGCCTCACGCAGGCGCATATCCATCCTTCCCACTGCGCGCACCTCTCCCGCCAGGCCCACTTCGCCGCAGACCACGGTTGTCGGCGGCACCGCCTTTTCATGGAGACTGGAGAGCAATGCCGTGACCACACCCAGATCCAGGGCGGGTTCGTCGATACGGATTCCGCCGGCGATGTTGAGAAAAATATCGTGGTCATAAAGGGTGACCCCCGCTTTTTTTTCAAGCACGGCGGTGAGCAGGGCCAAACGCTGGGGATCGGAGCCGATGGCGGTTCGCCTGGATGTTCCGAGATTGCTGGGGCTGACCAGGGCCTGAACCTCGACCAGGATGGGCCTGGTACCCTCCACGCTGGGGAGAACCACGGAACCGGGAACATTGACGGGCCGTTCGGCCAGAAAAATCTCGGACGGATTACTCACCTCCATGAGTCCGGCCTCCTTCATCTCGAAAACCCCGATCTCGTTGGTGGAGCCGAAACGGTTTTTCACGGTGCGCAGGATACGAAAAACCTGGCCGCGATCTCCCTCGAAATAGAGCACCACATCCACCATATGCTCAAGCACCCGGGGACCGGCTATGGCGCCATCCTTGGTGACATGTCCCACCAGCAGCACCGGCAGATCCGTGGCCTTTGCCTCCCGTGCCAGCAGACCGGCGGATTCCCGAACCTGGGTAACGCTGCCGGGCGCGGTGTTCACCTCTTCGGTGAACACAGTCTGGATGGAATCCACCGCCAGAAGAGCCGGCTGCAGGTCCATGGACATGGCAAGGATGGACTCCACACAGTTTTCCGTGGCCAGAAAGATGGTCTCTTCAAGGGCGTCAAGTCGCTCGGCCCGCATCCTGATCTGCTGGGCCGACTCCTCGCCGGTCACATAGAGAACATTTTTCCCATGGGCGGCCAGCGCAGCCAACAGCTGCAGAATAAGGGTCGACTTGCCGATGCCGGGATCGCCGCCGATGAGCACCACGGAACCGGGCACTATACCGCCGCCCAAAACCCGGTCCAGTTCACCGATACCGGTCACCAGCCGCGACGGTGATCCGCCCGTGGCCCGGGTCAGGGACCGGGGCGCGCTCACCACCCGCCCGGAGCCGCCGGTCTGCCGTTGCACCGCTTCCTGCAGACTGTCCCATTCCCCGCACTCCGGGCAGCGTCCCAGCCACTTCCCGCTGCTGTAACCGCATCGGCAACAGAGAAATGTTCGTTTTTTCTTCATCTTCATTGCCGCTATCCTCGCTGTCCACCTTCAAAGACGTTTTTAGACCAGTTCAGCCATCACCGCATTGGCAAGCCGCATGCCCCGATTGGTAAGTCGCATGGAGTTGCCGTCGACGGAGAGCAACTGCAGATCCCTGAGCCTGTGGAGCAACTCACCGTAATAGTCCGGAACATGGAATCCAAACCGTTCATGCAGGGTCGAAAAATCAATACCCCTTGTCATTCGCAGACCCAGGATCACCGTTTCCCGAAAATGCGCCTCCCGGTCGAGCCGCTCCTCATGCTCCCAGGCATCATCACCGGCTTCCAGGCGGCTGCAAAACAGCTCGATATCGGCAACCGAACTCAGGCGCCGTCCGGAAAGGCAGGAAACAGCCGCCGCTCCCAGGCCGAGATAGGAGCCGTTGCGCCAGTAGTTGAGGTTATGTCTGCATTCATGTCCGGGCCTGGCATAGTTTGCAATCTCGTAGCGCTGGAGTCCGGCTGCGGCCGTCTTTTCCACGGCAAGACTCAACATCGCCAAAACATCCTCCTCCCCAGGCATGGAGAGACGATTGCTGCGGACCAGGTCGAAATAGGGTGTCTCCTTTTCAAGCGTCAGCTCGTACAACGAGAGATGGTCGGGGGCAAGCTCCAGTGCCCGGTCCAGGGTGGCACGCCAGGTCGATATACTCTGGCCGGGAATGCCGTAGATAAGATCCAGGCTGATTCGGGAAAATCCGGCAGCGCGAGCCGACAACGCCGTTGCGCTTCCCTGGGAGGCTGAGTGGATGCGTCCAAGTTGGTGCAACTCCCTCCGGTCAAGGGACTGCAACCCGATGGAGATCCGGTTGAATCCACCCCGCCGCAGTTCACGCAGACCCGCCTCATCCACGGTGGCGGGGTTGACCTCAATGGATATTTCGGCATCCGGATCGCACGAAAAGCGTGTCCGGATCAGGCAAAGCAGCTCATTAAGAGATTCCGGATCGATGACGGTGGGTGTGCCTCCGCCGAAAAAAATCGTCGCACAGCTGCGACCGTCAAGCCAGGGAAGAGTCGCCAGTGCCTCCACCTGCAGGTACAGGGCACGCAGGTAACGTTTTCCATATCCGCGCCCGCCGACCACGGAGTAAAAGGAACAGTAGGGGCATTTTCTGCGGCAAAAGGGCAGGTGCACATAGATTCCAAAAATTCCGGCAGGAGCCTTGCCTCTCTTTCCGGGATGGTGCCGGGTGGAGAGGCCCGGAGCGGTATCAACGGGCTTTCCGGTTGTCATGTGTCGGCAATTCCCCTGCAATATACTTAAATCACAGGGCAAGAAAAATATATTGAAAAAAGAATGGAAACGGAATTAAATAATACGTTTCAGAGGTGGCGAACAGGCTGAAGAATACTCTCCGCCGCCTGCCGTGACTCTTTGCATTCGCATTCCACATCCCAAGGGCGGGTAGCTCAGCTGGATAGAGTGTCGGCCTCCGAAGCCGAAGGCCGCGGGTTCGAATCCCGCCTCGCCCACCAGTTTTTCACTGCCGGACAAGCAAGTCCCTCCTGAATCCCGTCCGCACCCATTGCAGCATACCTGTGTTTTCATGTAAGATCAAATTATTATGCCAAGCCTGCCGGAACCGTGTGTCCGCTCAGCGGGCGCCCTCCCTCCTCCTTTCACAATCCCGCAACCGGGCAACCCGCCCGAAGGTTTTTCACCTTCCCTTTTCCTAATTATTTAACGACAACTCACCGATACACTACGAACAGGGGATTCCTCCAGGCAAGGAACCGTCAGCTTACCAACCTGTATACAAAATTTTATCGGGAGAAAATCATGGGAGTGCGAAACCTGTCAATCGGCAAAAAAATCGGCGGGATAGTGGGTATCATCTTCTTGATCCTCATTATAACCAGCTGTTTCACCTACTTAAACATCAGCAAAATCGATGCCGAAGCCGTTGATGTGAGGGCAACCGAAAAGCTGGACAAACATTTCCTGCAGATTATGGCCAAACATTATCAATGGAGTCAGAAGGTGGCCAATTCGATTCTCACCGACAAAAACAGGGAACTTGCCGTTGCCGTCGATGATCATGCCTGTGCCCTGGGCAAATGGCTCTATGGTCCGGAGAGAAAAGCAGCGGAGCAACACTTTCCGGAGTTGACCCCACTGGTGAGTCGCCTCGAAGAGCCACACCGCCGCCTGCACGAGTCCGCCGCAAAGATCCGGCAGGCCGACGGCGAGGAGGCGAGGCGGATTTATCAAACGGAAACATTGCCGGCAATGCAATCCCTTGAAAAAAGGTTCAACGAAATCGGCGCCAGTCTCGACAAAAAAGCATCGAATCTCTTCAACGATCTGCAAAATGAGCTCGACTCCCAGGCACGGATGATGCTCGTCACCACCAGCCTGGCCCTGATTATCGGTATTGTCGTCAGCATCCTCATGGCCCGGAGCATCACGGGACCCATCCACCGGGCTGTTGAATTTGCCAACCGGATGGCCGGTGGAGATTTTTCACAGCGCCTCGAAGTGGACCGGGATGATGAAACCGGTCGTCTGATGGAATCCCTCAACTCCATGGCCGAAAATGTGTGTCTCATGGTGGGCAAGATTAACGATGAAATGCAAAAGCTCGTGCACTCTTCCGCGCAACTCAACGCCATTTCCGTCGATATGCTCGACGGTACCTCCCAGGCATCGACAAAAACCGAAAGCGTGGCCAGCGCCACCGAAGAGATGAGCAGCAACATGACCTCGGTGGCGGCGGCCACGGAAGAGGCCGCAACCAGCGTCAACATTGTGACCACGGCAATTGAGGAGATTCTCCAGTCGATTCAGGAAGAGAGCACCCAGACAAGCAAAGCCAGCAACATTACCCAGGATGCGGTGGGCCTGGTGCGCAGCTCCTCGAAAAAGGTGGACGCCCTGGGCGGAGCCGCCAACGAGATCAGCAAGGTCACCGAGGTCATTACCGAGATCTCGGAACAGACCAACCTCCTGGCACTGAACGCCACCATCGAAGCCGCCCGTGCCGGTGAGGCCGGGAAAGGTTTTGCCGTGGTTGCCAACGAGATCAAGGAACTGGCGAAGCAGACGGCGGAGGCAACCGGAGAGATCAAGTCGAAAATCGAATCCATCCAGAGTTCCACCAACGAAACCGTGGCCGAGATCAAACAGATCAACGAGGTCATCGGTCAGGTTGACGATATCGTCACGGAGATTTCCTCCTCCGTCGAGGAGCAGAACCGCACATCCGGAGAAATTTCCACCAATGTCAATCATGCGGCCCAGGGAATTGCCGAAGTCAGCGAAAAAATCACCCAGAGTTCAACTGTGGCCGGCGAGATTGCGGAAAACATCACCGGTGTCAACCTGGTGACGGCGGGCCTGTCCGACAAGGGCAGGGAGGTACGCGAAAAGGCCGAGGAGCTCTCGGGCATGGTGGACAGTTTGCGGGATCACCTCGCCCGCTTCAAGGTGGCGGCCTGAGGTCGCTGCCTGCTCTACATCCCATCGCTGCCGGCAAACCCCTCCCATTCCATGGGCAGGGCGGTTTTCTTTCCGGTATTGCACGACTTGCAACAGGGCACCAGGTTGTTCTTGCGGCTTTTGCCTCCCCGGCTGAGCGGCACCACGTGGTCCATGGTAAGCGCCGCCGCCCCCACTGTACGGCCGCAGTAAAAGCAGCGTCCGGCAGCGATTTTCCGCTGCCACCAGCGGCTCCGTCTCAGCTTGCGGGCCTTGGCCTTTTCGGCCCGGACGGCGGCTGAATCGATTCCGTCAAAACCGTCAAATCTCTCCTCCATTAGACCATATCCCCGCAGAGTATCTGCCGCACCCGGCCCACCAGATAGAGGGAACCGGCCACGCAGACCAGATCGTTACGGCCTGCAAATGTCGCCGCCAGCGATACCGCCTCCTCCACGGCGGGTCTTTTCAGCACCCGTTGTCCGGCAATCGGCGGCAGAACATCCTGCAACTCCCCGGGGGTTGCGGAACGAAGCGATTCCGGACGGGTCAGAATAACCGTTGCAGCCAGGGGAGCTATGAGCGAAAGGGTCCCTGCCAGATCCTTATCCGCCATGGCTGCCCAGATCAGGTGCAGATTTTCATAGGAAAAGTCGGCCTGCAGACATTTTTTCAGTGCCTCGACTCCGGCGGGATTATGCGCCCCATCCAGGAGGTAATGAACCACCGGTCCGGGGGTGCCGTCTCTCTTCGGCATCCGCCAATATACCCGGCTCCGGCCATCCACCCAGAACTCTTCCATTCTTCCGGGCCAGCGGGTTTCGGCAAGGCCGCGGCGGACCTGATCTTCACTGCACGGGAAACCCTTTCTTTCCAGCAGTTCCAGGGTTGCCAGGGCCAGAGCCCCGTTGGCCGCCTGATGGGCGCCGCGGCCGGGCAGCGCCAGATTTTCCCAACTACGGTGCCGCCCCTGCTCATCGCCTAGCCCGTCGTAGTGCCAATGCCGGCTGGACGCTGCGGCAAGCCGGGCATTGAAATCACGACCCAGAAGATAAAGCGGTGACCGCTGCCGGGCACAGCCCGTTTCTATCACCTCCCGGGAAGCGTCCGCCGCCGCCGCTGAAACCACGGGAATCCCCGGTTTGATGATCCCTGCCTTTTCGCCGGCCACGGCGGTGAGGGTGGTGCCGAGATACTGCTCATGATCCATGGACACATTGGTGATGACGGTAACAAGCGGCGTGACCACGTTGGTGGCATCCAGGCGACCGCCCATACCGACTTCCAGAATGGCCGGATCCACCTGCTGCTCGGCGAACCAGAGCAGGGCCAGGGTGGTGGTAAACTCAAAATAGGTGATCTGCCGACCATTCAATACATCCCGGATGGCCGTGGCATGGCGGGCAAAGTCCGCCTCCGGAATGAGAGAGCGTCCCAGGCGGAACCTCTCCCGCACCGAACTGAGATGGGGAGAGCTGTAGAATCCGACCCGCAGACCGGCGGTTGTCAGCAGGGAAAGCAGGGCGGCCCCGGTGGAACCCTTGCCGTTGGTCCCGCCGATATGGACGAATCGCACCTGCCGGTGAGGATTTCCCAGGTCGGCGAGAAAGCGGTTCATACTGTCGAGACCGAGCTTGATCTTGAAAAATTGCAGACTGTCGAGAAAATCCCAGGCCTGTTGGTAATCCATTTTGCCTTCTTACACTGTATTTATTCCCGGGGATGCCAGTAATTACCGCTCATGACCAGCAGGCAGAGCAGGGTCACGCTGTCTTCATAATAGTCTTCCTGAACATCCACCACCGCGTCGTAGACCTTATTGAGAAACTGCTGATGCCGGGGAGTGGTCATGGCTGCCACCCCGAAGGGCGCGGCAAAAAAGGTGGTAAAGGACCCTTCGTCCCCTTCGGTCGGTGTGCCGTCAAGCCCGTACCCGTTGCTGATGGCGGCGGGATCGCCCCCGGTCTTGTCAACAATCCAGTTGGCGATCATGCGTACCTGCCGGAGGCTATCGTCGCTACCGAAGAGCAGGGCATCGGTACCCAATCGCCAGGGCAGGCGACCGGCATTATAGTCGTATTTTCCGTCCGCCGCTCCTTCAAGAAAATAGGGAGGCGCCGGGACCAGGGTATGATCTTCGGCTGAAACCGGTACCATAAAATCCGGCAACAGCCCGGTGCCGTGACTGTGAACCGCCTGCATGTGGTCGACAGCATCACGGACCGCGGCAACCACCCGCAACCAGTCGTCATCACCGCTCATAGCACCAAAGCTGCGAAAGTGGGCGGGCATGAAATCCGAAGAACGGGGGGTGTATTCATTATAGCGGGAATCACCGGCATCCTTCACCCAGTCGCCCAGCAACGGCAACAGGCTGGTGGATCCGATGACCGACTCACGGATGGCGGTTATCACTTGCCGGGCCGCCGCACCATAGTCGACTTCGCCGTTGCCGCCCCACTGGGAATGGGCAAGCAGCAGGCCGCAGGCGATATCGGCATCGCCGTCAAAGGCGCTGTCTGTGCCGGAATCCGGATCTTCCGGCACCTGCCAACTCATGAGTCGCCGGTCGATACTGCTGGGGTGAAGGCGGGAAAAGAACCAGAGGCCGTCAAAAATGGTGCGGGCTTGCCTCTCGTAACCGGCCATCAGGGCGACGATCACCATGCCGTATCCCTGCCCTTCGGAGACGGTTCGTGCCGGATCAACCGAACCGTAGGAGACGCGGTAAAGCGGTCCCCCCGAAGGAGTCGTGCCCGGAACCTGTCTGAGATAGCGGGCCTTCCAGCGTTCATAGGCCCGGCGAACATCGTCGTCCAGCCGCCGGCGACTCAGGTGATCCGGCAAAATCGTACCGGCCGCGTACGTCACATGCTGCGGAAAGGGAAAACGGGCACCGGAATCATCATGCAGGAGCAGCGAAGCGGTAATAACCGCTCCAGCCGGATTTTTTTCCTGCGCCGCCCCACCCGCCGGGATCAGAAAAAAGAACAGCAAGATCAGAGACGAAAAAAACTGTTTTGTCACGATACTTCTCTTCTTTACTCGGCGCATTGCCGCCATTCGGCGGTGCGGGACGTATCCCGGCAGGGCATGCACATGAGGCGGCGGGGATTGCCGCTGTGGCTGCACAACCACTCGGCCACCAGATCCGCCTCGGCAGGGATGGGCACCAGGGTATTTCCCAGGGGATCATCGGTAAACAGCATGGCGATACCGTTGATCTCGGTCATGGTGTCATAGTTGGCATCGCCGGGATCGGGCAGACCGATCATTTTCCATTGGTCGTCGTTTTCGAAGCTGTAACGCATGAGGGATTCCAAAGGCCGCAGGATGGCCACCTGCTGCAGGGCGTCATAGTAGTACACGCCGTTTTCCTCCCGGGAGTAGGAGATCCAGTGATCCGCGGCATGATCGGCATCTCCCGGGATGTAAAGCAGGGTCTTGCGCGCCGCCGGAATATTGTTATGCAGCAAAAAATCAATGTTTTGCCGGGGATCGGTTCCCGAATCGTTTTCGGCGATCTGCACGATGAGGTTGGTACCTGCGGGGTAGTCGACGTTGCCGGTGGGCGGCAGATGAAATCCCCACCAGGCGGCAAGGGAAAAGAGAAAGCGCCCATTGCCGCCCCACTGTGCCCTTTCCCGGGCCAGATAATAGATCAACCCGCCGCCCTCGGAATGACCTACGAAACCCACTCTGCCGGTGTCGATCACCTCGCTGAACCGGGCAACCACACCGTCGATGATGGTGAGCAGGAGCTGCGGATTGCTGTCCGGTTGGGTGAAAAGGTGGGGGATAAAAACACAGTTGTACCCCTGGCTGGCAATAAAGTAGAGCAGGCTGCGGTAGCGATCCGACGAATACTGGCCATATCCGGAAATGAAAAAAACCGTCGGCAGCCGGCCGGGGCGACCGGCCGGGAAAAAAATATCCACGTTCATCTCGACGTTATCGGCATAATCGGGCCAGGGGCTTGGCAGGGTATTCCGACGCACCTGATACTCACCCATGGCGCCGTACCATTCACCGCTGAGCTCGGGGAGCCCTCCGGCATCGGCAAAACTGGGCCGGACCACGGGATCTCCGGATCGGCTGTCCTGCCCGTCCGGATTCCCGGAATCGGACCTGCCGATGAGCAGCTCATAGACGGGCTGCAACACCTTTTCTCCCTCGGCGGCCCGCAAATCGCCGCAGACACCGAAAAAAACCACCAGCAAACCGACCGCCGGCAGCGCAACCCTATGGACAACCGTAATTCCGATCATCGTACAACCCCCACTCAAAATCGATATAGTTTAGCATCGTGATAATTTAGCATAATCCAGGTGCAGCACCTTGTCTCCGTGGCTGTCGAAACAGACCTCGATGCGCCGGGGGTCGAGGATTGCCTGCACCCTCCCCCGTCCGAAAAATGGGTGCCGGACCAGATCGCCGGTCGCAAAGACATCGGATCTCCTGGTGCCGCTGCGTTTTTTACGGACAGCGACGGGACGACGGCTACGAGATGGCGGCAGCTTTTCTGCGGAAATCATCTTTGACTCCCGACGCTCATAGGTTCCGGGATTGATCTCCCGGAGAAAAGGAGACATCAGGGTCCGGCGCCACTTTCGGTCCATGCTCATCAGCTCCCGGGGATAGGTGAGAAAGAGTTTGCGCCGGGCCCGGGTGGCGGCCACATAGAGCAGTCGCCGTTCCTCTTCCCACTGTTCCCCGAATCCGGCCCCGGCATGGGGAAAACGTCCCTCGGCCAGCCCGATGACGAAGACCACGTCCCACTCCAACCCCTTGGCCGAGTGGACGGTGGAGAGCACCAGGCAGACGGATTCGTCCGGCTGATCGACGGCAGCGGCCTCCGGAGGATCAAGGGCCGTATCATCGACAAAGGCCCGCAGATCGTCATAGCCGCTCACCAGGACGCGCACCTGATCCAGATCCTTGCGACGCTTGGGATAGTCGTCATGGTAGATCTTTTCGAAAACGGGTTCGTAATACTCAAGGATGATGTCGAACTGTTCGGCCGGTGTCAGGCCGGGGGCGCGCAGCCGCTGCAGCGTCCCCACCAGCCTCCCGAATCCCTCTTTCCAGCTCTTTGCCGCCGGGTATCGGATCAGAGCGGCCAGAGGATCATGGTCTTTGCCGATGGCAGCCGTGATCTTCTGGGCGGTTTTCGGTCCCACCCTGTCCAGATGCAGCAGCAGTCGGTTGATGGAGAGATTGTCATGGGGATTGATGAGAATCCGCAAAAAAGAGAGGACATCCTTGATATGGGCCGACTCCGTCAGCTTCAGGCCGCCGCGTTTCACATAGTCGATACTGCGGCGGGTAAGTTCCATTTCCAGTTTATAGGAGTGAAAACCGGAACGGAAGAGAACGGCGATATCGCAAAGTTGTGTCCCCTCCTTTTCAAGTTGTTCAATGGTGTCGATGACAAACTCCGCCTCCTCCCCCTCGGTGCGGGCGGAAAAGAGCAGCGGTTTTTCCGTGCCGTCAATTTCGCTGAAGAGTGTTTTGGTGAACTTTTCCTCGGCCTGGGCAATGATTGAGTTGGTCAATTCGAGGATCGGCTGGGTGGAGCGATAGTTCTGTTCCAGCTTGATGATCCGGGTTCCGGGGAAGACATCGGGAAACCGCATGATATTGAAAAAATCCGCTCCACGGAAGCTGTAGATGGACTGGGCATCGTCACCAACGGCCATGACATTGTTGTGGCCGTGGGCAAGCAGCCGGACAATATCCGCCTGAACGGGGTTGGTGTCCTGGTACTCATCCACCAGGATATACCGAAAACGGCCGCTGATCTCTTCCAAAACCTCCGCCGATTCGGTGAGCAGCCGTTTCCAGTTGACCAACAGATCATCATAATCCATGAGTCCGTGGTCGAACTTGAAGCGGGCGTAATGGGAACGCAACTGCTCAAGATCCTCGATATATCCGGAAAGGTGAACATATTGGTCGAAGACCAGATCCTCCATGGACACAGCCCGGTTGATTGCGCCGCTGATGATGTTGATGATCATCCGTTTGGAGGGAAACTGCTTGCCGGGCCCGGAAAATCCCAACGATGACTTGAGCAGATTGATGATTCCCTCGGCATCGCCGCGGTCGATAATGGTGAAATCGGATCCGAAACCGAGATGGGAACCGTAGCGTCGCAACAGCATGTTGGCAACGGCATGAAAGGTGCCGCCGGTCACCAGGCGGCAGGACTGGTCCGCCAGCCGGCCGGCCCGCCACAGCATCTCCTGGGCGCTGCGCCGGGTAAAGGTGAGCAGCAGGATGGATTCCGGCGCAACCCCCCGGCCGATGAGGTGGGCGACACGGTAGACCAGGGTCCTGGTCTTGCCGCTGCCGGCTCCGGCAATCACCAGTACCGGTCCCTGTCCGTGGGTCACGGCCTCGTACTGAGCCTGATTCAACGATTGCGGATCGATTCCGCCCCGCCCGGCTCCCTTCGGATGTTCATCATATCGTCTGTCGTCATCCATACCTGTTCCGGCGGCTGAAACCGGTTTGTCATCGACAATTCAGTTTATCGCCGTCAATTCATCATGTAATCGGTAAATGGTATCTCCGGACAACCGCTTCCTTTTTCCGGCTTGCCGTTGCCCCGGCCATGGAACAGTGGTAGGGTAATACAATTTCCCCTTTACCGTAACCTTTTTTCATCGGCCCGGAGGATGACGCCTTCGGCGCCTGCTTCAAACAGCGCAATACCGACGGACCACCTCGCATGCATGAAGTGACCCTGGGTCTCGCCGTTCTGCTGACGGCCGGCCTGCTGAGTGCAAAAATATTGCAGACCATCCGGCTGCCTTCGGTTACCGGTTTTATCCTCGCCGGGCTCCTGTTGGGTCCCTCCGGAATCAACATCATCTCCGCGTCAACCATCGAAGGCCGGCTGGATCATTTCACCCAGATCGCGCTCATGCTCATCGCCTTCGGCATCGGCGAACATATCGAACTGCGCAAGCTGCGCTCCATAGGCCGGGCCGTCGGCTGGATAGCGGTACTCCAGGCGGTTGCCGCCTACATCTGCGTGATTGTCGCCATCCTGACGACCACGGTGATGACGCGGCAATACGACGGCCTCCAGGCCGGCACCCGGCAACTGGTGCTGTCGCTTTTGCTCGGTGCCGTGGCCGTGGCCACTGCACCGGCAGCCATCCTGCATGTCACCCGGGAACTGGGAGCACGGGGACCGCTCACCTCCACCCTCATGGCAGTGGTGGCGGTGGACGACGGTATCGCCATCATGATCTTCGGCATGACCGTGTCCGCCTGCCACCGGATCCTCGGTGCCGGCACCATGTCCATTCCCCTGGCGGTACTCCACAGCGTCGGGGAAATCACCTTTTCACTGGCCACCGGCGTGGCCACCGGTTTTCTCATCGATCTCTCCCTCAACAAACTGCACAACCGCGGCGAAATGCTCACCGGTGGCCTGGCCCTGTTGCTGCTCTGCGGCGAACTCACCAGGATCCTGCACCTGTCGCCGTTATTGGCGGGAATGGCGGCCGGCTTCACCATCATCAACCGCGCCGAACGGGACGTGCGCCTCTTTCGCACCCTCAACGCCTTTGAACCGCCCATCTACGTTCTTTTCTTCACCCTGGCCGGAGTCCATCTGGATATCGCCGCCTTCAAAACGGCGGGCTGGCTGGGCGCCTCCTACTTCATCGCCCGGATCATCGGCAAATACCTCGGTTCCTGGCTCGGTGGTTTTCTGGCGGCAGCCCCGCCGCCGGTGCGCAATTACATGGGCCTGGCCCTTATTCCGCAGGCGGGGGTGGCCATTGGGCTCATCTTTCTCATCAGCGGTGATCCCGTGCTGAGCGGTTTTTCCGGGATCGTCACCCCCGTTGTACTGGCCGGAGTGGTTCTCTCGGAACTGAGCGGCCCCCTGCTGGTGCGGCACACGTTGAACCGGGCCGGGGAGACGCCGGCAACCACATCACCCCGGCCGCTCCACAACGCCCCTGCCCTGCTGCGCCTATTGCTGCCCGCCTCCCATACCCCCCTCAAGCTGGAACCCTGGCCCTGGGAGGAACTGCGGCCCGCCTCAACTCCCCAGGGTATCGTTGTCTTCGGGGTCTCCCATTTCTCCACGGCCCGGGGCCTGGCCCGATTCGCCACCATCCTGGCCCATCACTTCCATGCCCTGCCCATGGCCGTCCGGGTTCTGCCGCCTGAAAAACGCCAAGAACCGCCCGATCCCGAATCCCTCTTTCTGCCGGAAAAGGATGAAGCCCGGAGCCTGGGCTATCCCCTGCTCACGGAAATCATCCACGACCATCCGGCCTCCGGCCTGGTGGCGGCGGCCGAGTACAACGATGCCCGGGCCGTGGTGCTCGGATATCCATCCAGCGGTAAACCCATGGCATTTCGCCGCGTTCTCGACAAGGTGGCCTCCAATGTTCTCTGCCCGGTCATTGCGGTGCGTTTCACCGGCACGGTGCGTTTTCAGCATATCCTGGTCCCCTTCATCCACATGAACGAACTGGAAGAACTCCAACCCGTGCTCGAGGCCCTGGCCACGGTGACCCACCCCCGCTTTACCTTCCTCTGTCTCCTGCACTCCGACTCCGGTCCCCAAGAGGTTGAGGCGGTTTCCCGGGAGCTGGAGGCCTGGCTTGAAACCCGCTTCATCGACGCGGTGACGGACTTCCAGGTGGAGATCACGGAATCGCGCCTGGAATCGATTATCTCCGCGGCCACGCATCACGATATCGTCATCATCACCGGAGGCGACAGTGCCGGTATCAAAAAATTCTTCTTCGGCTCTCTGGCCCAGACAGTGGCCGTCAACTGCAATCGCACCACCATGATCGTCTACACCCCGGAACCGGCGAGGACAACTTCATCGATCTTGGGATGAAAAACCGGTAGCCGCCGGAAAACCGGTGTTTTTGTTGCTTTCTGCGCATCCGAGGCGTTATAGTGGGATACTTTTTCACCAAATGGCCCAAAAAGCAGCCGCACAGAGCCGAACAAGAGGAATGTCATGCTGGGATGGTTCAAGAAAAAATTCACAAAACAACCGGGCGAAGAACAGCCCTCCGATGCCGTCCACCCGCCTGTAACCGGGGAAATAACTGAAAAACAGGGAGGCGCGCGGGAGTTCCATGAACAACATAACGAGCCGGAGGAGAAATCCGCCTCCCTTTTCAGCCGTCTGCAGAACAGGCTGGGCAAGACCAGAAATACCCTGGTCCACCGGCTCGATGCCCTCTTTCTCGGTAAAAAGAAAATCGATCAGGAGTTGCTCGATGAACTGGAGGAGATCCTCATTACCGCCGACCTGGGCATCACCACCACCATGGAACTCCTCGACGATGCCCGCCGCCGCGTCAGCCGCAAGGAGCTGAGCGATCCCCAGGCCCTGAAAAAGATCCTCAAGGAAAAAATTCTCGGTTTTTTACAAAAATCCCATCAGCCGGCGGAACTGGTCATGCCGGAGAGCGGTCCCTTCGTGATCATGGTGGTGGGTGTCAACGGCGTCGGCAAAACAACGACCATCGGCAAAATTGCGGCCAAGTTCATCGGCGCCGGCCAAAGCGTGCTGCTGGTGGCCGCCGACACCTTCCGGGCAGCGGCAATCGAACAGCTCAACCTCTGGGGGAAAAGAGTGGGTGCCGAGGTCATCGCCCAGAAACCGGGAACGGATCCGGCCTCCGTGGTCTTCGACGGCATGGAGCATGGCCTGGCCCGCGGCTATGACGTCATTATTATCGATACTGCAGGCCGTTTGCACACCAAGGCCAATCTCATGGAAGAGCTGAAAAAGATCAAACGCATCGCCGGCAGAAAATTAAGCGACGCTCCCCACGAGGTCATGCTGGTGCTCGATGCCACCACCGGCCAGAACGCCATCTCCCAGGCCAAACTTTTCAACGACGCCGTGGGAATCACCGGATTGACCCTCACCAAACTGGACGGCACGGCCAAGGGCGGCATTGTCGCCAATATCTGCCGGGAACTGGCCATTCCGGTGCGTTTCATCGGTATCGGCGAACAGATGGATGACCTGCGCGATTTCGATGCCGTTGAATTTACCGAAGCCCTTTTCCATGAAAACACCCATGGCTGACAACTCCGAGCTCCCGTTCCCTGCAACCTGATCCCGGACAATGCAATATCAACGACATGGCCAGCCCGGATGCGGCGGCTGTCTTCTCATAAGCGCCCTCTTCATCCTCCTCTTTGGCGGCGTGAAACCGCTGCTCAACTTCTTCGGCTTCCTGCTGGTTTCCGGCCTGTTTTCCATCCTGCTGATCATGGCCGCCTTCTGGGGTTTTACCTATTACGTCCAGCGCAAGGTCAGCACCTACGAGGCCTCCCAGACCGAGACCCACCGCCGCTACGTCTACCTGCTGGTTCACATCCTGGTCAAAATCGCCCAGTCGGACGGCCATTTTACCCGGGGTGAACTGCGCACCATGCTCAACTTTTTCGAATACAGCCTGCACTACACCCAGGATCAGCTCTATTGGGTCAAACAGCTGATCAAGGACGCCCGCGACTCCACCATAAGCATGGACGAACTGCTGCAGGAGTTCCGCGACACCTTTGCCTATGAACCGCGGCTGATTCTCCTTGAGCTCATCTACCAGGTGCTCTACTCAAACAAAACCGTGCCGGAAAACGATCTGCGCATGGCCAGACGCATAGCCGCCATCCTGCAGATCAGCGCCTATGACCAGCGCACCATCGAGGCCCGCTACACCTATGGGCGCCGGGCCAAAACAACCGTTTCCGGGGTTGAGCTCGAGGAGAAATATTATGCGGTGCTGGGCCTTGAAAAGGGCGCCGATTTCGTTGCCATCAAGAAGGCGTACCGCAAACTGAGCATGCAGTACCATCCGGACAAGGTGGGCCACCTGGGAGAGGAGTTCAAAAAGGTGGCGGAAGAAAAGATGAAGGAGATCAACGTCGCCTACGATTACTTCGAAAAACGATTCAACCGCTAGGGCCCGTCCGGAAGAGACCATGCCCTCCTCCGGTGCCGGCCACCGGATTGTGTAATCCTGATATTTCCTTTGAGAAAACGACACCCTGACCAGCTATGAGAAAGGAGTGACCAATGACTGTCGCCAAAAAGATGCAGACCTTTGCGGAAAAATCGTCGTGGATACGGAAAATGTTTGAAGAGGGCGCCCGGATGAAGGCGGAATACGGCGCCGACAATGTCTTTGATTTCAGTCTCGGCAATCCCGATGTGCCGCCGCCGTCAAGGTTTTCCGAAATCCTGCGGGAGCTGGCCGCCGAAGACCGGGCCGGTATGCACGCCTATATGCCCAACGGCGGCTATCCCTACGTGCGGGAGACGCTGGCCGGGCAACTCTCCAAAGAGCAAGAGGTCAACCTCACCCAGGGAGAAATTCTCATGACCTGCGGCGCAGCCGGCGCCTTGAACGTGGTGATGAAGTCTCTGCTTGATCCCGGCGACGAGGTGATCATCCTCTCGCCCTTTTTTGTCGAGTACAACTTTTATATCGACAACCACGGCGGTGTCGCCCGGGTGGTGAAGACCGACGACGAGTTCAACCTGGATATCGCCGCCATCGAGGAGGCCATATCCACCAAAACCAAGGCCGTGCTCATCAACAGCCCCAACAATCCCACCGGCCAGATCTATTCCGCCGAATCCCTGGCGGACCTGGGCAGACTGCTGGAAGCGGCCGGAGAAAAATTCTGCACCACAATCTACCTGATCTCCGATGAGCCCTATCGCAAGCTCGTCTTCGACGGCTTCACGGTGCCGTCGATCATGGCAGCCTACGAAAACAGCATCGTTGTCTCTTCCTACTCCAAGGACCTCTCCCTGCCCGGTGAACGCATCGGCTACCTGGCGGTGCACCCGGAGATTACCGAGAAGGCTGAACTGCTGGATGCCATGACCCTGGCCAACCGCATCCTTGGGTTCGTCAATGCCCCGGCCCTGATGCAACGGGTGGTGGAACGGTTGCAGGGGATCAGCGTCGATACATCCATTTACGCGCGGCGGCTGGAAATTTTCTGCAGGGTGCTCGAATCGGCGGGGATCGAATTTACCCGTCCCAAGGGTGCCTTTTACCTCTTTCCGAAATCACCGCTGGATGACGTGGAGTTCTGCTCCCTTCTCCAGCAGCAAAAAATCCTTGCCGTTCCCGGTCGCGGTTTCGGGGCGCCCGGCTACTTTCGGCTGGCCTTCTGTGTCGATGACCAGGTCATCGAAAATTCGGCCGCCGGTTTTCGGGCGGCAATGGCGGCTGCCGGCGCATAATGGGCCGCCGGACCAGGGGACACTGCCTTCAGTACCTCCGGAACTGATCACAGGCTGAAAGTACGATATACGCGGAGTTACATGCCCTTTGACGGGTTACCTCCGGTTTCGGCGCTTGCGTTGCCGGTAGAGAATGCGAATGGGCACCCGATCCAGACCCAGCCCCTGGCGCAGCTGATTGACCAGGTAGCGCTGGTAGGAAAAATGCACGCCGCGGGGATAGTTGGTGACCACGGCAAAGAGCGGCGGGGCCGTGCCCAGCTGGGCCATGTAGTAGAACTTCAGCCGTCTGCCCCGGTAGATGGCCGGCTGGTGGCGTTCAACCGCCTCCCGGAGCAGCCGGTTGAGCCTGCCGGTGGAAAAGCGGCTATTGAGCTGGCGATAGATGGCACCGGCGGCGGGAAAGATGCGGCTGATCCCGAAACCGGTCTTGGCGGAGACCCTGAACACCGGGGCATGGGGCATGAAATTTGCCGCCATGGCGACCTCTTCCAGCAGTTGTTTGCACCGCTTTGGATCATGCTCCACCAGATCCCACTTGTTGAGCAGGATGATACACCCCCGGCCCTCATCCCGGGTATAGCCCAGAATTTTTGTGTCCTGCTCGGTGATACCCTCGGCCGCATCAATGAGCACCAGGGCGATATCACAACGTTTCAGGGATTTGAGCGCCTTGAGAATACTGAATTTTTCGAGCTTGTCCCTGGTCTTGCCCTTGCGGCGGATGCCGGCGGTGTCGATGAGATGATAGCTGTAGCTGCCGTGACTGAAAAAGATGTCCACGGCATCGCGGGTGGTGCCGGAAATATCGGAGACCACCATGCGCTCCTCCCCCATGATGCGGTTGACCATGGATGATTTCCCGACGTTGGGACGGCCCAGAAAGGCGAGCCGGATGGTGTTTTCCGGAATCTCCTCTGCCGCCGTGGTGTTGTCAAGAACCCCACATAGCGTATCCATCAGGGTATCGTATCCATAGCGGTGTTCCGCGGAAAGGGGATGCAACTCGCCGACGCCCAGCTCGTAGAAGGGTGAGAGAAATTCCACCTCCTGGGCCGCGGTGTCGATCTTGTTGACCACGTAAAAAACCGGCCTGGTGGCGCTGCGCAGCAAGCGGGCAATCTCGAAGTCGGCGGGCAGCAGACCGGCCCGGCCATCCATGAGAAAGAGGATCACATCCGCCTCTTCCAGTGCGGCCATGGCCTGGTTATGGATATGATCGGCCATGGCATCGCCGCCGCCGTCATCCAGCCCGCCGGTATCAACCAGCAGAAAACGGTGGTTTTGCCAGGTGACCTCGGCATATTGCCGGTCCCGGGTCACTCCGGGGGTGGGATCGACAATGGCATCGCGCGACCTGGTCATCCGGTTGAAAAGGGTGGACTTGCCGACGTTGGGACGCCCGATGAGCGCAACAATGGAGTTACTGTTTTTCTTCATTTTCAAGCAGCTTGTGGCAATGGGCCGTGAGTTTTCTGAGGGCAGGATAATCATCGCCCTCCGGTTTGGCAAGCCGGGTGCGCAGGCCCTGCAGCGAGGGTGCGATGTAACGGCGGAAAAACGGCTTGTGACGCTGACCGGAAAGAAAGGCAAAGGCTCCCACTATCTGCAGGTTTCTCTGCAGGGCCAGCACCTGGTACTCCTGCCGGAATCGTTTGACATCATAGGAAATAAGACTTGTGAGCTCTTTGAGATAGAGGTGAAGCAACTCGTCCTGGAAGCCGGCGGCAAGATCCGCATAGGGATCGATGAGCAGCGAGGCGAGGTCATAGGCCAGCGGTCCGAGCCGCCCGCCCTGAAAATCGATTATCCCGATCCGACCCTGCCGCACCATGAGGTTGCGACACTGGAAATCACGGTGCAGAAAAAAATCAGCGGGAGCAGCAGCCGCCTTGCCGGCCAGGCGGAGACAGTCCCGGCGCACCCGGGGGTCGATGGCGACCATCCCCAGGTAATGACGGCAAAACGCATCGAGAAAGTAATCTGATTCCCGCTGGATCATCAGCCTCCGGTCATAACGGCGGCTCTGCCAGCACCAGGACGGATCAAATCCCGCAGCGCCGCGCACCTGCATCCGGGCAAGCAGGGCAACCGCCTGGGGGTAGAATCTTTGCAGCGCCTCTTTGCGTCTTCCCGCCGCCTGCGGTCGCACCAGATCATAGAGGAGCTCGTTGCCGAAGTCCTCACAGATTATCAGGCCGGAATCGGGATCAAAGGCGTATATTTCCGGCACCGGAATTCCCCGGCCGTGGAGGTGGCGGCCGATGAGAAAGGCTGATCCCGCCTCCGCCAGGTTGCGACCATGCCCTGAGGCAGGCGCGACCAGCAGAAAGGTTCTCCTGCGACGGCTGCCCGCTTCCAGCCGGTAGAAGCGGCGCTGGGACCCGTCTCCCGCAAGCCGGATGATTTCCGGATAACCGCGGCACCAGTCGGCATACCCGGCGTCCGCAAGTAAACGGCAGGCAAGTTGTCGTAAAAAAGGTATAGTGGAAGAAGCAGAATTCATAATATCGACGGTATGTACGGCCTGGTCACGTATCCATGGATAACACCCCAACACCACGGCACATAAGGGACAACGCTTTTTTTCACTCCCTGGTCGATGCCGACGAGTTCACCATTACCTATGAACTGGTTCCCGGACAGGCGGCCGGCGGCAGCAAGGTGGACCGGCTGCTGGAGTTTGCCGGGCGGGCGGCGGCGGACGGCCGCATCAAGGCCCTTTCCATCACCGACAATGCCGGCGGCCATCCGGCCCTGGCCCCCATCGCCCTGGGCTCGGAAATCCGGCGGATCGGCATCGAGCCGCTCATCCACTTCTCGCTCAAGGATAAAAACCGCAACCAGATCAAAAGTCATATTCTCCTCTATCACCGCCGCGGTTTCCACTCACTGCTGGTCATGGGCGGTGATTTCCCCAGGCCCGGCTATTACGGACAGGCCAAACCGGTCTTTGATCTCGACAGTGTGCAGACATTACACCTCTTTGACGATATGCGGGAGGAATTTCTTGATACCGGACAGCAGCCCCTCCCGGAGTCCGTTGTCCGGCAGACTCCCTTTTTCCTCGGCTGCGTGGTCTCGCCCTTCAAAACCACGGCGGCGGAACAGGTGTGGCAGTATGAAAAACTCAAGTGCAAGCTCCAGGCCGGAGCCGGATTCGTCATCACCCAGCTTGGCTACGACCTCCGGAAATTCGACGAACTGATTCGTTTCTGCCGCCTGGCCGGGCTTACCGTACCCCTTTTGGCCAACGTCTTTATTCCCTCCCTGGGAGTTGCCCGTTGTATGCTCAGGGGCGGAGTGCCGGGAGCCATGCTCTCCCGGGAGCTGATAGCGACCATGGAACGGGAGGCCCGCTCCCCCGACCGGGGCGAAGAGGCCCGTCTCAGCCGCGCCGCCGGACTCGTCGCCCGGCTCAGGCAAATGGGATATGCGGGGGTCCATCTGGGCGGCAACCTCCTGGATTTTGATAAAATCCGTTTTATTCTCGATCGGGCGGAAGAGATCCATCACCATCGAAGCTCCGATCCGGTGGAAATCCACTTCCCGATGCCGGGAACCTGGTACTACTTCAAAGCAAATTTAAGCCCGGAACGGAATTCGGATATCCCCTCACCACGCCGTAGGCCCATGCGGCTGCGACTCGCATACCTGATCAACAGCGCCGTCCACCACCTCCTCTTCAGCGGCCGTGGTCCCCTGGGCAGACCCTTTCGCGCCTTCTGCCTCTTCTGCGGCCGGGGAAAACGCCGTACCCGTTTTCTCACCCTGGTGGAACGCATCGTTAAGGTCATTCTCTTTTCCTGCCGCATGTGCGGAGAATGCACCCTGGCTTACAGCGGCTATCTCTGTCCCCAGTCCGGCTGTCCGAAAAACCTTCTCAATGGCCCATGCGGCGGCTCCAGGTTCGGACATTGCGAAGTTCATCCGGACCGACTCTGTTTCTACGTGCGGCTTGCCGGACGCATTTTCCCACCCGGGGGGACAACCGCAAAGTGCGGCTTCAACACCCTGCCCCCCAAGGACTGGTCGCGGGACCAATCCTCTTCCTGGATCAACCATTTCCGCCGCTGATCCCGGCCGCCGATACCGCTTTTTATCGACAACCTGTTCCATTCCGGGTATGTATAGGCGGAGTGCCCCACTGGTACTGCAGGGATATTTCCGTTGAATTATTCATCATGATGCCCAAAACAACAGGAGAACAAGAAATGAGAAAAATAGTTGCCACTCATATTGCAGGCGGTTTTGCAGCGGTCATGTTGCTGGGAACTTTCGGTGGTGCAGCGCCGGACGCGGTTGCCGCGACTTCGGCCTCCATCAATGTGGAACCGGTGAAACAGATCTCGGGACGGGCCAGGTCGTGGATCTCGGCCGGAGTCGAACAGATGGGAGGTGACACAAGCTATCGTATCGGTTTTCCGGTCTTTTTGCCTGACGGCACCAGGTTCGACGGTCACTTCCCATTCAGTGAGCTGGAATTTCCGCTGGACAGCACCATGCTTTCCATCCGCTTCGGCGCCGAATTCAACGACAAGGTCATCATCAGCGGTGCCCTGAAAAAGGCACTGACCGACCCGGACGACAACTTTATCGACCGCGACTGGATTACCGCAGGCAACCCGGGCCGGCTGGACGTTTACTCCGAGAGCCGGGTGGAAGACTATTCCGCCACCATCATCGATATCGACGCCGCTTACAAATTCCTGCGGCGTCAGGATTTCTGGCTGGCAGCCGGCGGCGGCTACCTGCACCAGGATTTCAGCTTCGACAACCAGTTGATACGCCAGTACTCACCATCGGGTCTTCCGGGTTTTGACTATAACGGCGACGGCGAGGTCGGCCTGACCTACGACATCAACTACAAGATACCCTATCTCATGCTCAAGGCGGGTTCCGGCGGCAACGGTCCCTGGAGCTTCAGCGGCAAACTCGCCTATGCTCCGGTCATCGATGTTGACGACACCGACCATCACATCTACCGTAACAAGATGAACAAGGGTGATCTCGAAGGCGAAGCCCTGATGCTGTCGGTGGGCACCCGTTATGACTTCTCGCCCCGTTTTTTTGCCGCCGCAGGCCTTGACTACACCTACATCACAGCCGACGGCGACTCCAGCGCTTTCTTCTACGGATCATACGATCATCACCTGGCCGAGGAGGTGGAGAGCAGTCAGTTTTCCGCCTACATCTCCCTGGGATTCAAATTCTGGTCCTCGCCGGAGCAGCCGAAACAGCTGTAACCGGATAACATCATTGCCGTTAGTGATTATCCTGCGATAATATGGCAAAAAATCCCCTGGTCCGCTGCCTGGCCCTTGAGGCGCCGCCACCTGATCTCGGTGACAATACCGCTGATCTGGACAGATTGAAAAAAGCGGTGCATGAGGGCCTGAGCGGAGATGAAGCCGGGCGTCCCCTGGTGATCCCCCGGGCGCGGATGGCGGAAACGGCGGCATCATTCCGGCGTCACGGCTTCCGGGGGACGGCCCTGCTCAACATGCTGCCCGCGGCAGTGGAAATTGTCGATTTCCTGCCGCAGACTCCGTCCACCGTGCCGGTGGCGGCCATTGACCTCGGCACCACCCATCTGGAGGGCGTCCTCCTCGATTCCGCAAGCGGCAAACGTTTGGCCCGGGCCCATGGCGAAAACAGTCAGATAAAATATGGCGATGATATTCTCAGCCGCATTCACTTTGCCGACCGCAACGACATTCCAGGTTGCGGCGCCACCGGAAAAGACCGTCCCGCCGGCGCCGCAACCGGTCTGCAGATCCTCCACGAGTGCATCATCACCTCCATCAACGACCTCTTGACCGATCTCTGCGGTCAGGCGGGAATTCAGCGAAACGGGATCCGGGCCTGCTGCATCTCCGGCAACACCACCATGGTTCACCTGTTGCTGAACCTCAGCCCTCACCACATCTGTCGCGAACCCTATATCCCCATGGTCAATGCCCCGGACCCCTGCGCGGCCCGCGAGCTGGATATCGACATCCACCAGGCTGCTCCGCTCTGGATTCTCCCCAGCATCGGCAGCTATTTCGGCGGCGATCTCATCAGCGGCATCCTGACCAGCGGCCTCGACGGAGCGCAAAAACCCGCCATGCTCATCGACGTGGGCACCAACGCCGAGGTTATCCTCGGCAACCGCGACTGGCTGATTGCCTGCGCCGGTGCCGCCGGACCGGCACTCGAGGGTGGCGTGGCCGGTATGGGCATGCGGGCCGGTCCCGGTGCCATCGACCGGGTTCGGCTCGATACCGATACCTGGCACCTGGACTATCGCACCATTGATTCCGCTCCTCCCGCCGGGCTCTGCGGTTCCGGCCTCATCGACCTGGTGGCCGAGCTCTATCTCGCCAGGATCATTGATCTGCGGGGCAAATTCAGGACCGATATCGAGCCGGAATCCCCGCAACACGCCGCCTTTTTACGGCAGCACCTGCTCCGGGATGAAGGGGGCGGACGCTTCCTGGTGGCTCCGGCGGAAAAAGCCGCCCATCAGCATGACGTCATCGTCAACCAGATCGATCTTGATTCGCTGATCCGTTCCAAAGCGGCGATGTATGCCATTCTCACCACCCTGGTGGCCCAGGTGGACCTCGAGTTCACGGATATCGACACCATCTTCGTGGCCGGCGCCTTCGGCAAACATATCGATCCTCAACGGGCCATCACCCTGGGTATGCTGCCTGACCTGCCTCTTTCCACCTACCGCTCCCTGGGCAACAGCTCACTGCGCGGCGCAGAGCTGATCCTCACCGACGAGGCGGTTCGAAAGCGCAGCATGGCGATTCCGGGACGCATCACCTATATCGAACTCAACGTCAACCAGGAGTTCATGATCCGCTTTTCCGGCTCCAGATTCATCCCCCATACCGACCCCTCCCTTTTCCCGTCGGTTCCGTTTTTTCAAAGCGCCTAGGATCGGGGGCTTGCTTTTCAATGCTCATATGGTACTATTCTTTTCACGATTCAATGATACGATCCATGGTCATCCCATCCTGGTGGGCACAGACAAAACAAAGAGCATCTCTTCATGATCATTGTTGACGACAGCGTCAGAAAACATCCTTGTCCAACGACCATGCAGCGGACCACTTTCTCCCATTCTTCCGTGAGATAGTGGTTTTTTTATGGGACGCAAAAAAGTGAAACATCTGGAAAAAATAGACGGCACGGTCACTGCCAGTCCGCACCGGTTTTCCGCCAAAGACCGGCTCAACGGTTTCTGGAATGTTTTCAACAAGGAAGACAACGTCCTGATCCTGATCTGTGCCGACCCGGATGCCATCTCCAGTGCCCTGACCCTCAAGAGATTGCTGCGCTATCGGGTTAAAAACGTCACCATCGCCTATCCCAACAAGATCACCCGGCTCAACAACATCACCATGGTCGAACGGCTCAAAATCGAGATGGAGAGGTGCCACACCCTGGTCATGGAAGACTATACCAAGAAAATCCTGGTGGACTCCCAGCCCAACCATATGCCCTGTTTCGAAAAGTTCAACTTCGACGTTGTCATCGACCACCATCCCATCACCTCAGGTTGGGATGCCGACTTCATCGATATCAGGCCTGAATACGGGGCCGTGGCCTCCATGATGGTGGAATATCTGCGGGCCGCGGACATGAAACCCTCTGTTTCCCTGGCAACCGCCCTGTTTTACGGCATCAAGGTCGATACCTCGAACTTTGAAAAAAAGGCCCAGCTTGCCGACGGCAGATCTTTCCGCTACCTCTTCAGCATCGCCAACCGTAACCTGGTACGGAAATTCGAGCTCTCGGAACTGCGCCGTTCCGAACTCCGTTTCTTCAAACTCGCCCTGGACGAACTCCTGGTCAGCAAGCGGCGGGCCTATGTCCATCTGGGCAAGGTCAACACTCCTGATATCCTGGTGATCATCGCTGATTTTCTCAATCAGGTCGATCAACTGGACTGGGTGTTGGTGTCGGGCATCAACGGCTCCCGCCTCACCGTCATCTTTCGTTGCGACGGCTATCGGAAACATGCCGGCAAACTGGCCAAGCGGATATTCGACGAGTATGGCTCGGCCGGCGGCCACAAGGAGGCGGCCAGGGCGGAGGTGCCCCTCAAAAACCTCCCCCTGCGGGAAAACCTGGAATTCACCACCCGCACCCTGAAACGATTGGCAACCAATCATATGAAATAAACGGTAACCAGTCACAGGGTTGGCTACCCGACGGTTTGATTTACCCCTTGGCTGGAAGCATTAACGGGCACCGCATTGCAACACCTTCCCGCCCGCCTGTCCCCGCACATGGTGTAACCGGTCACAGGGCACCGAATCTTTCCGGCAACGATTTCATGGACCCGACGCCACCGTTCAAAAAGGCGGAAATTGCCGCGACAACACCTGAAAAGGCTTTACGCCACCCCGTTGTTTGCAATAGAATACAAGAGTACTCCCGTCGATTCTTTCCCCTCAGAGGTATTCCATGTTCAAGCCAACCACACTGGCGATGATACTGGCCGGCGGCCGGGTTGACGAACTCGGCGTTCTCACCTGCTATCGGCCCAAGGCTGCCGTGCCCTTCGGAGGATTTGCCCGGGTCATCGATTTTCCCCTTTCCAACCTGATGCAGTCGGGGATCGAACTGATTGCCATCCTCAGCCAGTACCGTAGCTACTCACTCATCAACCACATCGGCACCGGGGCGGCCTGGGATATGATCGGGCGCTACCGCGGCATCTCCATTCTGCCGCCTTTCAAGGATTACGAAAGTCCCCACTGGTACCGCGGTTCCGCCGATGCCGTCTATCAGAACTTCGACTTCATCAAATATCATGACCCCAAGGAAATCCTCATCCTCTCCGGCGATCATATCTATCACATGGATTACCGGGATCTGATCCAATACCACAACGAAAAAAACGCCGATCTCACCGCGGCCTTCATCCGGGTGCCGGCAACGGAAACCCATCGATTCGGGGTTGCGGATATCGATGATGAAGATCCCCAGGGCGGCCGGCTGCTCTCCTATCACGAGAAACCGCAACGGTCCGATTCCATCTGGGCCTCACAGACCGTCTACTGTTTCAAACCGGAGACGCTCTACAGGGTACTGGAAGAAAATCAGCAGAGCGATTCCTATGAATTCGGCCGCGATATCATCCCCATGCTCATGGAGCGGAACGCCCGGGTCTACGGCTATAAATTCGACGGCTACTGGGGATATACCAGAACCATTGAAGAATATTGGCAAACCAGCATGGATTTGCTCGGAGCGGAACCGAAAATCAACATGGAGGAATGGGGCCTGAGGACCAATCTGGAACATCGGGGAATACGGGACTGTCAACCGCTTAAGGTCGAGGACAACGCCGAAATCGATAACTCCCTCATCTATAACGGCTGCATTATCGACGGCACGGTCCGCAACTCCATCCTCTTCCCCGGCGTTCATGTGGAAAAGGGAGCCAGGGTGACGGACTCCGTTTTGTTTTTCAATACCGTGGTGGGCAAAAACAGCCGCTTAAACCGGGTCATCTGCGACGTCAACACCACATTTGGATGCAACGTCAGGGTGGGATCCGGCAATTCCGCTGAAAAACAGGGAAATATTTCCGTGTTCGGCTGGAACAATCAGGTGCCGGACAATATTCAGATCGGCAGCGGGTGTACGGTATATCCCGGCATGACAGTGGCGAGCTGGCCGCGTGGCCCCATAGGCGACGGGGAGGTGCTGCGATGAAAAAGAGTAAGGATGCCCTGGTGTTGCTGCTGGCCGGCGGAGTCGGCAGTCGACTCAATATCCTGGTGGGACACCGGGCCAAACCCGCAGTGCCCTTTGCCGGACTCTATCGGATTATCGATTTCAGCCTCTCCAATGTGATGAACTCTGGCCTGACCCGGGTGGGAGTGCTGACCCAGTACAAGCCGCTCTCTCTCATGCGCCACGTGGGTACGGGAGATGCCTGGGATTTCACCGGCCGCACCCGCGGCGTCAAGATCCTGCCGCCCCGGACAGGCGAACAGGACAGCGACTGGTACAAGGGAACGGCGGACGCCATCCGCCAGAACATCGACTTTATCCAGGCCAATCCTGCCGACGAGGTGGTCATTCTCTCCGGTGATCATATCTATCACATGGACTTTGATGCCATGATCACCTATCATCGTCATAAAAAGGCGGATGTGACCATCGGCATGATGGTAGTGCCCAAAAGCCAGATCCACCAATTCGGTGCCGGTATCACCGACAGCGACAACCGTATCATCGACTGGGAGGAAAAACCCAAGGAACCGCGGACCAACCTGGCATCCATGGGAATCTATGTCTTCAAGACCTCCTACCTGCTGGAAGCGCTCTCCCATGACAGACGGGAGAGCGATTTCGGCATGCACATCCTGCCGAGGGCTATCGGGAACGACCGCGTCTTCGCCTATCCCTTCTACGGTTACTGGCGTGATGTGGGTACCATCCAGGCCTTTTGGGAAGCCAATATGGATGTGATCCGGCCGGATGCGGAAATATCCCCGGAAAAGTGGGGCATACGGACCAATACCGAGGCCGACGGCCGCCCCATGGACCGGGCACCGGCGCGGTTTTTCAACGGCAGCCGGGTCTGCTGTTCCATGATCTCGGCCGGCTGCATCATCGAGGGGGTCGTGGAAAACTCGGTACTCTCACCGGGAGTCGTTGTTGAAAAAGGTGCCGTTGTCCGGGATTCGGTGATCTTCGAGGACAGTGTCATCCGCAGCGGGGCCGTAGTCGATCTGGTCATCTGTGATAAACGGGTGGAAATCGGCGCCGGTGCCGTTATCGGCAGCGGCGACAAGGCAACGGTTGCCAACAAGGCTTATCCCACCCATCTCTATACCGGCATAACCCTGATCGGAAAAAAGGCCTTTCTGCCGGCGGGAATCACCGTGGGCAGAAACTGCGTGGTGGCCCCCAATTTCGACGGCCGGAATATGCCCGCACCCCTGGAGATCGCCGACGGGCTATCGGCCTGACTCCCCGGCCCGGCTGGTTCGTAACCGATCACGGGTGCTGCAGATTTGCTCAATCTCCCGACCGTCATATCCCCGTTATGGGGTGGGAGAGATTCAGTGAAGATGCGGTGCCTGTGATCAATAACCCTTTTTCCCTTGAATTTCTTCCGGCAAGTATATATTGTCAACGGGCATACGGCTTCCACCCATCTTCTCTGCGCCCGTGTAGCTCATCTGGATAGAGCACCGGATTCCTAACCCGGAGGCAGCAGGTTCGAGTCCTGCCACGGGCACCATTTCCCACCGCATCTCCACCTGTTTTCACGCAAGCAACCCTCCCCTTCCACACTTCCCCGCCCCGGTGCCGTCGTCATCCGTGCCAGGCCCTGGAAAAGGCAAACAGCGGCTCCGCCTTGCCTTCCGGCAAAAAGTGATTATTGTAAGCATACGCACAAAACAATCCCGGATCCCGCCGCATTCCAGGGGCGGACACAAGCTGCCGGGAGCAGCACGGAAAAGGAGGAAACAATGGAAAAAAAGGTCGAGATGGTCTGCGTGTCCGAGATGGAAGGTTTCAGCTGGGATCTTTACGAAAAATCAAAAAAGAAACTGGAAACATTTCTTGCCCGCTTCGGCTGGAAGTACGGCGACTGTATCCTGGAGGAAAACGGCAAGGTGTGGTGCTGCAAGGCCGCAGCCATCTGGTTTCTCACCCCGGAAAAGGGGCTGGAGGATCTGGAGGATTAGTAGCAGCGCCGGAAAACTCCACTATCGCACGCAGCGCACATAACTGTATCCCGTATTCTTATACCATCCGGTCATGCCGGTTGAGAAAAAAACCGCCCAGCCATGTCCCGAGTCATAGTCGGTATCCGTCCAGTAGCTCCCGGACTGCGAGGTAAAGGCGGGATCAATGGTCGGTCTGTTGTAAAAACGGCTGTAACCGTTCCCGTGACACTGATACGGGGGATAGGGATAGGTCTGTAAGGGTGTTGGTTGGCCGTTGCTGCAGACAACCAAGCTCTTGAGCTCATCCAGTGTGGGCAGGCGCCAGTCGGAATAGCCGTCCTGGACGAGATTTTCACAGTATGCCCTTGCCCCTTCCCGGGTGTATCCATGGCCGTTGTCGCTGCGCTGCCAGGTAAGGCTCGCTCCTGTCGCCGTCACCGGTGGGGTGACGACGGTTCCGGCGGGTGCCGTCGGTTCCGGCCCGGGCGCTCCTCCTCCCGCAACCGGCACCCCGGCCACAGAGACTGATTGGAAGCGGCGTGCCACTTCTCCCAGACGACCGTATCCGGAGACAAAAACCGTGTATTCCTCCTGAAATCCCGGCGTGAAGAGAGCCTCACAGCGGGTCGGCCCGGAACTTCCGCTACAGACCCCGGGAGAAACCGTGGCGCCGTCGGCCGGGAAAACTTCCCAGCGAATGGATGTCGGAACAAAACCGTTGGCCGTACCATCCGTGATTTCCAGCACAAGTTCGGTGGAACCGCTGTCCGTTGATGTTGTGGTCTGCAAAACAGAAACGGGCAAAGAAAAGAGAGGTTCCGGCTCAAAGACCTCCAGGCAATCGCTCTCCCGTCCCAGTATGCAAGTCCTCGCCAGGGTTTCCCAGCCATTGCCCAACGATTGCAGATCGACCTCAATGCCGGATTCCAGACCACGATCAACGGTTATGTTGTCGATCTGCGTTTGCAGACCGGGATGAGCTGCCAGAAAATCTTCATTTGTGGTAATCCCGGTCTCGGTAAGCATGCCGGTGACAACGGGTTCCATTGTCAGTGTCGCCGCCTCAACATCGTAGAACCTCACCTCTATCCGCGGTATCAGTCGCACCCCGGCCCTGGCCGGTCCGGGTGTTTCAAGCTCCATATCAATGGAGTCGGTATCCGCGCCGTTCCTGAGGATATAGGGGCTCCAGACACCCCCGTCAAAACGGACTCCCATCTCGACCGTTTCCGTCAGATGGGCGCTGCCGGTGCCGCTCAACCTCTCATCGACCGTGACGGTGGCGGCCACATCCATGGTGAGAATGATCTCCTGATAAACCGGAACCGAGCCCACCATATACGTTGAATTCCAGCTGCGCCGGAAAAGGGTAAAATCCCTTGTTTCTTCGGTGGGTTCGGGAAAAGAATAGGTTGCCAGGACATCAAGGGAAAGGGTTCCCGTCAGTCCTATCTCGGCGGAATCAAGTTGCTTCGCAGTGGTAGCACCCCATTGGGCGGTGGCAATGACCTCGGGTTCGAATTCAGCCGTGACCGCAAGCGATAACGGCCCGTCCTCCTCGGCCCGGGGCCGACGGACCCCGGCTGCCCTGACGGCCAGACGCTCGCTCTGCGCGGCATCCTTCGTGAGGTGAAAGGAAGAATAGAGGCTGCCCCGGTCAAGAACATCGGTGAGCGAACCGGGGCGGGTCTGAACCGTGATGGTGCCATCGTCATTGGTTGCGGCATCAACGACAACCCGGAGACTCGTCACTCCCTCAGCATCCTCGGAAAAGAGCAGGCTGTCCGCCGGCGGCGGTGTCCCCCCGGAATAGACATAGGTAGAGCCGTCTGAGGTGGTATGAGGACCAAGGCCCAGCTCATCGGCGGTCACGACCACAGCTGTGTCGTCGGGAACCACGTCGTGGAGGGCTGTCTTGGCCTTGAGGGTTGTGGAAACCGCCTCTTCACCGGTGGGATAGACCGCAACAACCTTTCCATAATAAAGGGTATCGGGCTCAAGACCGCTGATCTCGGTGGAGGTCTCTCCCACCACGGTCTTTTTCAGGGTATCCGGTCCGGGGGTGAAATCTTCCCTGGTTGAGAGGTGAACCTCGTACCGGATCTCTTCCTCTGGAGTGATGCCATCGCTTCCGGCTGTCCAGGCAATCTCGATAGTACCGGTATCCCTGGTTGTCATATGCGACAGGGCCGGCGTTACCTTCGGAGCAACCGCACCACCTGTCGTCTGTCCCGGCATCCGGTCCCCAAGCAGCAGGGAAAGAATGGGGGCCACACTACCCGCAAATCCGGAAAACGGAAAAACCATAAAAAAAACGGTGATAACCGCCAGGGCCCGGGACACTCTTTTTTGCTTTCTCATTTCTCTCTTCTCCCATGTGAAAAACGCCTCTCATCCAGCCGTTTTTCTTTATCGACCCCAACCCCCGGACTCTTAAGCCACCTCTGTTCACAATCGCTGTTTCCACCGCTCCAGCCTATTTTTTCACCCTCCCCATCCCTTGCCTTTGAACGGCCGCACCTCCCGCTCTTCTTTTTGTTACCCTGCCGCCTTTTTCCCTTAACTTCCCCCTCCGGGGGGTCGAAACAAGAACTGCCTCCAACCGGTGACCAATGCTGAAATCTTTGTTATTTCAACATGTTATCATAACTATTTGCAATCAGAAAGGTTTTCAAAATGAACCCTGTTACCCGACTTTGTTTCTACCTGTTGTGCTGTTCTTTTCTCTGTGTCTGTAATGTGGAGGCCGCCGAATATGTTGCCGGTCACGAAGTCGCCCGGGAGGAAGTGCTGCGCGCCATCCCCCGCCAATACATCGATGCAGCCCGGACCACTCTGCACATCGCTTACCAGCACACCTCCCACGGCACCCATGTCACCCGGGGCATGCTGGGCCTGGCCTCCTATAAAAACGGCGACGATGTAACCTTCGGGATCAAATTCACCAGTAGCGGAAGGCCCACCGCCTTCAGCGGCACAGCGGGTGACGGCAGGCTGGACTTCCACGATTATGCCATCAACAGGTGGCCCTACAACGACAATATCCCCGCCTCATCGGATCTCAGCTACAATGAAAGCGCCTTTGTGCAGCTGACGCGAAATTTTCTCGATGATCCGGCCAATGGGGATATCAACGTGGTGATGTGGTCATGGTGCAATATCGCCGGACATGACGTGGCGGCAAACTACCTGCCTGGGATGCGGACCCTGATTGATGAATATGGTCCCGGGGGTGAAAAAATCTTAAGCGGTGAACGCGCGGTACCGGTCACCTTTGTGTTCATGACCGGCCATGCCAACGGCAACGACAACATCGGAGCCGGCAAACCCGCCGACCAGGCCGGCCTCATCACGGACTATTGCCGACAAAACGGATATTTCTGCCTTGATTACTACAGTATCGATACCCATGACATGGAGGGAAATTACTGGCCGGATGCCGGGGACGACGGAAATTCTTCGGCGGGTGGTGATTTCTATCGCCGCTGGCAGGATGATCATAGCCTGGGAGAAGAGTGGTTTGAAAACCGGAGTATTGAGGACGGCTCACACGCCTATGGTGAGCATACCACCCAGGATATCACAGCCAATCGCAAGGCCTATGCCATGTGGTGGATTCTGGCCAGGATCGCGGGTTGGGATCCGGATGACGACAAGACCGACCGGGACGATCAGTCCCCGGAAGAAAACGAAAATGATAACGGCCAGGGAAATGGCCGGGAAAATCCCACCCCTGACACAGAAAACGGCGGAATCACGGCCGTCGGCATTCCCATTCTGCGGTTGACCAGGCATATCTATACCTGCGCCTGGAAATAAGAAGAAAAAAGATAACCGATGCGGGATATCTAACCCCGCGGTTTATTGTACTTCCAACCTCCCGAATCCGTGAGTTTCGTGCCTGCGCCGGATACGCGAAGGGAACCGTTTGATTATAGTAAACTATATCGGACGGTTCCAGACAAAGTAGATGGCGTGCACCCGGACGCGCCGAAGGGCGGTTTCATACTCAGAGTGAATAAAGATTCCCGAATGTTTTGTATCTATCATCCTGAATTTCAATCATTATATCAAATATTATTAAAATTCCACCACGGATTCAGGAACCTGTACTTGCTCACCTGAGCTTGTCGAGCCGCCGGGCCGATTCCCGCAGCTTGGCCAGTCGGGTCTCAAGCTCTTCTCTTTTATCGCGTTCCTTTCGCACCACATCCTTCGGGGCCCGTTTGAGAAAGTTCTCATTGGCCAGCTTGGCAGTGACCCGGGCAAGTTCTTTTTCCAGCTTACCCGCCTCCCGGGCATTTTTTGCGAGCTCGGCATCGACATCAACCAGATCCTGGAGGGGAATGTAGATCTCAATTTCCCGATAGAGATAGGTCCCGGCATCCGGGGGAACCTCACCTTCACCGACAACGGTGAGATTCGCGGCCCGCGTCAGGTTCTTGATGGAATCGGCATGGACGGTTATCCACTGCCGTTTCTCGGCATGGGGACAGATGACGAAGGCATCGACCCGCACGGTGGGATGAAGACCGGCCTCACTGCGAACATGACGGACACCGTTGATAATCCCCATGAGAAAGTCGGCAATCTCCTCGGCCTCCTGGTCCGCATGCCCTGCCTCGTACTCCGGGAAGGGGGTGGTCATAATGGGATGTCGTTTCCCGGGCAGCACGCTCCAGATCTCCTCGGTAACAAAGGGAGTAATTGGATGCAGCAGCCCCAGGATAATCTCCAGGACATGGAGCATCACACCCCGGGCCTGCCGGGCCGCCTCCGGATCGTCGCCATAGAGATCCGGCTTAATCCACTCCAGGTACCAGTCACAGAACTCATGCCAGGTAAACTGGTAGATTGCTGCGGCCACCTCATTGAAATTATAGTTGTCCAGGGCTTCCCGGCTCTGCCGGATGGTCTGGGCGGCCCGACTCAGAATCCACCGGTGGTGCAGGGCATGATTTGTCCTCTCCTGGCGGCCGACAAATCCCAGGTCTTCCTCGTCCAGGTGCATGAGGGCAAACCGGGCGGCATTCCACAGCTTGTTGATGAAATGTCGATATCCCTCGATCCGGTCTTCGTCAAGCCTGATCTCCCGGCCCTGAGCCGCAAAGGCGGTGAGGGTGAAACGGAGGGCATCGGTGCCGTAGCGGGCCATCACCTCGAGGGGATCAATGACGTTACCGGTTGACTTACTCATCTTCTTGCCGTGTTTATCCCGCACCAGAGCGTGGAGATAGACATCACGGAAGGGGACCTCGTCCAGAAAGTGGAGTCCCATCATCATCATCCTGGCAACCCAGAAAAAGAGAATGTCGAAGCTGGTAATGAGAATGGAGGTGGGATAGAAAAACTTCAACTCAGGGGTGCTGTCGGGCCAGCCCAGGGTGGAAAAGGGCCACAGGGCCGAACTGAACCAGGTGTCCAGCACGTCGGTTTCCTGCTGCAGTTTGCTGCCGCCGCATTGGGGGCAGTTCTCCGGATCCTCGGTGGCAACAACGAGTTCGCGGCAATCTTCACAGGTCCAGGCCGGAATACGATGGCCCCACCAGATCTGCCGCGAGATGCACCAGTCGCGAATATTCTCCATCCAACTGTAAAAGGTATTGTACCAGGTATCGGGATAGATCCTGATACGCCCCTCCCGCACGGCGGCCACGGCCCGCTCGGCCAGGGGACGCACGGAGACGAACCACTGGAGCGAGGTGGTGGGTTCGACCACGGTGGAACATCGATAGCATTTTCCCACGGCATGATCATATTCTTCGATTCCCTCAAGCAGGCCGAGTTCCTCAAGATCGGCCACCACCTGCCGGCGACAGGCGAAGCGATCCAGTCCGGCGTATTTTCCGGCCTTTTCATTCATGACGCCGTGGCCGTCCATGACCTTGAGGATCTCAAGATTGTGGCGGCGACCGATCTCATAGTCATCCCGGTCATGGGCCGGGGTGACCTTGAGGGCTCCGGTGCCGAAATCGCGTCGTACATGATGATCAAAGACAATGGGAATCACCCGATCGGTAAGCGGCAGCCTCACCGCTTTTTCCGGCAAAGAGTTGTAGCGCTCATCATCGGGATGGACAGCGACCCCGGTATCGCCGAGCATGGTTTCCGGCCTTGTGGTGGCCACCACCAGGTAGCCGTTGCCCTTCAGGTATGGATAGCGAATATGGTACAGCTTTCCGGTGAGGGGCTCATGTTCCACTTCGTCATCGGCCAGGGCTGTGAGACATCGGGGACACCAGTTGACGATATAGTCTCCTCTGTAAATGAGTCCCTCGTCATAGAGGCGGACAAAGACCTCCCGCACGGCCCGTGACAATCCCTCGTCCATGGTGAACCGCTCATGGCGCCAGTCACAGGAACAACCCAGCTTCTTCAGCTGCCTGATAATGGTATCACCCTTTTCCTTCTTCCACTCCCAGACGCGCTCGATGAACCTCTCCCGCCCCAGTTCGTGGCGATTTGTTCCCTCGCTGTGGAGCTGACGTTCCACCACGTTCTGGGTGGCGATACCGGCGTGGTCGGTACCCGGAACCCAGAGGGTGTTGTCCCCCAGCATGCGGTGATAGCGGGTGAGGATGTCCTGCAGGGTATTGTTGAGGGCATGCCCCACATGGAGAACCCCGGTGACATTGGGAGGCGGAATCACAATGGAGAAGCTGTCGCGCCCCTTGATCATGGTCGCATCGAAGGTTCCCTCCTCCTGCCATTTCTCCAGCCAGCGTTTTTCCACATGGGCAAACTCATAGGCCTTTGCCAGGGTATGTTTCCGCGCCTTTGTCGTGTGACTCATCTTGTGGACATTTCAGTTGTGGTTTGTCGGTTGCCGGTCTCCTGCCGGGAGACGGGCTTATCAATTTCTTTCACAGGGTGCCCCAGGGTTCGGGGATAAAAATCTTTTTATAGAGATCAAGGGCATAGCGATCCGTCATACCGGCGATGAAATCACACACCCGGCGATGGGGCGGTGCCTCCGTTGACGGACGTTTGCGGGAGCGCATCCACTCAAGGGTGCTGAAAAGATCGCCGGGAAAGTCATATTCCAGGAAAAACCCGTAGAGCTCCCTGATGATCTTGCGGGCCTTGACAAACTCGTTGTGGACCCACTCGTTGGTATAGACGTTGTCATAGAGATAGGATCGCAGCTCCACAATGATCTCCTGCATTGCAGCGCTCACATGGAGTCTGCCGTCATCCGCCTTGAGGGTGGCGCGAATGAGATCCCGGACCATGGTATCGATGCGTCGGGAGGAGGTGTCGCCGATGACCCGGCGGATGGCGATGGGAATATCATCTTCCCGGATCATGGCGGCCCGCAGGGCGTCGTCGAGATCATGGTTGAGATAGGCGATAATATCAGCCACCCGCACGGCCTGGCCTTCCACGGTTGCCGGAAGCTCTGCGCCGTCTTCGGGAAGAATATCCCGATATCCTTTGGAATGCTTGACAATTCCGTTTCTGACCTCCCAGGTGAGATTGAGACCGGCCCCGTCACCGGCAAGGAAATCAACAACCCGTAAGCTCTGGATATAATGTTTAAAACCACCGGGATGCAGTTTGTTGAGCATATGTTCACCTGCATGGCCGAAGGGGGTGTGCCCCAGGTCATGCCCCAGGGCAATGGCCTCGGTGAGATTTTCGTTGAGTCGCAGGGAGACGGCAATGGTCCTGGCGATCTGGGCCACCTCGAGCACATGGGTGAGACGGGTGCGGTAATGATCCCCGGCCGGGGCCAGAAAGACCTGGGTCTTGTGTTTTAATCGACGAAACTCCTTGCAGTGAATGATACGATCACGGTCACGCTGAAAGACGGTGCGCATGTCGCATGTATCCTTCTCATCACGTAACCGCCCCCTGCTCTCGGTACTCAGGCAGGCATAGGGTGAGAGAAGCCGGCGTTCGCGTTGTTCCAGTTCTTGTCGTATCGTCGGACTCATCGTCGTAACTGCTCACGGGGCATGTAATCCCGCGGGATATCTTGCTGCCAAGCTGTAATTGGTCACAGGTACTGCAGAACAAGCCTTCATATAAACAATAACAACCTGGGCGGACAAGGATTTTCTTTGCGCCCGGACAATCTTCAGCCCGCCGCAGCAGCAGAGGAATGGGTGGCCCCGACGGGAATAGCTCGTCCGGCCAGCAGAGAACCAAGGTGCATCACTCCCATGGGACTCCGACGCCGCTGCGTTTCCATCCGCCACTGCATGAGACAGCCGGAACAGGTGGTTACCACCAGATCCGGCTCGAGATCCGCGACCCTGTGAAAAAGATCGGAAAAAATTTCAGTGGAAAGTCGCGGATATCCCAGGTGAAAGAGACCTCCCTGGCCACAGCATTGCGGACCGTCGGCAAGCTCCAACCGAATGACGCCCCCGATACCGTCAAGGAGCTGTCGCGGCGGCGTAGTCAACCGGTGACGAAAACGCAGGTGGCAGGGATCATGATAGAATACCCGCAAGGGATTTTTCGCCGCCACCTCTCCGATGCCGACCGGCAGCCAGGAGGAGATCTCCACCACCCGCCGGCTGAAAGAACGGGCCGGTTCGTGCCAGCGTTCTTCTCCGGCAAGTAATTCCGGATAACTGCAAAGCTGTGAAAAACAGGAGGCGCAGGAAGTAATGATGGGGCCTTGGGTTCCGGCAAAGGCGTTGATATTGGCCTTGGCCAATCGCCGGGCCGTAACCCGATCACCGGCGGCATATGCCGCCAGGCCGCAACATTGCTGGGAGCCGGGTGCTTCGATGATGGAGGTTTTGGCGGAGGTGACAAGGCTGCAGATATCCCTGAAAATCGAAGGCTGCAGATAGCGGGCCAGGCAACCGGTAAAATAGAAAACCCCGCCGCCGGCGGCATCTGAACGGCTCATCCGGCCCTCGGGAAGTTGCGGCATGTATTTGGCTCCCGCGACAGCGGCGACATCTTCCAGCAGGCCCAGTTTCAGGCGCAGGCCACTGCTCTTGGGCAAAAGCTCCAACCGTTTCAGATTCACACCGGTCCGCACCAGTCCGGCAAGGAGATTCCGGTGCTGCAGGAGGCGACGGACAAGATATTTGCCCAGGGGATGTTTTCCTCCCAGAAACGGAAACCGCGCTCTGGCATGATGGAACATGGTGGTCAGCGGCAGGCGGCGGGGACATTTTTCCTCGCAGGCGCCGCAGAGCAGGCAACGGGCAAAGATATCCCGGTAGGCGGATGAGGGTTTTTCGGCAAGTGCCGTGGTGAGCAGGTGCAATTTTCCCCGGGCGGTCAACGATTCCCGACCGGTGACGCCATACACCGGGCAGACCACACTACAGGACCCGCAGCGGGCACAGGCATCAGGCCCGGGAAGGGGTGTTTCCCCCCCTGGCCGCTTTCCCGTTCCGCACCCGCCGCCAGCCGCCATTTGTCCACTCCCGGCTGCTATCGCCAGAGCAGAAAGGCCTTGATAAAGGGATCCAGCCTGCCGTCCAGGACGGCATCCACGTTGCCGTCCTCATGGTCGGTGCGATGGTCCTTGACCATACGATAGGGCTGCAGCACATAAGATCTGATCTGACTGCCCCAGGCGATCTCCTTCTTGTCACCGTGCAGGTTTTCATGCTCCCTGGCCTGCTCCTCCTTTTCCCGCTCATAGAGCCGGGAGGCCAGCATTTTCATGGCAATATCCTTGTTCCGGTGCTGGGATCTCTGGTTCTGGCACTGGACAACGATACCGGTGGGTAGATGAGTGATACGGATGGCGGAATCGGTCTTGTTTACATGTTGTCCGCCGGCGCCGCTGGCCCGGTAGGTGTCGATGCGCAGGTCCTTTTCCTGGATGTCGATATCAATGGTGTCGTCCAGCTCCGGCAGGACCATCACCGAGGCAAAGGAGGTGTGCCGCCGGCCACTTGTGTCAAATGGAGAAATCCGCACCAGACGGTGGATACCAACCTCCGAACGCAGGTAGCCGTAGGCGTACTTGCCCTTGACCATGACGGTGACACTCTTGGTGCCGGCTTCGTCACCCGGCAACAGGTCGAGGATGTCGGTTGTAAACCTCTTGCTCTCGGCCCAACGCAGATACATGCGCAACAGCATATCCACCCAGTCCTGGGCCTCGGTGCCGCCGGCGCCGGCGTGGATGGTGATAATGGCGTTGGAGCGATCGTGCTCACCGCTGAACATGCACTGCAACTCGGTGTTGCCGATGCGGTTTTCCAGTTCATCAAGACCGGCCGCCACCTCATTCTGAGTTTCGATATCCTGCTCTTCAACCGCCAGGTCGAGCAGCATGTCGGCCTCTTCAAGTTCGGTGTAGTTCTTTTCCCATACCTCGATGATATCCTGCAGTTGTCCCTGCTCCTTCTGCACCCGCCGGGCCCGATCCCGGTCATTCCAGAATCCGGGTTCCAGCGTCATGGCCTTGAGACGTTCCAGTTCGGTTCTCTTTTCATCCAAGTCAAAGATGCTCCTTCAAGGCAAGCATTCTGCCTTTCAGGTCATGGAGGGTCTGTTTCCAGGTGCCGATGTCTGTCTGCTGATGCTGGGTCATGACGTACGCTCTTTTCAATGGATGTTTCAGAATTTGCTTAGAATATCCACACGGTAATTTGTAACCACTCACAGAGTTTGCAACCCTGCGCTAAACGGAGTCTCTTGGCTGTAATCGTCCACGGTAAGTTTTTTCGGGCCCTAATATATAACCATTTTTTACAAAGACTCAAGGGGGAAGCATCCCGGGACGGTATCCGCCCGCCCGCTCTGCCGGCACCATCTAGCTGGAGGTCTGCTGCCGTAAGGCATAGGAAAAACCGACGACGGCAACCGTCTCCTCTGTCAGCTCACCGGCCAGAACGCCGCATTGCACCACCAACACGGAAAAAAACAGGCTGTAAAAGGATGCCTCTGCCGCCGGCAACAGACGCATGAAATCCCTGTGCAGGGCAAACCGTTCACTCCTGACTCGCAGTTGTGCCGCCAGCTGAAAAAAAAGGGCGAGGATCAGATTAAACAGGGGGTAGAGTACCGGAAACAATGGATTAAAGAGGTTATGGAGGTTGGACTCGTGCTGATAGTTGATTTCCTGCCACTGCCGGGGGGTTTTCCAGTGAAAAATATGCTGGCCCCAGCTGATCTCCTCCATACCGAAAAAGAAAAACATACCGGCCATGGCCAGCAACGAAAACCTTGCCTGCCATGTGTCTACCCGTCTCATTCCTCTGAGCAGCAGGATGGAGGCTGAAACGGCACAGAATGCGGTGAGGGATTCAAAGAGATTGTCTTCCAGGAACAACGCTCCGATGGACGGGAGCAGGCAGCCGAGATGGTAAAGGAGAAAAAGAAGGACAAGCAGCACAAAGACAACCCGATCCCACCGCGATACTCTTTCGATATTACGGTAAAAAAGCGGATCCGTCAGATTATGGAGGGCCAGGAAAGCGGCGAGAAAAAAAAGGGTTATTTTCCAAAAAATCAGACCGGGATTACCTATATGATGGTCCGGTGCCATCCGGGCAAGCAACGCCGCATACTCATCGGCGGCCAGAAATTGATAACGGAGGTGGACCAGGAAAAGCAGCAGCAGCAAGCCTCCGGCGATGTAACGGATAACCTTCATGACCGACATACACGACAACCAGAGGGAGGAAAACCTCTCGGATGGAGGAGAAAGGGGAATTCCCCGGATCGTTCACGGGAACGATCCGGGGAAGGGGTCATATTACCTGCAGACTGGGCAGGTGATCGATTCAAAGTCGCTGGGTACCAGGCCGTTGAAATCGTCGTCCAGCCGCCGGATCATGGTTGTTGATCCGCCGGCCTTGTCAATGCGGTAAAGGGTATTGCTTGTTCCGGTGCCGTTGAATTCAAAACCGGTGGTCCCGTAGAGGGTTGTGCCGTGATAAAATGTCAACCCCTCCATATCCTGCACAGGATAGACACCGGTGGTCAGCTCACCCAGATCGGTCACCGCCCCGGTTTCCTTGTCAATGCTCACCAGCCGGTCGCCGCCGCCACCGCCGGAGATGGCGGCGATACCGTACATGCGGCCGTCGCTGTCAATGGTCATGTCATCGGTATCAAAGAGACCGACAGCCGCCGTATCGATGACGACATAATCGACACCGGCACCGAATCCGTCTTTGATGACCGTTCCCCTTTGGTGATCGATCTTGATGAGCAGATCAACACCGCGACCGCCGTCCTGACGACGTACACTGCCGTAAAGGACCCCGGTGGACGGATCAAAGGCCAGACCATCGATATCGTCGAAACTCACCATGCCCATGGAGCCGTTACCGCTGCCCACCCCATTGCTGTTGAGTGGAGTGAAGCTGTTGGTGGCGCCGGGAGTAGTGTCAATGATGCCGAAAACACCGTTATCGGTGCCATAGAGGGTGGAAGCGTCCAGAGACAGGACAATGGCCTCGACGTTATCAACCCCGAGATGGCCCAGCAGCTCCAGGGAATCGGTGCTGAAGGTATATTTGAAAAGCGGGGAGTTGGTGGAATTACGGTTATCGCCGTCGGCAACCATGTAACAGTAGTCCGGAGTTTGACCGCAGACCGGAGGCCTGAGAAAGTTGTGCAGATAGACAAGCCACGGAAAATCCCTGCAGTCCGGCGTTCCGTTATTGTTGGCATCAACCGTGGAATCCTCCACACCACAACCGCAGATACCGGGTTCGATCTTGTTCATGTCATGGGGGCAGGAATCGTTGCAGTCCGGAGTGCCGTCGTTGTCGCTGTCCGTATCAGCCACGGCGCAACCACACTCTCCGGGCAGGTTTTTGTCGGGATTATCGGGGCAGAGATCACCACAATCCGTTATACCGTCATTGTTGCTATCGAGCTCCTCGGCGCCGCAGCCACAAACGCCCGGATCGATCTTGTTCATATCCTGGGGACAGGAATCGTTACAGTCAGGTGTACCGTCGTTGTCAGTATCGATATCGGCCACGCCGCAACCACAGATTCCAGGAGCGATCTTATCCATGTCCTGGGGACAGGAATCGTTACAGTCAGGTGTACCGTCGTTGTCAGTATCAATATCGGCCACGCCGCAGCCACAGATTCCAGGATCGGTTTTCAAGGGATCATCCGGACAGAGATCCGTACAGGTGAGCGGATCCCAGACTTCGGAATTCTCCGGTTCCGCATCCAGGCAATCGGCATAATGGTCACTGTCACTGTTGGTATCGGGAACTCCGCAGCCGCAAACCCCCGGAGCATCCTTGAGGGGATCATCGGGACAGAGATCCGCTCCACATTCATTGTTGGGATCATCCGGGCAGGCGTCCCGGCAGTCATACAGACCGTCCCCGTCACTATCTGTAGTGTCGACCTGGCAATTTACATCCACACAGTAAAGCAGGAGGCCGTGCCAGGAACCGGCTTGGCACGGCTGGGTCTCAACAAGGCCCACCTGTCGCTCAAGCACCCAGTCGCCCTTAAGGGAAGCGTGACCGGTGGCATTGAGCGAACCGCCCACATCGGCACCGGTGGCCCGGGCCAGGGCGAGCATGGCATCCTCACCATCCTTGCCGGCCCCGAAGGTGCATCCGTACACCAGGATATCCGCATCCTCGGCAAGGGACTTACCCACCAGGGCCAGGCTCCTGCGCTCGGCCGGGGATAAATTGGCCGGCGTAATCATCGAGCCGCCGAGCAGCAGCCGACCGGGAGCCCCATGTGAGATGATATGAAGGGCCTTGATACGGCGATTTTTCACAGCTGCCGCCAGCTGCCCAAGGCCATTCCCTTTTGCATCCAGAACAACGACCCGCCGTTCCCGGCCCACTTCTTCCGCCAGCAGTTCATATTCAGCTATGGCAGAGTCGATCACCACCAGTTCCTCGCCTCCGGCACGCACCTCATCGGTGCCGGGGCGCAAGATGGATCCCGGGTCCCCGGGAAGGGCTTTCGCCGCCAGGGGCACGGCGAGCAGAAACAGCACCAGGGCGATCCCGCTCCGAACAGATCTCTTCATTTTTTTAACCTCCTCTACAATAACATTATGAAATTCGTTACAAACTCAGTCATCTTATACGTATCGCCATCCTGATACAGGCCGGCTACTTTTTACGTTATCATGAAAGCGATGGTGAAATAAACAAGTTTCTCTTTTACTTCCAAATAGTTCAAAAACGGATCAAAAAACGGCAAATCCCGCCTCCCGAAGGATCCGGAACGGGCTCAAGTCGCAAAAAGGGTTGCATATCGATGATATGCAACCCTTTTTGCAACATGAAATCCGGCGCAAAAGAAAAGCAGAATCAGATTATTTATGTTTTCCAGGAGCCTTATGGGAATCTGAAAAAAGGGGCTTGATGAACAAGTAGGGCTCCCCGAATCATCCGAAAATGCTTCGGGGAGCAACCTGTTATTCACAAACCGGACAGGTTATAGATTCGAAATCAATGGGAACGAGACCATCGAAACTGTTGTCCAACCGCAGAAAGAACTGGGTTTTGCCGCTGGCCTTGTCAATGCGGTACAGGGTATTGTTGGTTCCCTGATTGTCGAACTCATATCCCGTGGTTCCATACAGAGAACCGCCGTGATAAAAGGTGAGACCTTCCATATCCTGTACCGGCATGTTCCCGGACAGCAGTTCACCACGATCCGTCACCGTACCGGTGGCCTTATCGATGACCACCAACCGGTCACCGCCGCCTCCCCCTGAAATTGTGGCGATTCCATACATAACCCCGTCTGAGTCAATGGCAAGATCGTCAATGTCGAAAAGGTTGAGTGCCTGGGTGTCGATGACCACATAATCCTTTCCAGCACCAAATGCATCCTTGACAAGGGTGCCTGTTTGAGGATCGATAATGATCAGCAGATCCACTCCGATGCCCCTTTCTCCGTCAAATCTCCGGGCACTGCCATACAGCTTGCCACTGACCGGATCAAAGGCCAGTCCGTCAATATCGTCCATTGTCACCAATCCCAACGATCCATTGCCGCTGCCGACACCCGCCGCATTGATGGGTGTGAAAGCACTGGTATTTCCCGGAGTGGTATCAATGATCCCAAGGGTACCGTTATCACATCCATACAGGGTCTTTCCGTCCAACGACAGGGTGATGGCCTCAACCATGCCGACACCGAGCCGTCCGATCAACTGTAAAGAGTCGTTCCGGAAATCATATTTGAGCAGTGGCGAATTCTCCGAGGTATCGCTGTCGCCGTCGGCCACCATGTAACAGTAGTCCGGTGTTTCGGGACATCCGGGCCGCGGCACAAAATTCCGGATGAAAAGGATCCAGGGAAAGCCGGGTTCACCGCCGGGTTGCTCCAGGCAATCGGGAGTACCGTTGCCATTCTGATCGACATCGGCAATGCCGCAACCACACTGACCCGCCTCAGTCTTATTCATATCATGGGGGCAACCGTCGTTGCAATCTGCAGTACCGTCTCCGTCGCTGTCCGTGTCGGCTACGCCGCAACCGCAGATACCAGGGGCGCTTTTCTCCGGATCATCGGGACACAGATCCACACAATCGGGAGTACCGTCACCATTCTGATCAACATCGGCTACACCACAGCCGCAGGTGCCGGGTTCCGTCTTGTTCATATCATACGGACAACCGTCATTGCAGTTTACCGTGCCGTCACCGTCGCTATCCGTATCGGCTACACCGCAGCCGCAGGTACCAGCTTCCGTCTTGCTCATATCATGCGGGCAACCGTCGTTGCAATCTGCTGTACCGTCTCCGTCGCTATCCGTATCGGCTACACCGCAGCCACAGGTACCAGGTTCCGTCTTGCTCATATCGGCGGGACAACCATCGTTGCAATCTGCAGTACCGTCTCCGTCGCTATCCGTATCGGCTACACCGCAGCCGCAGATACCGGGGTCGGTTTTCTCCGGGTCGTCAGGACACTCATCCTGTGGGCTGCAGGTCAGGGTTTCATTATACCCCCCAGGGGTCAGGGGATTGGCATCTATACAATCGGGATGATGATCGTGATCCGTATCAATATCCGGCACGCCACAACCGCAGGATCCGGGCGCTACCTTGTCGGGATCATCGGGACAGAGATCAACACCGCAGTTGTTATCCGGATCATCCGGACAGGGATCGCGACAAAAATCCAGATCGTCGCCATCCGGATTGCGAAAGACAACCCGGCAATCCTCGTAACAGTACATCAGGGTTCCCCGCCATTTCGTTGCCCGCAGAGGAGCAGTCTCCACGCTACCCGCCCGCAGTTCCAGCTTCCAGTCTCCCTGTTTATCGGCATGACCGGTCACATTGGTGGAAGCGGAAATATCGGCTTTGGTGAGCGCCGCAATGGCCCGCACGGCCTGAAGACCGGAGGAACCGGCTCCAATGTTACATCCATACAGCAAAATATCGCCGTCCCCGGCCAGAGACCGCCCAATGGCCTGCCAGGCCTTCTGCTGGTCCGGCGAGAGGTTGTCCAGCCGGATCTCGCTGCCGCCAAGGCGCAGAAGACCGGGAGCGCCATGGGAAAAGATGTGCAGAGCGGTAATTCCGCGATGCTTGCCGACAATAGCGGCCAGCTGTTGCAGGCCGTCCTGTTCCGCTCCAAGAACAACCAGAGAGCCCTGGGCACCAATGTCGTCAATCAGCTGGACATAGTCGGCAACTCCGGCATCGACGACAACCACCTCACCGGACCGCGGCCCGGAGAGTTCCTCATGCACCGGGGCAGACTGTTCCGGTATTCCGGCATGAGCCAGGCTCATGAAGCCCAGAATCAGAAATAACAGCAACCCCCGTACCTTATGTCCTCTCTTCCTCATGTTCTCTCACCCTCCCTTGTTGATGCGACAAATCTTCATCCTGTTTTTCCACTGGAACAACGACTTTACACTATATGCGTAAGTCGTAAAGATTAGATTAAAATTCTACATAGAGGTAACAGTAATTCATACCTAATTAAAAAAAATTTTTTCCGCAAGTATACTTTTCAGGATATTGTTGAAAATTCCAGGAGATAATAATGCATAGTCAAGAGATTCAAAAAATGCCCGAACCGGAATCTCCTTGCAACACATCAGCTCATGGCGCGTCGGCAAAGCAGGAGCGGCAGGATCAGGGAAAAACAGACCGCGCCGAAATGATGACCGAAGCGGACGAAAAGCGTTTTTTCGGTCATCAGCGGCAGGGTTGCGGAGAGGAAGGCGGTTTCAAAAAGCCGTGTTTCATGGCGGAGGTTACCCAGCGGATCGACAATCGCGCTGATCCCGGTATTGGCGGCCCGCACCAGTCCCCGCCGGTTTTCAACGGCCCGCAGTACGGACATGGCCAGACTCTGGACAGGTGCACTGGACCTGCCGTACCAGGCGTCATTGGTGATACCCACCAGGAGGTTTGCGCCCTCTGCGGTAAAGGAACGGGCGATATCCGGAAAGATGCTTTCAAAACAGATCAAGGTCCCGGCCCGAATGGATCCGGCCGTAAGCGGTGGGGCAGGTTTTCCGGCGGTGAAGTCACCGACGCTTTCCACCAGCGGCTCAAAAAACGGCAGATAACGACGCAGGGGTACATATTCGCCGAAAGGTACCAGGTGTCGTTTGTCCAGCCGGCCGCCCAGCCTTCCCTGGGGGGTCACCAGCAGGGCGCTGTTATAATATCTGGCAGCAGCGGCCTCGCCTTTGGTGCTTCCATCGGTCTCGATCCAGGGAGAACCGGTGATGAGGAAGATATTTTTCGATACCGCCAGGTGAACAACATCATCAAACAGCGGGTTTCTCGAGGGATAAAAAGGCAACGCCGTCTCCGGCCACACCACCAGTTCGGTTATATTGCGCTCCAGCGCCCGGCTGGACAGATCAAGATAGGTATCGACCGTTTTTTGCCGCCAGGCGCCGGTCCACTTGGCATCCTGGGCAATATTTCCCTGAACCACCGTGATCCCGGCGCGCAGACAACGCCTCATCCCCATCTCCACCTGGCGGTACCGCGTAAACGAATAGCCGACGGTGAAGACCAGCGCGCAGCAGGCAAACAAAACCACCCTGCGCCCGCCGGTACAGAGCGGTCGGCCTTGGCTGCCGTGCTTTCCTCCGCTGATCATACCGACGATCAGAGCGTTGGCCATGACGATACAGAAGGAGAGCAGATGATGGCCCCCCAGATCAGCCGCCTGGATAAGCCTGGTCTGTCGGTAGAGGGCATAGCCGAGATCCATCCACGGCAGGCCGGTGAACAGCCGTCCCCGCAGCCATTCGAGTCCCACCCAGACAATGGGAGCGCTCCAGACCAGGAGCGGCATGGCGGATCGTTCATGGTCCCAGTATTTCCCGACCAGAAGACCGACAAGACCGCAAAAAACCCCCATGTACAACCCCATGTACAGGGCAAGCAGCAGCAGGGCGGGCAGGGAGAGAAACAGAGGAATCCCGCCATACCGTCCGAGTACGATAATAATCCAGTACAGCAGGGCCAGGTGATAGAGAAAACCGGCAGCCAGCCCATGCAGACAGCTCCGCCGGGGGGGCAGATCAAGGGCCGATTGCAGCAGGGGAACAAGGGCAACGAAGGCAAGCGGCCACCAGCCGAAGCGACCGGGCATGGCCAGGGAAAGCAGCAAACCGGTCAGCAGGGGCGCGACAAAACGGGGAAGCTTGGGGAGGCGAACTGAATTGACCACGGCAAAGCCGTTACCGGCGGCGAATCCTGATTGTTCTGATGCGGCGTTTGTCGGCGGAGAGCACAAGGAACTGCAGTGTATCGATTTCCACCTTGGCCCCCCGCGCCGGCACCCGCCCAAGCCGATGAATAATCAAACCGCCGATGGATTCATAGGGACCTTCGGGCAAGCGGATTCCAAAGTGCTCCTCCACATCTTCAACATCCACCCGGGCATCCACCACAATGGTCCGCGGATCCACAACTCTGATCTTTTTCTCATCCTGATCATGCTCGTCGTCGATCTCGCCGACAATTTCCTCGATGACATCCTCCAGGGTCACCAAACCGCGGACACTGTCGAACTCATCGGTGACAATGGCCACATGACTCTTTTTGGATTGAAAGAAACGAAGCAGATCGGTAATGGGTTTGGATTCGGGAATAAAGTATGGCGGATTCAGATACTTGCTGATATCCACATCCCGATCCGGCCCCCGGGCGCAGATTTTCAGCAGGTCCTTGGCGTGCAGAATACCGATGATATCATCCTGGGTGCCGCGATATATCGGTATTCTCGTGTATCCCTCTTCGGTCACCAGCGCGATGAGATCCGCCACCGAGGTATTCTCTTCGGCGCAGACCATTTCCGCGGCCGGCGTCATGATCTGGGAGGCCACCGTATCCCGGAAGTCGAAAATGGAGCTGATCAGCTTTTCCTCCTGCCGGCTGATCAAGCCCTGCTCTTCTCCCTCTTCGAGCAGTTCCTGAATCTCCTGCTCCAGATCCTCGGTGGTATCCGGTGAGTTGTCCAGGTGGAGAACGGATTTTACCCTGCTCCAGAGTTTCTTTTCACCCCCCTCGTCGGGGACGGATTTCTTTGTATCGTTACTCACGTGGCATGGATTCCGGGATCATGCGGAGGCAACAGCGGTTTCCTGCAGCCAAGATATATTTGACCTCTTCCTCAAAAACAACTATAAAGACATGCGACAAAAAAGTACAGTATTGAAGTAATATTCCACCGATATTCAAACGGTTTCATTTTTTTCGGGAGGGGGTTCTTTTGCAGGGCAAGGTACTCATTGCCAACAGGGGCGAAATCGCCATCCGTATCATGGAGGCCTGCCGTGATCTCGGCCTGGAATATGTGGTCATCTACACCGATGCCGACCGGGAATCCGAGCATGTGAGACGCAATCGCAGCCAGGGACCGAACAAAAACGCCTGGAGGGTGGTAAGTTATACCGACCCCAACGATATTCTGGCGGTTGCCGACCACACCGACTGCACGGCCATCCATCCCGGCTACGGCTTTTTTTCCGAGGACTTCCGTTTTGCCCGCCGGGCAACGATCCGGGACCGATCTCTCATCTTTATCGGACCCAGCTGGGAGGTGATCAAAGACTTAGGCGACAAGATCAATACCAAGCGAGTTGCCAATAAACTGGGCATCCCGACGATTCCGGGAACCGACTCTCCCATCTACAACGAAATGCAGGCCGAGGAAATCGCCCAGCAACTTCTGGAGGCCCAGGAAGGCGGCAGCGCCGAACCCGCGATCCTGGTAAAGGCGGCGGCCGGCGGCGGCGGCATGGGCATTGAAGAGGTCACCAGGATCGAGCAGTTCAGACGTATTTACAGGCAGGTACAAAATTATGCCAAACGCCAGTTCGGTGACGGCGGCGTCCTCATCGAACAGCTGTTACGTGATTTCAACCACCTTGAGGTGCAACTCGTCTGCAGCCGCCACGACGAGCGGGTCCATTTCAGTTCACGCAACTGCACCATTCAGAGCACCGGGCGCCAGAAACGGGTGGAAGCGGCACCCGGTTTCGACTCCTCCTGTTTCGACTACCCCTTTAATTCATCTGAAGTGCTCAAAAAAATCGTCGACTACTCGCTCAAGCTGGCCGAACATGTCCGCTACGACAACGTCGGCACCTGGGAGTGGATCGTCAGCGAAGACGGCACTCCGTATCTTCTGGAGGTCAACACCCGCATTCAGGTGGAAAACGACGTCTCCGCCCGGATAAGCTATCTCAACGGCAAGCATCCCAATCTCATCCGCGAGCAGATCAGGCTAGCCCTCGGCGAGCCCATGGGATACACCCAGGAGGATATCAGCTTCCAGGGGGCGAGCATTGAGCTGCGCATTGTCGCGGAGAATACGGATCGTGGTTTTGCTCCGTGGATCGGCACAATCACCGAATTCCGTTTTCCTGTCCATGACTGGTCAGTGGTGTACACCCACGTACCCACGGATCGCCCATATCCTATTCCCAGCGAATACGACCCCAACCTGGCCCTGGCCCTGGTTTGGGGCGATACCATGGATCAGGCCAAGCAGCGGGCCGCCCGCTTCATCGATCAGACCGTCATTGCCGGCCGGGACAGAAACGGAGGAGAGATCGTCACCAACCTGCAATACCTGCGAAATAATCTGGACCGACTGCTGACCTTTTAACACTCCGGTCTCCCCCGTCCGCCTGGGGCCAGGGAGGCTTTCAACCCAAAACTCTCCATGAACAACCTTGTCAAACAACTGAACTCCATTGATGACCGGATCGACTACCTGATCCACATCAAGGATTCCGATACCTGGGGAAAACTGTCTCTGCTCAAGGATTACTGCGCCACTGTGCGGGAATCCATCTACGATGTCGCCCAGGAGGAACTGGCGCAGCGCATAGGCGTGCTCGAAAAGGACATCCTGGAACTGGAGGAACGGGCCGAAAACGAACTTACCCCCATGGAACGGGTGCGTATCGTTCGCAATCCCCAACGCTTCTCGCTCAAGGACATCCTTGAAAACGTCTATGAGGAGTACACGGAACTGGGGGGGCAGGACGAGATCAACATCGACCCGGCCATGGTTGTGGCCAAGGCCAATATCGTCCGCCGCATCAAGAAAAAACCCTATACCTCCCCGGTCATGGTGATTGGCCAGGAGACCGGCCACGGTGAGGAATTCCGCAACGGCGGCTCCTGCAAACCCTGGGGCAACGAAAAGGCCCTGAGATATATGAAAGTGGCGGAAACCGAAGGCATTCCCATTCACTTTTACATCTTTACACCCGGATCCTATCCGGTGGAGGAATATCCCGGGGCCGCCCAGCAGATTGCCAGAAACATCTATGCGCTGACCAAACTGAGGGTGCCGACCATCTCGGTGATCTCGGAGGGTGGATCCGGCGGCGCCGAGGCCATCGGCCTCACCGACTTCCGCCTGATGTTTTCCCACGGCTATTATTCCGTCATTTCACCGGAGGGCGCCGCCGCCATCGAGGGCCGGATCAAGGAGGGCGGCCAGCTTCCCAAACAGCTGGTGGACACCTGTGCCCGGCGGCTGCGGATTACCGCGGAGAACAACCTGGAAGCCGGCACCATCGACCGTATCATCCATGAGCCGCTGCTGGGAGCAAAGAGTGATGACTTCACCTTTTTCTCCCGGGTGCGTTCGGAAATTATCCGCGCCACCGATGAAGTGGTCCTCAAGACCAAGGGACTACGCGGCTTCCGCTCCTATGAGGTAAAGAAGAAAAAGGCGGAAAATCCCGAAGAAGAACCGCAGATCGACATCCCATGGGATCTCAACGGCAATGAGGTGAAACGGCTGCTGGCCCTGCGTTCGAAAAAATACCGCCGCATGGCCACCCACTGCTTCGGCGGCGGCAAACAGCAAGCTGCGGAAAAACTGTTGCGCAAAACCCAGCTGGGCATCGAACGGACCTACTACACCTTCAGGTACGATATCCTCAAGAACAAACAGCGACAGGTGCAGAAGGTGATCAAGGAGGTCTCCGGGGAGGGCTCGGTTTTCCTGCGCCGGGTCACCGCCCCCTTCACCGCCATGTACTCCCTGGTCACCCGGCGTGAGAAGAACAGAAAAAAGCCCTCATTTCCACTCATCAGCGTCGGCCGACAGCCGGGAAGCGACGGAGTGGATCCGCTGGAACTCACCGATACCTACACCAGTATCCTGGCCAACGAGGACCGCACCATCACCTGTCCCAACTCCGAGAAATACGGCTGCAAGGATCTCTGGGTTCCCGACCTCTACGGCGAATTCTGCGGTGTCTGTGAAAACTGCGGCCACCACTTCCCGCTGGAATACCAGTGGTATCTGCGAAACATCTTTGACCCGGATTCCATCCGCATCTTTGCTTCCAATATCTACGCCTGCAACCCGCAAAATTACGACGGTTTTGACGACAGGTTACGCATTGCCCGCAGTCGCAGCGGCCTGGGCAGCGCCAACCTCACCTTTCATGCCGAGGTCAACGGCATCAAGGTGGTGGTGACCATGCTCTTCAGCAACTTCCGCAACGGCACCGTGGGCTCGGCCGAGGGGGAAAAATTCGTCCAGGCCTGTGAAATCGCCCAGAGGAAAAAACGTCCGCTGCTGGCTTATATTCACACCACCGGAGGGATCCGGATTCAGGAGGGCACCCTGGGAGTCATCCAGATGCCCAAGTGCACCATGGCGGTACGGGAATATATCGACGCCGGCGGACTTTACATCGTTGTTTACGACAACAACTCCTATGCCGGCCCGGTAGCCAGTTTCCTGGGCTGTTCGCCCTATCAGTTCGCCATCCGTTCTTGCCGGATCGGTTTCGCCGGCCCCCGGGTCATCCGGGATACCACCGGCAACGATATCCCGCCTGACTATCACAACGCCAGTAACGCTTTGAAACGCGGTCATATTCAGGGAATCTGGGATCGCCGCGACTTCAGACGCAATCTCCATAAAACCCTGCTTACCATGGGCAGCTCCCATCTCTACTATCGCTGAGGTGAAAAGGTTGCTCTCCGGTCGTTTTTCCGCAACCGATCCTATGGCATGTAAACCCGCGGTATATCGTACTTCCAGACTGGAGTTGGTCACAGGTGCTGCAGGTTTCCGCGATCTCTCCCGGCCGCTATATCACCGTTATGCGGCCGGGAGAGATCGTGTGAAGATGCGGTGCCTGTGATCAATTACCTTCTTCGGCTTGACGGGCGGTTCCTGCTGTGCTATAAGATATTTTCGTTCAGCTTCATCTTAGCGGGCCGTTAGCTCAACTGGCAGAGCATCTGACTCTTAATCAGGCGGTTCGGGGTTCGAGTCCCTGACGGCCCACCAAAAATAACAAACACCCCGCAGTCGTGCCCATCGGCTGCCGGGTGTTTTTTTATGGCTGTTGCGTGGCGGGCGGAAACCGCCCCATGCTTTCCTTAAAAATGAAAAAAATGCGCAGAAAGGACCGGGCCATCCCGGATGACGAGGCCGCAGCTCTGTTGGAAAAGGCTGAATACGGGGTCTTGTCAACGGTTTCAGAGGAAGGCGTCCCCTACGGTGTGCCGTTGAATTTCTGCTTCATCGACGGCTGTCTCTTCTTTCACTCCGCTGTCACCGGTTTGAAACTCGACAACATCCAGGCAAACAAAACCGTCTCCTTCTGCATTGTCGGCGAGACACAACTTCTGCCTGCCAAATTCAGCACCCGATACGAAAGCGTCATTGTCTCCGGTGAGGCCGAAGAGGTGTTTGCTGCGGAAAAACGGCGCGGCCTGGAGGGGCTTCTGCGCAAGTATTCGCCCGGGCATATGGAGCGGGGAAAACGCTATATCGACACGGACCGGCAAAAAACCAGGGTATTCAAGATCACCATCACCGCCCTCACCGGCAAGGCGCGCCGCTGAGCCGTCAATCCTGCCATCTGATAGCCGAATACACGGCCCGGATGGGAATCCCTTCCCTTTCCGCCACCCGGCGGCAGTCTTCATATTCCGGTGTGCGGACAAGGCCATCCGCTGTTTCGACGACCTTGACCCGCACCTCACCCCAGGGAGTTTCCACCGTATCAAAGTCCCGTGGCAGGGTCATCCGCCACTCCCGCCTGAAACGCAGACCAATGGCGCTGGTCTCTCGCAATATCGCCTCCTTGACCCCGATGCTCTCAGCCGGAGCGACAACAACCCGCAGCAGGAAACCGGGCCTGCCCTTCTTCATCTGGCAGGGAACCAGATTGACATCAAGGGCACCGGCAGCCATGATTCGTTGACAGACATGCGGCCAGATTTCCGGATTGAAGTCGTCGAGACTGGTTTCCACCACCTCGACTTCCTGGGCCTCATCCACCCGCACGGCGCACCCGATGATCAGGCGCAGAAGATTGGGACGGCCATCCGGTCGCTCCCGGCTACCGGCTCCGTATCCCACCGTCTCGATGCGCAGGGGAGGCAGCGGACCAAAGGTTGATCCGATCCCCCGGATGATCGCCGCGGCCGTGGGCGTAACCAGTTCCTGTTCCAGACGGACACCGTAGACCGGCACTCCTTTCAGCAGTTCGCAGACAGCCGGTGCCGGCAGCGGCAACATTCCATGCTCACACTCAACCCAGCCGCCGGGCATGGGCAGCGGGGAACAGACCACGCTTTCAACCCCAAGATAGCGCAAACCGGCTACCACTCCCAGGACATCCACCAGCGCATCCACTCCGCCGGTCTCATGGAAATGTACCTCATGGATAGCGCAACCGTGAACCCGGGCCTCGGCCCGCGCCAGTTGCTCGAAAACAGCTAGGGCCCCTTGGCTGATTTCCCGCTCAAGGGGAAGCGCATGGAGCATTTCCCTGATATCCCCAAAGCGACGGCATGGCTGCTCCCCGGTCACCCGCACCTGCACCGCGGTTGCCCGGATACCGCTTTTCCGGCAGGAACGGATCCGCAGGTCCCAGTTTTCCAGGGGCAGGGCCGCCAGAGTGCGCCGCAGTTCTTCCTCCGGGAAGCCGGCATTGAGCAAGGCTCCCAGCATCATATCGCCGCCGGCCCCCGAAAAACAGTCCAGGTAGCCCACCTGCAGGTGACCGGAAAAACGGCGAGCCATCAGATGAACCGCCCTCCCACGGGAAAAGAGGTGCCGCAGAGACAGGCCTGCACGGTCATGCGCTTCCTGCCGTCGGGCTGAATCTCACCGATGAGCAGATAACCGCTGCCGGTGGCGATCAGCAGCCCCTCCCGGTCCGCCCGGCAGATGGTTCCCGGTTGTTCTGCGGCGTTTCCGTCAATAACCCGTGGCGCAAACAACCGATATCTCTTTTCTCCGAAAAAGACAAAGGCCGACGGCCAGGGATCGAGGCCGCGGATGAGACAGTGCAGCTCCCGGGCCGATTTTGTCCAATCCAGGTGGCCCATTTCCTTGGTAAGGGGCGGGGCCATGGTAACCAGGGCCTCATCCTGCTTTTTCGCTTCCAGTTCGCCCCTGCGCAGCCGGTCAAGGGCTGCGGTCAGGGCCTCACCACCCAGCCGGGCCATTCTGGGAAAGAGTTCTCCGGCCGTCTCCTCCGCACCGATATCCAGTTGCCGCTGCAGCAGAATGTCGCCGGTGTCCATTCCCGCATCCATCTGCATGATGGTGATCCCGGTGCGTGAGTCACCGTTGATGATCGCCCACTGGATGGGAGCGGCCCCCCGATATCGGGGCAACAGGGAGCCGTGGACATTGATCGTGCCCAGCTGCGGCACCCTGAGGAGTTCCTCGGGAAGAATGCGGCCATAGGCCGCCACTACCGTCAGATCCGGGTGCAGGGCTTCAAGCCGGTCATGAAATTCCGCCCCCCTGATGGTGGTGGGCTGCAGGACGGAAAGCCCGGCATCCTCCGCACATCGTTTCACCGGTGGCGGCTGCTGTTTTTTTCCCCGGCCCCGGGGGCGATCAGGTTGGGTCACAACGGCGACGATGCGATCAGGCCCCTCAATGAGCGCAGAAAGCGCAGGCACGGCAAAATCGGGAGTTCCCATGAAGACGATTCTCAGACTTGATGGCGTCATTTTTTCCCGTTTAATATTTTTTTCAATTTTTTCTTGTACATGCCCCGTTTCAGCGTACTGATCCGATCGATAAAGAGCTTGCCGTGCAGATGATCCACCTCATGCTGGATCACCCGGGCAAAGCGCTCCTCGGCGACAAAATCAAGCTCCCGACCGTCAAGATCGAGGGCCCGGACCCGGATCTTGCGATAGCGTTTGACCTTGGCCTCGAACTCGATAACGCTGAGGCAGCCCTCTTCGCCGCTGACGCTTCCCTCGCCCTCCGATATCTCCGGATTGATCAGCGTGATGTAGTTGCGCTCATCCTTTTCTTCGGAAATATCAACCACGACGATCTGTTCGGCAATACCGATCTGATTGGCGGCCAGACCGATACCCGGGGCAGCATACATGGTCTGGGCCATGTCGTGGGCGAGTTTTTTTAACTCATCGTCAAACCGTGTTATTTTTTTTGCCTTCTTCCGCAGAACCGGGTTCGGGAAGGTAAGAATCGTCCGAATAGCCATGGTGTCTTTCAAAGAATATTTTCTCTTCCATTCTCATCAGCTCCGGAGATTTGGAGCTGGAAACCTTGTCTTTCTCACCCGCGTCGGGTAAAATGTCGCTTCATTATGCAGGGAAACAGACCGAAAGACAAGCACGAAAAGAACAGATACGGCCCCGGCCTGTCATTGTTGAACCAACCGGTGCTGCCGCTCATCCACATGGTGCAGTTTTTCTTTCTCACCGGCTCATTCGACCATGTTGCCGATATCATTGACGAACTTCCCTCCCCCATCGAGACCGCCCACACAGAATACCGGAACCCGGCCGCATTGCTGCACCACTACGACGATCTCCTTGCCGATTTTGAAATGCTCAAGCGGGACGATACCCTCGCCTTTCTGGTCATCGACGAGGCGGGTGAACGGGTGGACCGGTTGACGGCAATCAGCTCCCGGGTTACCCAGCGGATACTCACCAGGGAGCTGGAACGGATCAACAGCCTGCTCTGCGGCAGCTGCGACTGTACCCTCTGCTGCACGGGTCCGGACGATGATATGGAGCAGGAGTTTTATGAAATTCCGCTCAGCAACCGGGAGAGAAAGCGTTTCCCCCTGAACAGTGTTGATTCCGATATCTCCCGCCGCCACAGCGCCCTGGCGGAACCGGTGTTCATGATCAATAATCGTCCCTTTTACGAAATGTCGCAACCGGCTCTCATTCATTGGCAAACCGGCTGGAGCCTGATCATGCCGCGGCAGAGCGCCTGTCCCCATCTTGACAACCAAAGCGGCCGCTGTCTGGATTACGCCGCGCGGCCGAAGGTCTGCCGACGCCCGCAGATCTTTCCCTACCTGCTGGAACGGTTGCCGAAACGCGATGAAGAGGGGAGCAACGGCGGCAAGCTACCGGTCTATCGACTGCGCCGCAGCCTGCTGGCGGTGATGGATTGTCCCTATGTCCGCGACCTGCAAGATGACATCGCCGCCTATGCGGCAGCCGGCGAGCTGGAGTTGATCCTGACCAGGAACAAGGCATAGCACCATCCTGAATCCATGACCGTCCTCACCATCATCACCGTCATTGCCGCCTATTTCATCGGGGCGGTTCCCTCCGGTCTCATTATCTCGCGCAACAGCGGCATCGATATCCGTACCCGGGGAAGCGGCAACATCGGCGCCACCAACGTTGCCCGGTTGCTGGGAAAAAAATATGGTCTTGCCACTCTGCTGGCGGATATTGCCAAGGGATATCTGCCCATGCTGGCCGCAGGGCTGATCCATGCCGGCAACCCCCGCTTTCCCCTGATCATGTCTCTCTGCGGCGCCGCGGTGGTGCTCGGTCACATGTTTCCCGTCTACCTGCGTTTCAGGGGTGGGAAAGGGGTGGCCACCGCCCTGGGTGTCTTTCTCTATCTCTCTCCGCCGGCCCTGCTCTGCAGCCTGCTGGTCTTTGCGGCGGCCGTGGCCGCTTCCGGCTATGTCTCCCTGGGATCACTGGCGGCTTCGGCGCTGATTCCCCTCTGGATTCAGCTCTTTGACGGCGCTGTCTGGAAAACAACTTTGGCCGTCTTTCTCGCCCTGTGTATCTGGTTCAAACATCATCAGAATATCGGTCGGCTCCTGCGGGGCACGGAAAAAAGCTGGAAAAAGAAAACGAACAAATGACGAAATCGGAATGGCAGGCCGTCAGCGCGGCCGGAAAACTGCTCAACCTGGGCGACCGGGCAACCCTGGGCGAAATCAAACGGGCCTATCACCGGCTCTGCAAGATCCACCATCCGGATACCGCTGCTGGAAAAGAACAGGATCCGGAAAAAATGTACCGCCTGACCGCCGCCTACGAACTGCTGATCCGCTACTGCGAGGAGTACCGCTACCCCCTGACTCCGGGGGCTGATGAACACTATGAAGCCGAGGACTGGTGGATGGACCGCTTCGGCCAGGATCCGGTCTGGACCAGGGGCAAGAAAAGATAATCCCGACCTGTCGGCGGCGATAACCGCCGTAGCTTTTGTCAATCGCCGGTACGGGATTTCCTTGGATTAACATCCATGAAAAACTATCTCATTCCCGTCATTCTGGCGCTGCCGGCCCTGGTGGCCGCCTTTTTTTTTCTTTCCGAACCCGGGAACATTCCGATTCTCCATCCCATGCCCCGGGATCACATCCTCAAAGATGCGCCGCCCTTCCGCTTTGACAGGCCGGTACGCCTGATCACCGCTTCGTCGAGTGCTGCCGAAGAAATCGAGCGTGCCGGATTGCAGGGATGGTTTGAAAAACATACCGGCCGGCCGCTGCTCATCGGCAACGGAGAAAAGGATCACGGCAAAGAGCAGCCGGCCACCCTCCTCGTCGGCCTGCTTTCATCCGCACCCATTGATGCGATAACCGCGGATTTTACCCTGCCGCTAACCGATCGCTATCCGGAGGCCGAGGGATACCTGCTGTCCGTCTCTCCGGAACAAATCGTCCTTGCCGGCCGGGATCGTCCCGGTCTCTTCTACGGCCTGCTGACCCTCATGCAGCTGCTTTCGTCCGGTGAAATCCCCTCCATGGAGATTGTCGACTGGCCGCAATACCCCATGCGGGCCATCTACCTGGCCATGGACCAACTGACTTCGGCCACCATGGACATTGCCCGAAAGACGGTCAATCTCGCCGCGAGCCTCAAATATAATCAGGTCTGCGTGGCACTGGGGAACGGCGGCTATGCGCGACTGGACATGCCGGTGGGCTCGAACCGGCAAACCATCGGAGATATCATGCGGGATTTCTATGCGTTTTGCAGGTCACGCCACCTGCTGCCGCGGCCCGAGGGCAACAGTCGGTTTTTCCCGCCGGGTCCTTATCCCCATTCCCATCGATTTGCCGGAGATCCAACCAGGTTGGAGGGAATCCGTACCACGGAAAAAATCTTCCTGCCCGGCGACGGTGGTGCCGAGCTGACCATCCAGCGCTATGACGAGAATGGAAACAGAACCGGCGATCCCATAGCCGTACGCAACGTATTGCACGATATCGCAAGCGGCACCACCTGGCCGCAGGAACCGCTCATCGTCCGCAGCCCGGACAGGAACATCAGATATATCGAAGGCAAAGATTATACGGTACAATATGGACGTATCCGGGCCCACTGGTTTGCCACTACCCATTTCGGCACGGGTCAGCCCAGGGGGTATCCCGCCGAGGTACTGCGCTGGGCCGAATACGATAAAGAGCAGGAGCCGACCCTGCTGCGGCGCACCGCCGCATCCCGCATTCCCGCAAACAGCACCGTGCTGGTGGAATTTACCTATCTCGGTCCCGATCCCTATTCACGCTGGAAATATCGGGAATGTCTCTCTGATGAGCGTCTACGGAAGAAAGAGCGCGGCAACCCCCTGTATCGCTGCCTGCTGGATGTGTTTGACACGGTTGATCCGGATCCGGCCATCGTCGGCCTGGAACTCGACGAATACCGCACCCTGGGCTGGGACCACCGCTGCCTCACTTCCGGGCGGAGTCGGCCTCAACTCTGGGCGGATTTTGTCAAATTTCAGGTGGATCTTTTACAGGAAAAAAGAGCAGGCGTGCAGACCGTCATGTGGAGCGATATGATCGACAGGCACCATAACGGCGACCTGTACGGCACAACCGGAGCGGCGGAAATCCTCGCCCGGGACGGCTATGCCGGCCGTATCATCGCCCTGCCATGGCATGCGGGCAAGGCGGATCTCACCATCCCCTATCTGGCATCTCTCGGTTTTAAACTGATGCCGAGCTGCCAGGGAAAATCTCCTGATAACGATGTCAGTAAATGGCGCTACTATCTGCAACGTCTGCCCGCCGCGGCCGCCGGCCGTACCATGGGCTTCCAGTATACCCAGTGGCGGGGAATAGAGGGCTGGCGCACCATCCTTGCCGGAGAGAACGGCAAGCAACTGGGTGCCCTGCAGCTGGTGAGCCGGGCCGCCTGGTCCAGCGGCCCCCATATCCTGCTGCTGCCGCCGCTGCGGCGGCACAATGACATTGTCATTGGAGCGAGAATCAGCGGTGATCCCTATCACTACACTCCGGCCGGATCAAGCGGCCGGGCCGTGGTGGCCGATGATGCGGGAAGCGGCGGCAGGGGCAGGGTAACCGCCGGTCCCTGTCCCCTCAAGCGGGTGACGCTTATCTACCGGCTGCACCGAAAAGGAGAAATCATCACCCGGCCCATGAGGCTTGACGACAATCGCATGATCTATCGGGCGAGTATCGAGGCCGGAGATGGGGATGAGGTGAGTTACCGGGTTGAAGCCGAGGATGAACAGCAGGTGCGGCGAACCCCTGAGCAGGGATGGATCAGAGTGACTGTGGTCAGCGGAGAAGCTCCTCCACCTCCCCTTTTTGCAGCCCAAAAGCCCGGGCCAGTTCCCGCCCGGTGAAACCCTTTGCCGCCAGTCGGCCCACGGCGATTCGCTGCAGTTCCCTCCGGGCGCGATTCTCTTTTGCGGATTTCTCTCCCTGGCCTGTCCAGGGAAGCGAATCACTGGATTCCAGGTACCAGCGATACTCGATGGTGTTGATCAGAACATTTTGCCGTCGGTTGGCCTCGGCTATGCGTTGGCGGACGAGAAGGATTCCCCCCACAAAAATCAAGGCCAGGATCACGATGAGGACAAAGAGCAGCCCCTCACGTTTTTTTTTCTTTCCGGTCATGGCTGCACCTTGTCTCAGTCGGCGAATGTCACCCGGTTAAACCCGCCTTCGGCAAACCAGGGACGACGGGCCGTAAAACCGCTGATCTCCATGAGCAGCAACTCCAGCACCAGGTAGACCTTGCTGTTTTTCCGCAGGCAGCCGGTGAGGGTCTCGCCGTGATGACCAAGGGCGGCATGGAGATGAATTTTCGCCTCGCCGTTTTCATCGCGGTAAACCGAGCCGCAGCCAAGGGTTTCATAGGCACCGCTCATCGACCGCCAAACCGGTTCCGGCGGCATCACCGCCTCCCTGGGACCGGTTACCAGATCAACTTGCCGCAGGCCGCCCATGACCTGGAACCAGCCGTTATCGATTTTCTCCCTGTGGACCAACCGGGTGAGTTCTTCCAGAAAATCATCACCTTCATCAAATCGGACGGCAAAAATCCGATCCACCTTGCCGACTCTGTAGTCCATATTTCACCTCTTTGTGTATGCAGCCGTTTGGATGCATGATTCATAATCACCGGGTCAGGTTTGTCAAGAAAAACACCGGGACCCACGGTCAAAGCGGAAAGGGGCCTTACAGCCGGATGGCGACATCCAACCCGGTGCTCTTTCATATATCAAAACTGTACACGCTCCTTGCAGTCGGGTATAATGGGGCGGCAACATCAAATCAAACTGCTGACGAGGTAAGCGATGAAAAAAAGCATGATAATCTGCATGGCCCTGCTCATTACGGCCACCTGGGCCAAGGGTCAGGATATCGCCGGAAAAAAACCGGAGAATAAACCAAGCAACATCATCAACACAATGATGCTTGAAAAGGTGGAGGAGCTAACCGAGGAGTTCAACCAGGTGGAAGTTACCTACAAGAAGAAAAAACCGCAGGAGAACAAAGTGGAAGAGGAGGTAACGTCTTCAACTCATCCTAAGAAACAGCCTGAAGCGGATGAGGAAAATAAGGGGGGCGAAAAACAATAAAAAAAGCCCCGGGGCTCTTAAGAGAACCGGGGCATATTTTCGTGCTTGATCACAGAGGGCGAAATTACTTCTTTCTCAGCTCAACCCGCCGGTTGGTCTTTCTTCCCTCCGGGGTGTCGTTGGAAGCGATGGGCTGCTGAGACCCATATCCCTTCGCCTCAAGCCGGGCCGGATCGATACCGTTTGCCACCAGGTAATTCTTGACCGCCTCAGCCCGGGCCGTGGACAGGGCCTGATTGGCGACTTCATCACCGGTTTTATCGGTATGCCCGGAGACTTCGAGGTTCAGCTCCGGAAATTTTTTCAGAAGGGCCACCACCTTGTCCAGGTTGGCACTGGCCTCCGGGGTAAGATTCGCCGTGCCAAAGGCAAAATTGATACCCTCCAGTACTATGGCGACATTGGGCTGGCAGCCGATCTTATCCACCTTCTGCCCCGCCGGGGTATTGGGGCAGAGATCCATATTGTCGGCAACCCCGTCACCGTCGCTGTCGGGCTCGGCCTTGGCCCGGGCGGCTGCCTCCGCCTGGGCCTTTTTCAGTCTCTCGATCTCGGCCCGTAACTCCTCGATGGTCGCCTTATCCGCCTCACCGGCCTTCATCAGCTCGGCGAGTTTGGCCTCGGCCTCAGCCAATGCGGCTGCCTTGGCCTCCAGTTCCGCCTGCAATCCGGCGAGTTTACCACTTTCAGCCTCCAGGGCCTGCAGCTTTTCGGCACTCTGCGCCTGCGCGGCTTTGAGTTTCTCCATCTCCTGGGTGGCAGCCGCCAGGGCGTCTTCCTTCTCTTTCAGGGAAGCCTTGAGTTGTTCAACCTCGGCAGTGAGGGATTCAAGCTTGCCCTTGTTTTCATTTCCGGCGGCAAGCAGCGAGGCCAGTTTGGCCTTGGCCTCTTCCAGGGCGCTTTGCGATTCGGAAGACGAGGCCTGGGCAGCGGCAAACATCTTCTGCATGGAGTTGAGTTTCTCCTCCCGACCGCCCAACTCCTCCTTGAGTTTGGCGATCTCCGCCTTCAGGGCCTCGGCTTCTCCGGCGGCACCCTTGGCGGCTTCCAGCTCGGCCTCTTTGGCCTTCAGGGCCTCCTGAGCGTCGGCGACCGCCTTTTCCAGAGCCGCGATCTTCTCCTCAGCTGCGGGCTGAGCCTCTTTGAGACCGGCGAGCTCGGCCCGGACCGCCTCAACCTGCCCCATGGCCTCTTCCCTGGCCTGCTTGGCAGCTTCCAGTTCTTGTCGCAGCGTCTCCACCTCGGCAAGTTGGGCCTTGGCCGCCTCCAGCTCAGCCTCCTTGGCCTCAAGCGCCGCCTGGTTTTCGGCAGCGGATTTCTTCAGTTCTTCGAGTTCGCCGATCCGGCCCTCGAGTTCGGCAATTCTGGACTGAGCCGCCTCCAGCTCATTCTGCTTGGCCTGAATGGCCTCGAGATTTTTGGCGGCATCCTGTTTCAGGGTTTCATATTCGGCCAGCGAGGCCTCAAGCTCGCTGATTTTGGCCTTGGCCGCTTCCAGATCCGCCTGGGTCGTATCGGGTTTTTCCTCGATTTCCTGCGCGGACCCCTGGGATGCCGTCAACTCCTCCACCTTGGCCTGCAGGGTTTTGATCTCCTCATCCTTTGCCAGCAGCGCTGCTTGGATTTCCTCCTTTTCCTTTTCCAGGGCCGCATTCTTCTCCTGCATTTCGGCTACGCCGGCAAGCTTTCCTTCCAGTTCGGTTATCTTGGCGGTGGCCTCGGCAAGTTCACCGGTCTTGGCCTCCAGCTCAGCCTTGACGGCATCGATATCAGCCGTTGCACCGGCTGCGTCCTTGAGCTCTTCCTCGATCTTGGCCTTGTCGGCCTTCAGAGCGGTGAGTTCCTTGCCAGATGCTTCCAGGGCAGCTTCGGTTTCGGCAAGCTTGGTCTCCAGGGTTGTGACCTGGGCGGTGAGATCCCGGATGCGGCCTTCCAGCTTTTTCTTCTCATCAAGCAGCCCGGTAATCTCTTTTTCCGCAGCGGCAAAAGAGGACTGCAGTTCGACCAGATCCTCGTTGTTGTTTGTGAGCTGCAGGGCCAGGGCCTTCATCTCTCCCTTGCTGCCGGCGAAATTTTCCCGCAGTTTCAGAACATCCGACTGGACACTATTGGCCTTGGTCTCGGCACTAATCCGGTTCCTGTGCTCATCTTCCAGCATCTTGCGTGCTTCAACCAAGATTCCCTGGGTGACCTGCAAATCTTTGATCCGCTGCTTGAGAACCCCCAGTTCGTAGGTCTTGTTTTTGATGGTAGCGGCGGATTCCGCCAGTTTCTTCTCAAGGTCGACAATCCTCTCCTTGGCCGCGGTCAGCAGCTTGTTGGACTCATCGACCTGTTCGGAAGCGGCCAGGGTGACGCCAAGCAGGGCGTTAAGGCGTTCGTTTTCCTTCTCCAGCTCCGCCATCTGCCGACGCGATGAGGTCAGGGCCCCGGTCCAGCTGTGCAGCAGGCTTTTCACCTGATTGACATCTTCCTCAAAGGCCGCCTGTTTTCCCTCATCCTGCGGGGCCGGCTCCGGTTTGGCGGATGCAGCCGGTTTTTCGGTGATCAGGGCCAGGGCCGGTCCCACTTGGGTCTTTTTCTCTTCCGCGGGGGCCACGGCCTTTTCTTTTTCAGGCTCCTTCACTTCCTGTTTTTTTTCGTGCTCGGCAACTGTTGTCTGGTGAACGGGCTCCGCACTACTCTGCCGGGGGGTGACCGCTTCATGGGTTATTTCGGCGGGTGCCGGAGGAGTTGCTTCGGTCTCGACAACGGCCTCCTCCCCGTGAACGGCGGGCTGCTGGGAAACTTCATCACCAACATTCTTTCGCCGCTGGCAATCGGTGACGGCCAGAATGAAGTAGATCAGCAAAAAGGCCCCGATGAGCCCCTTCAGCGTACCAGACAGTCCGGACCATGTAAGATCACCGGCAGACTCCTTGATTTTCTCCGTCACATCGGAAAGTTTCACCTTGTTCGACATCTCTCAACTCCTCCTGTTAAACAGATTCACCACAGAGCCAGGAATTTCCCCGGACCGAGCAACACCAGCTATTTCCACCCGAGCCCCGTGAAGATCCACGGAAAACATCAATAATTTTGAACTATTGATAACAAATAAATAATACTTTAGATAATAACAAATCCCCATAAAAAAAGAAACCGATAAATCAACTAGACCACGAAATCAGAATCAACGCCCCAGCAAAAAACGGGTCACTGCAATCGCTGTCAGGGCCGCTGTTTCCGCCCGCAGAATATTTTCTCCCAGGCTGACGCTGCAAAATCCGGCTCTGCCGGCGGCCGTCACCTCCTTTTCACTGAACCCGCCTTCCGGGCCAACGAGCAGGGCAACGGTTTCCGAACCGGTAAAATCGATGTCCGCCAAAGTTTTTTTCCTCTCCTGCTCGGCAAAAAGCAGCTTTTTATTAAAGGAGAGGCCGATAAAGTCCGAAAAATCAACAAGCGGCGAGATTTCCATCAGCACGGATCGCCTGCATTGCTTGCACGCCTCGATGACGATCCGTTGCCATCTGCTCAACGGAAGCCGCTGATTTCGCCTTTTTTCGCAAAAAGAGGTCTCAACCGGGAAGACGGCATGGACACCGAGTTCCGTGGCCTTCTGAATCACCAGGTCCATTTTTTTCCCCTTGAGCATGCCCAGCCCAAGGATGATCCGCGCGGCGTCACCATGGTCCTCGCAGCACCTTTCCAGGAGCGAAAACGAAACGCCCTCTGCGGAAAGAGCGTTGATCACGGCCCTGAAAACCGTACCGCGTCCGTCGAAAAGCTCCACCCGGCAACCCGGTTTCAGGCGCAGCACCCGCATGAGATGACGGGCCTCGTCTCCGGTAATCACGGCCTGATCGCCGTTGACGGCATTCCCGGCAAGAAAAAACCGGCGCATGGAAAATTTTTCGTCATTTTTGGATAATTTCATGATAATGTGAGGCTTATTTCGATTTTAGAGGTTCACTGCCGCCATGCGAACAGTGAACATAATCTTGAATATTTATACATCAGGATATACAATACGTACCATGAAAGACAAACGCGATAGAGAACAGACCAAAAAACAGATTCTGCAGGCCGCCTTCCAACGATTCAGCCATTACGGTTTCAACAAGACGACCATGGCTGAAATTGCCGAAGACTGCAACATGTCCGCCGCCAATATCTATCGCTTTTTTAAGGGGAAAAACGATATACTCGCCGATATCGCCCTCAACCTGCTGGCCGAGATCAAAAAAACATTGAGCCGAATTGTCGAAAACGATGAAACCAGCGCAGCGGAAAAACTCCGCCTGCTCATGCGCGAGGCCCTGATCATCAACTACAGACAATACGCCGATCAACCCAAGATCAACGAATCCATCGCCGATATCTGCCGCCGCAGGCGTGACCTGATCCAAAAGTATCGCCTGGTGAAACAGGATCTGGTTGTCGCCATTCTGAAGCAGGGAATCGAATCCGGCGAGTTCCGCATTACCGACCCCGAGGCCAGGGCGCTGTCGATTCTTCATGCAACCATGGCTTTCCATTCGCCTTTTTTCATCAGCAGCTATTCCCTTGATGAATTGACCGCCTTCAGTGACAATGTTGTCACCGCCCTGGTGGAAGGCCTGTACTTCGAGAACGTACATGGAGCGGATTGAAACCTGGCTCGGTCGTTTTGTCGTCACCCACCGTTGGCTTCTCCTGACCCTGAGCGTCGCCGTTGCCCTCTACGCCGCAGGCGGCCTGCGACTCCTGCAATTCGATAATAATTCCCGCATATTTTTCAGCAAGGACAATCCCCAACTCCGTGCCCTGGAGGCCCTGGAGGCCACCTACACCAAGGTGGAGAATGTTCTTTTCGTGGTGGTGCCCGACTCCGGCAACGTCTTTGACCGGCAGACCCTGGCCGCAGTGGAGGAACTCACCGAACTGGCCTGGAAACTGCCCTACTCCAGCCGGGTGGACTCACTCACCAACTACCAACACACCCGGGCGACCGAAGATGATCTCGTCGTCGCCGATCTGGTCTCCGACCCGCTGCATCTCACCGACGGGCAGCTCGCCTCCATCAGGAAGATCGCCCTTTCCGAGCCGTTGCTGGTCAACCGGCTTGTCTCGCCCAGCGGCCATGTCACCGGTGTCAACGTCAACTTCATCAAGCCGGGAAAGGATATCGGCGAACCCGCAGAGGTCGCCGCCGCCGCCAGGATCATTGCCGAGACCGTTACCCGTCAATATCCGCAGCTGCAAATCCGTCTCACCGGCGGGGTGATGATCGACAATGCCTTCGGCGAGGTCTCGCGCAGCGACATGCTCACCCTGGTGCCGCTGATGTTTCTGGTTCTGCTGGTGATGATGGTCTTCGCCCTGCGCTCCTTTGCGGGGACGGCGGCCACCTTTACGGTCATCCTCCTCTCCATGACCACCGGCCTCGGCCTGGCCGGACGAATGGGAATCACGCTTTCTCCGGCCTCCGTCAATGCGCCGACCATCATCCTCACCCTGGCCGTGGCCGATTCCGTGCACCTGCTGGTGACCATGTTCCAGCTGATCCGGAGCGGAACAGACAAACACGATGCCATTGCCGAATCCCTGCGCATCAACCTGCAGCCGGTCTTTGTCACCAGCATTACCACGGCCATCGGTTTCCTGACGATGAATTTTTCCGATGCCCCGCCGTTCCACGATCTCGGCAATATTGTCGCCATGGGTGTAACCGCCGCCTTTCTCTATTCCATTCTCTTTCTGCCGGCCCTCATGGCGGTGATTCCCTTCCGGGTGAAAAAAGACAAGAACCGGAAATCGAATTTTTTTGCAACCCTTGCCGACTTTGTCGTTGCCCGGCACCGAAGCCTGTTTGTCGTGATGCTGCTGATCATGACGGGTCTCACCGCCGGCATCCTGAAAATCGAACTCAACGACGACTTTGTTCGCTATTTCGACCATCGCTACGAATTCCGTCGCGATGCCGATTTCGCCATCGAAAACCTCACCGGCCTCTACATCATCGACTGGGACCTCAAGTCCGGAGAACCGGGTGGTGTCAACAACCCGGAATATCTGGAACTGGTGGAGAAGTTCGCCAACTGGTTCCGCTCCCGGCCCCGGGTACACCACGTCTATGCAGTCACCGACATCATGAAACGGCTCAACCGCAACATGCATGGTGACGATGACGCCTGGTACCGATTGCCCAGCGACCGTGAACTGGCGGCCCAGTATCTGCTGCTCTACGAAATGAACCTGCCCTTCGGTCTCGACCTCAACGACCGTCTCAACGTCGATAAATCATCAAGCCGCATGACCGTCAACCTCTCGTCTTCCTCAAGCCGGGAGGTACGCGACCTGGAAAAGGCGGGACGCGCCTGGTTGCGAGAAAACGCGCCTGAATCCATGTTTACGCACGGTACGGGAATCTCCGTCATGTTCTCCTATATTTCCGAGCGCAACATCAAATCCATGCTCGGAGCCTCCACTCTGGCCCTGGTGCTGATCTCGATGATCATGATTATCGTGCTGAAAAGCTTCAAACTTGGTATCATCAGCCTGCTTCCCAACCTGATGCCCGCCTTTATGGCCTTTGGTATCTGGGGGATCATCATCGGCAGGATCGGACTGGCCGTCTCCGTCCTGGCAGCCATGACCCTGGGAATCGTCGTCGATGATACCGTGCATTATCTCACCAAATACAAACGGGCCCGGAAAGAGCACAACATGAACGCCGAAGATGCCGTTCGTTACGCCTTCACGTCGGTGGGCGCGCCCATCTGGATCACCACCCTGACCCTGGTCTGCGGTTTCGTGGTGTTGGCCTTTTCCGGTTTCCAGATCAACTTCCACATGGGAATCATGACCGCCCTGACCATTACCATTGCCCTGGTTCTCGACTTCTTCTTCCTGCCGCCCATTCTGATTCTTTTCGAGGGAAAAAAATGAAAAACTCAACCATTCTTCTCATCCTTGTCCTGCTGACATGCTCCTTTCCGTTTCCGGCTACCGGGACGGAACAAGACCGGACAGCGGAGGAAAAAGGCCTGGCCATCGCCCTTGAAGCGGACAGGCGGGACAAGGGATTCGGCGATCTTCAGGCCGACCTGGAGATGATTCTCCGAAATCGCCAGGGCCAGGAGAGCAGGAGAAAGATCCGCATTCGCACCCTGGAAGTGGAAAACGACGGCGACAAGAGCCTGATGATTTTCGATACGCCGCGGGATGTCAAGGGAACCGCCTTTCTCACCTTTTCCCACAAGAAGGGAGATGACGACCAATGGCTTTACCTGCCTGCCTTAAAACGGGTCAAGCGCATCAGCTCCCGTAACAAATCCGGCTCTTTCATGGGCAGCGAGTTTTCCTACGAGGACATCGCCAGCCAGGAGGTGGAAAAATACACCTACAAGTGGCTGCGGGACGAAAGGTATGCCGGCCATGACTGTTTTGTGGTGGACAGCTATCCGGTGGACCGGAAAAATTCCGGCTATACGCGACAGACGGCCTGGCGCGACAAAACCGAATACCGCATCTGGAAGGTGGAATATTTCGATCGTAAGGGCGCCAAACTCAAGACCCTGACCTTTGACGGCTATAAACGCTATCTCGACAAGTTCTGGCGGCCCGATTCCATGAAGATGGTCAACCATCAAAACGGCAAGTCCACGGAACTCATCTGGTCGAACTACCGTTTCCGCACGGGCCTGAAAGACTCCGACTTCAACAGGAACAGCCTGAAACGGGCAAAATAAAAACACACCCGCCACAAGGAGGTTTCCCGCGGGAACGCCCCACCAATCACGGCATGAAACGGATTTTTTTTCTTCTTCTCATCTGCACCCTGCCCGGTTTGCCGGTGGCGGCCGTCGAGCTCAGCGGCAGCGTAACGGCCGAGGGCCGCTTCTTCCCCCACTCTCCCCACTGGCAAAAACAGCGCGACCACAACGGCTCCATCAGCATTGAGGCGGAGCTCTATCATCAATTCCCCGGTGGCTCCAGTATCACCATTGCTCCCCTGGTCATGATCGACAGCGGCGACAGCCGACGAAGCGCCTTTGATCTGCGTGAGGCACACTTTCTCTATGTTGCCGATAACTGGGAACTGCTCGCGGGAATCGGCAAGGTATTCTGGGGGGCGACGGAATTTGTTCACCTGGTGGACATCATCAACCAGACCGATCTGGTCAAATCTCCGGACGGCGAGGAAAAACTGGGACAGCCAATGATCCATCTGTCCATTCCCCGCGACTGGGGTACCCTGGATGGTTTTCTCCTGCCCTGTTTCCGGGAACGCACCTTTCCGGGAAGGCATGGACGCCTGCGCTCCTCCCCGGCGGTGGACACGGATCATGCCGGATATGAAAGTGCCGCCGGCCGGACCCACCTGGACCTGGCCCTGCGCTACAGTCATTCCCTGGGCAACCTGGATTTCGGCATCTCCCATTTTCACGGCACCAGCCGCGAACCCTCGCTGCGTCTGGACCTGGATCCCCTGGGAAGACCACGGCTAATCCCCTTCTATGACCAGATCGACCAGACCGGCCTGGACCTGCAGATGGTCGCCGGCGAGTGGCTGCTGAAAGCTGAAGCGCTATACCGCAGCGGCCGGGGACGCGATTTCGCTGCCGCCACCCTGGGCTTCGAATACACCTTCACCGCCGTGTGGGGCACCTCCATGGACCTGGGCCTCATCGGCGAATATGTATTCGACGACCGCAGCGACGGGCTCACCCCCTACGACAACGATCTCATGCTCGGCCTGCGGCTGGCGGTCAACGACGCGCCCTCCACCGAACTGCTTGCAGGAGTGATCCGGGACATCCACACCTCCTCGCAGATCTTTACCCTGGAGGCCGGCCGTCGTTTCGGCGAGAACACCAGACTGTCGCTTGAAGGCGTCCTCTTCTCGCATATGGATGACGCCGATGCGGCAGCCGCCCTGGCCGATGACGATTACATCCGCATCGAACTGAGCCGTTATTTTTAAAAAGCAGGGAAAAATCAGAGAAGAATCGAGGTAACCACTGCTCGCCTGCCGAAGAGCATGGCCGCCCACTCCCCCTTGTACTGAGTGGCCAGGGGCTTGAAGCCCCAGCGGCGATAGACGCGCTTGAGATTGCTCTCCTGCTCGCCCCGCAAAATTCCCGAAACGATGAGACGGCCGTTTCCGGCTAGCAACCTCTCAAAATCAGCAGCCATTTTCTCCAGCACGTCGTGGACGATATTGGCGCAGATAACGCCGAAAGGTCCGGAAATATCAACAAGTGGCGTGTGTCCCACCTGAACGATATGGCCGAGCCGGTTTTTGTTCACATTGTCGATGGCGACACTTACCGCCGTGGCATCGTTATCGATACAGATCACCCTTACCGCCCCGAAAACAGCGGCGGCCATGCCCAGGATTCCGGTGCCGCATCCCACGTCGAGTACCGTTCCCGGCGGCCGCAGGGGAAAAACGGTGTGGAGCAGGGTCAGGGCCATTCTGGTGGAGACATGCTGTCCGGTACCAAAGGCCATGCCGGGATCAAGCTCCAGAATATGTAGCCCCGGCTTATGGGGATAGTGCTCCCAGGAGGGTTTGATGATCAAGCCCGGGATAATCTCGAAGGGTTTGAAAAATCGCTTCCAGGTGGCGGACCAATCCTCATCCTCGAAGACCCTGTAGTTGATCACCGGCGGGTCGTCTTCGCTAAACAGCTGCAGTTCGTCCAGGTCGCGGCGGATGGCTGTCAGCTGTTTTTCGATATACCCTTTGGGGAGCTCATCTTCCGGCCCTGTTTCCTCCATGGGAAAGTATCCGATAATCATCGTCTTATCCCGGTCGTCACCGGTTTCGTCCAGCTCCACTCCCTGACCGCTGCGACGGATGAGGATTCCGGCCACCGGCTCTGCCAGCATGCGGGGAACGGTCACGGAAACAGAAAGCCAGCGAGGACGCTGCGGAGATGATCCATTTGCTGCCATAGGGCTAACCGATCGGTTTTATGAGATTTTTACAAATCAACCGGAAAAACCCGGCTTGACAGAGAAGTTACCTACTGTATATAATGAGTAATTTTCATCAATAAATCAACCAGTCGGAGAAGCCGCAATGAAAAAAACAGTCCTTTTTTCACCGGACAACGTCGGTATCGACGTTGATGAAGGTGAAAATCTCCTCTCCGCGGCCGCGGCCGCCGGAGTTTATATTCATGCTTACTGCGGCGGCGACGGCGTCTGCGGCAAGTGCAAGGTCAAGATAGCCAAGGGCGAAGTCCAGGCCGACAAGGCAAATCTCACCCAGGAAGACTGGGATGCGGGTTTCCGCCTGGCCTGCCGGACCAGTGTCCATTCGGACCTGGAGGTCATCATTCCCGAGGTCGTCAAAAAGGACGGCACCGCCCTGAAACGCAAACCGAAAACCACCCGCACCATCTCCGCCCGCTCCCTGGATGCCCTGATCGGCACCTGGAATGTGGATCCGCCGGTGACCAAGCTCTACCTGGAGCTTGATCCGCCGACCCTGGAAGACAACATCTCCGACATGCAGCGGGTGATGCGCGGCATCAGAAACGCCCTGCCCGACAGCCCGGAACCCTCCTACGATCATCCCGAACTCATCAAGATCCTGCCCCAGGCCCTGCGGGAGGCGGACTGGAAGGTAACCCTTCTGCTGCTGCACGGTAAAAACGCCGGGGAGCCCGACCGCATCATCGACGTGGAGGCCGGCGATACCACGGACCGGCTCTACGGCCTGGCCGTGGATATCGGCACCACCACCTGCAGCGGCGTGCTCATCAACCTCAACAACGGCGAGGTGATTGCCTCGGCATCCGGCTATAACGGTCAGATCGCCTACGGTGAGGATGTCATCTCCCGCATCATTTATGCCGGTCGGCCCGGCGGCCTCAAAGCCCTGCAGGACAAGGTCATCGCCACGATCAACAACATCATCGACGAAATCTGCCGCAAGATGATCATCAGCCCCGCCGACATCAGCTACATCATGACCGCGGGTAACACCGTTATGTCCCATCTGCTGCTGGGTCTTGATCCCAAGTATATCCGCATAGCGCCCTATGTTCCCAGTGTCAGCCAGTTTCCGCTGACCAAGGCGGCCCCGCTGGGTATCCAGGCCCACCCCTCGGTGCGGCTCTTTCTCTATCCCTGCATCGCCAGCTATGTGGGCGGCGATATCGTCTCCGGCGTTCACTCCTGCCGGATGGTCAACAGCGAAGAGGTCAGCCTCTTCATCGATATCGGCACCAACGGCGAAATCGTCGTGGGCAACAAAGACTGGATGGTCTGCGCCGCCTGTTCCGCAGGGCCGGCCTTCGAGGGCGGCGGCATCAAGCACGGCATGCGCGCATCAAGCGGCGCCATTGAAAATTTTCACATACACCCCGACACCTTTGACCCGATGATCGTGACCATCGACCGCATCAAGCCCAGCGGTATCTGCGGCTCCGGGCTGATCTCCATTGTCTCGGAACTGCTGGAGGCGGGTGTCGTCGACCAGCAGGGCAAATTCAACCGCCGCCTGGATCATCCCCGCATCCGTGCCGGCCGGGACGGATGGGAGTATGTGCTGGCCTGGGGCAGGGATTCTCTCATCGGCGAGGATATCGTCATCACCGAGGTGGATCTTGACAACCTGATGCGGGCCAAGGGCGCCATGTACGCCGGTTACCAGACATTGCTTGAATCGGTGGGTCTCTCCTTCGCCGAACTGGACCGCGTCATCCTGGCCGGGAACTTCGGGGCGTATATCGACCTGGAACGTGCCATCTGCATCGGTCTGCTACCGGATATCGACCGTGATCGCTTCTACTACCTCGGCAACGCCTCAATGCTCGGCTGCCAAATCAGCCTCACCGATGTCAACCGTTTCCGGGAACGGGTCAAGGTCCGCACCCTGATCACCAATATGGAGCTCTCGGAGAATCCGGAATTCATGAGCCATTACATGGCAGCGCTCTTCCTGCCCCACACGGACATGACCCTCTTTCCAAGCGTCAGGGAAAAACTGCCGCAGTAGACCGAGACAAAATCCGACTTACCGGTTTGGCCATACCATGAAAACCCTTATCCTGCTGCTGCGCCTCGCAGGAACGCTCCTGCCTGTTTCTCTCCTGTTGCCCACTGCTCCGGCAGCGCTTGCGGCTGTCGACCTGCTCACCTTTACCTCCGGACAGGTCCGCGACGGACACCGTGCTCCGGCAGCGGAAAAGGAGTTATCCGGTATCGCTGTGAGCATCAACCGGGAAATTCTCTCCCTGGGACCCGGCGCCGTCGTCACCCTGCAGTTGCCGGATCTTCCCCCGCTGCAGGTACGCATGAGCGGGACAACATCCCATGAAAACGGCGATATCACCTGGAACGGCCGGGTAAATATCCCCGATGAACGCAACCGCGTCATCATCACCCTGGGCCGCGAGGCACAATACGCCACCATCGAAACCGGCACCAAGAGCTTTGTGATCAGGACAACGGCTCCCGGAGAGGCCCGCCTCCTGGAACAGAGCACACCGCAGCGAATCGCCGCTGATTTCGGCAATGATGTGCGATATGCCCCGGGGGCCGGAAGATCCGCAAGCACAGAGCGGCACCCGGCTGCCGCGGACCCGCAGGCCTTTACCCGCATCGACCTCATGGTTCTCTATTCCCGGGCCTTTGCCGAAGTCAATCCTGCTCCGGAAACCCGCATCAATCATCTCATTGCCCTTGCCAACAACGTCTATCGCGACAGCACCATCGCCCTGACCATCAACCTTGTTCACAGCACCCTCATCGACATGGACGATACTGCCTCAAACAGCGATATCCTCGACCAACTCACCGATGCCCAGGGAGAGTTCGCTCCAGTTCCGGGCCTGCGGGACAGCCACCACGCCGACCTGGTTACGGTTCTGCGGCCCTACCGCAAGAGCACGCACGGGGGCTGCGGCCTGGCCTGGATGCTGAGCCGGCGCGCCGGCTCACCGGAACTGGGCTTCAGCGTGGTGGGAGACGGGGATGATGTGGAGGGCTCCAACTATTACTGCGCCGAGGAATCGCTGGTGCATGAGCTGGGACATAACTACGGCAGTGACCATGACCGGGACCACGGTTGCAATTACGGCATCGAACCCTGGTCCTGCGGCTACGGGGTCAGCGGTGTTTTCGGCACCGTGATGAGCTATTGGGCCCCGGACGTGGGGAAGTTCTCAAGCCCGCTTCTTGAATGCAACGGCCGGGCCTGCGGCGCCTCTGCCGAGGATGAGCAAAACGGCGCCGACAATGTCCGCAGTATCGGACTCTACAAGGCGGTGATCGCCGCCTATCGTCCCGGTCTGCCCAGTGTAATCCGCTATGATGCCGACCGGATCACAGCCGTTTCCGCCCGCCTGCACGCCTTTGTGGATCCGCAGACCGACGGGGCGACCCTGTACTGGGACTATGGCATCCACGATCTCGCCGAAAACGTCGTCCAGGTTCCCCTGTCCCAGAACACCGCTGCCGACCGGTGGCAGACCCTTGCCGACCTGGCCTGCGGCACAACCTATCAGTACCGGGTGCGGGTGGTTAATCCCACGGGGGAGAGCCGCAGCGAAATCCACTCCCTGACGACTCTTCCCTGCAATATCTCGGATTACGACCACGACGGCATCATCGACGAAGAGGACAACTGCCCCCTGGATCCCAACCCATCCCAGCGCGACAGCGACGGGGACGGAGTGGGCGATGCGTGTACCCCGGGGCGGCTGCTCCTTTTCCCGGTGAGGGGCGCCGACGGCACCATCAGCATCATTTCCCTCTAGTCGTTCCCGGGTTCCGCCGGAGCCGTCGATGCGCTACCGTTTCAACATAATGATCATAGATACCGCATCGTTACACAATCTCTCCCGGCCGTACAGTGGGGATATAGCGGCCGGGAGAAATCTCAACAAATCTGCAACACCCGTAAGCGCTTTCAGCCGCGAGGTACATTATACCGCCGGATTGTTGCCCCTGCGACTGCTTACCAACCGTTTTCTGATCAGCAGCCAGAGGCCCAGCGCAGCGGTACCGGCCGCCGTGGAAAGCCTGCCGATGAAGATAACCTTGTCCGGCCAGTTGAGGGAGACCAAAAACATGGCCATGGCGCCGCAGATAAAGTAGGAAAAAACCATGGTGGAAGAGGCGGTGCCGGCATCCCGCCGCACCTGGTCCAGGGCCAGATTGTTGGCCGGTGGCCGGCCGAGCCCCAGTGAAAAGGTGATAATCCCCATGGGCAGGGCAAAACCAAGGGGAGAAGCTGAACCGGAAGCGGCAAGGAGGAGAATCAACAGGCCGCCGGCAACGATCCCCGAATATCCCAGGGTGATCATGCGCATGGTGCCGATCCGCTTGCCGAAGCGCATGCAGGTCATGGAACCGATCATGAAACAGAGGGCATTGGCACCGAAAAAAAGGGCAAATACCGTCTCGCCCATGCCAAAACCCTTGATGTAAATATTTGAGGAACCGGCGATAAAAGAAAAGAGCGGCAGGGCGATGAGGGCATTGCAGGCCACCACTCCCATGAGCCGCCCATTGACAAGAACCCGCCTGTAACTCCGCACCAGGGCACGCAGGGAATCCCCCTCACCGCCCGCGTGCGACTCCGGTGTAGTGATAACGCCAAGCAGGGCGATCACCCCCATGGCGGCCTGGGCCACAAAAATCCAGGGCCAGGAGAGATATTCCATAATCAGCGAACCGATCATGGGCGAAATCATCGGCGCCAGGGCCATGATCACCGATACCTGGCTGAGCACCCTTTCCCGGATGCCGCTCTCCAGGCGATCCTTGGCCATGGCCATGGAAATGGCCGAGGCGGCCCCGGCGCCGGTTGCCTGGATGACTCTGGCGCCGATCAGCATCCAGATGGAGGTGGAGAGCGCACAGAGCAGGCCGGCGGCAATAAAGAGCAGGAGCCCGCTGATGAGCGGCGGTTTGCGACCGAAACGGTCGGAAAGCGGCCCGTACACCAGCAGGGAAACACAATAGGAGACAAAAAAGAAAACCAGGGTCAGGTTGACCACGGCCAGAGGCTGCCCCCAGACTTCCTGCAGATGCGGAATGGCGGCCAGATACATGTCTGTTGCCAGCGGCGGAAAAGCCGTGAGCAGGGCCAGCAGCAGCACAAAACCGATCATCATCTCTCTCCAAGCAGTAAGGAAAATGCAGCTCCGTTATCGGAAAATGTCGTCACCTGTGGGCTCCATCTACCTTGTCGCCGATCAGGTCTCCCTACTGGCCGTCACCTTTGGTTGTCGCTGGGAAAAAATCAGCGGCAAACTCTCCGGCCTCCGGGATGGGGATTCAGCCGTCATATGCCGGGCCCGTACCCAGCTGCGGGAATACTTCGCCCGGCAGCGCACCGCCTTCGATCTCCCCATCCGCCTCCACGGCACCCCCTTTCAGCAGAGGGCCTGGCAGGCATTACTGACCATTCCCTACGGCGAAAGCCGTTCCTACTCGGAACAGGCACGCCTTGCAGGCAATCCGGCAGCGGTCAGGGCGGTGGGCCGCGCCAACAGCCAAAATCCCCTTGCCATCGTCGTGCCCTGTCACCGGGTCATCGGGAAGTCGGGAAGACTCACCGGCTATGCCGGGGGCCTGGCCGTCAAACGGTTCCTGCTTGATCTGGAGTATATTGATTACGAAGATGATCCTTCCAGCATATCGGCGGAGAGGTAGGGGAGCAGAAAAGGCTTGTGGGTGCGGATCTCCTCCAGGGTCAGCCCGCTGATCTCATAGGGGAACACCAGCCAGTCCTCGGTCTTGTGGAGGACGAAGTCGGGTTCGAGCTCGGTTTCCCGGAAGGATGGCCGCTGCCAAAGAACGGCGATGCCCACCTGTCGGGGCATATTTCTCTTGAGATGCCGGTTGAGCCGCCGGATCACCGCCTCCATGCTCTTGCCGGTGCTGAAGACGTCATCCACCAGCAGCAGGGAGTCGTGGGCGTTGAGGTTTTCCAGCAGATACTGGGTGCCGTGCACCCGGATCTCCGCATCGGCGGCGGCCACCATCTCCTGGTAGGAGGGCTGGCCCCGGTAGGAGGTGCGCAGTGAAATGTGGTTGGTTTCCATTCCCAGGGTCTGCAGACACTCCTGCACGTAAATCCCCACCGAGCTGCCGCCGCGCCAGAGGCCGACGATAAAGGTGGGACGGAAACCGCTTTCAACAACCCGGACCCCCAGGCGAAAGGAATCCAGAATCAGGGTTTCTTCATCAAGGAAAATCTTTTTCATTTTCATCTGTTTCATCCCACCATCACCCGTAACCGTTCACAGGGGTCGCAACCCGGCGGTATCACGGGCCCCTTTGCTGCAACCGCTCAGAGGTGCTGCAGATTCAGTGAAGACTCGTGCCCGTAAACGCCTGCCGTCACTTCCATTGCGATACTTTTCCCAGCAGGGTTCATTCTTTTTACGATACACTTTTCAACGGATTCCGGGTATAATAATTATTTTTTCATTGCAACCATACCGGAAAACCATGAAAAAAGTCTATCTCACCGCCCAGGGCTTACTGGAGGACTCCTTCCGGCTGGCCCACCGGGTGCTCACCAGCGGCTTCCGCCCCACCTTTATCATCGCCATCTGGCGCGGCGGCGCCCCCATCGGCATTGCGGTGCAGGAATTCCTCGCCTTCCACAACATCCAGACCGATCATATCGCCATCCGTACATCGTCCTACAGCGGCATCGACGACCAGAGCCGGGAGATCCGTATTTTCGGCCTCAACTACCTGGTCAAGAACATGCAACACACCGACCGGTTGCTCATCGTCGACGATGTCTTTGACACCGGCCGCACCGTGGAGGCGGTCATCAACGAGCTCACCCGCCGGTTGCGCCTCAACACCCCGGAGGAGATCCGCATCGCCGTCCCCTATTACAAACCCAGCCGCAACCAGATCGGCCGGCCGCCGGATTACTACATCCACGAAACCGCGGACTGGCTGAAGTACCCTCACTCCCTCGAAGGATTAAGCGCCGCCGAGATCAAGAAAAAACGCCCGGCAATCTACGAAATCCTCAAAGACCACCTGCAGGACGAGCCCGCATAACAAATATCCCGGTAATTTTCCCGGCAACCCTTTCCTTGTAACTTACGGAAGTTATTCCACCTGGACAGGCATCACGGGAAGGATGGGCAGGAATCGGGATCCACCATCAGCAGGCCATGGTGGATCGATCCGGCAACCCAGAGATCCGGTTTGTTTCCCGGCGATTTCCGGGCCGCTTTGCGGACTTCCAGGGCCTTTTCCACTCCCCGCGGGATATCGGTCTTGTTGAGAAAGATGCAGCTGCGTGCCCCGGGGGGACAGCCCTTGAGCATGCCCCGGGGATGGAGGGCCAGGGAGGCAATGGCGGCAGGGGTGAGCAGGGCGCCGGGGACCAGGCCGGTGCGGGCCGCCACCAGCTCCGGGCGGAAGACATATTCGCCGTCCAGGGGACGGCCGATGATATCCAGGCCTGCCAGGGAGATGAACAAATCCGTCCACGGTGGAACCACGGGTTCGCGGGGACCGGGCGCCTTGAGGGAAAGCCCCCGGGCGCCGTCGGCCTCGATGATGAGGTGATCCGCCCCGGTCCGGTCAAGGAGTCGCCGGAGCAAGGCCGGCTCCGGTCCGGCCAGTTTGCCGCCTGACGACGGAAGGTGTTCGGCGACGGTCACATGGCCGTGCAGGCCCAGTTTCTGCCTGATCGCCCGCCAACCTTTTTCCCCGGCAGGGAGAACAACCTCCGGAGACTGGTGCGGCGATGGATAACGTATCCGGGTTGTGGTGGTGGTAATGACCGTGCAGCCCCTGTTTCTCCACTCCCGGGCCAGGAAAAACATGAGCGAGGTCTTGCCGCCGGCGCCGACAACGGCGACGACCCGGTCCTCCGGGTGGACCAGGCTGTCAAAGAGATCGCCCATGCGGGGAAGACAGGATACCGGCACGGGCGGCAATGAGTTGGGCCAGAATGCTCACGGCGATCTCGGCCGGGGTTTCCGAGCCGATCTCAAGGCCCACCGGACAGTGCACCCGCGCCAGGTCTTCATCCGTGAACCCCTGTTTTTTAAGATTGCCGTAGATAACACTCCGCTTGCGCCTGCTGCCGATCATACCGATGTAGCGGGCGCGGGTGCGCAGGGCCTGGGCCAGGGCATGCTGATCAAGGCCGTGGGCATGGGTCATGATCAGCAGGTAGGCATCTTCATGGCCGGGAACGGTGTCAAAAAGCCGGTCAAATTCCGGGACATGGTGAGTGGAACGGGCCATGGGAAAACGCTTTGCCGTGCAGAAATCGGCGCGGTCGTCGGCAACCACCACCTGGAAATCGACCAGGACCGCCAGCCCGGCGGTTTCGCCGGCAACATGGCCGCCGCCGATGAAGACCACGGTCCCCCGGCTGATCACCGGCTCCAACACCAGGGTCCGGTTATCCGGGGTCCGGATCATCCTGGTCCCCCGCTGCCGGAAAATATCGCCGGGATCAACCCCGTCCAGCTGGAGCCGATCCTGCCGCAGGTCCACAAAAGTGCGCTGCGGCTGCCGGGGATCGCTGATATCGAGAATCCAGAGCCCGCGGCCGCCGGCGGCACGACAGTCGGCGGCCCGCCTGAACAGGTCCGCCTGCCCGGGATGCAGCCGTTCAATGAAGATGAGCTGATCGCCGCCGCACACCATTGCCGGATCATCCGGAGCGCCGCTGCCCCGCATGTCGAAGCGGGTGAGGAGTGCCGGGGCGCCGGCAGCCACCTGTCGGGCGCTTTGGCGCACCGTCTGCTCCAGACGACCGCCGCCGATGGTGCCCAGGCAGGTGGAATCCTCCATCACCACCATGGCGGCCCCGGGCATTCGGGGCGCGGAGCCGCTCTTGTCGATGATGGTCACCCGGGCAAGCGCCCTGCCCTGCTGTAACAGCCCGTAAATCTTTTCTTCATTCATATGCGATAAAAACGTAATCGGTCACAGGGTTTGTAAGCCAGCGGTACTATATCTTGCTTCCACCCTGCAACTGGTCCCTGGTGCTGCAGGGCGGCTGAATCTCTCCTGGCCGCTATCTCCACACCATGCAGGCTGAAGAAATCATGTGGGAAGACGGATAGAGCACAGTAGAGACTCCGTGCGGTACCTGTGATCAAACATAAAAACAGCTCCAGGGACCTTGGAAAGAGGGCTCATGCGGCCCGGTTTCCGGCCCGTTCATTAAATGAGACGATCAACTCGTCCAGGCTGGCCATGAGGAGAGTCACTCCAGTCCAGTAGCCCGGGTCATACCACTGGGCATCCAGTTCCGCAACGTCCTTGCCCTGCTGCTCCACCCAGGTGAAATATTTGAGGTTGTGGATCCGCTTGCGGTCGGTGTAGCGCAGTTCCAGCATGTCGGCGGTGGATTCGCCCAGCAGGTACCGGTGATGGACGGCAGCCGCATCCGGGCCGGTGAAGGGCCCCTGTCCCTCGTTAAGCTCCTGCAGCCGGCTTTCATACATCTCCATGGAATCGGTGGCCACGGTGATCATGACATCATTTTCATCCATCTCGTAATACTTGGCAACCTTGACGGCGGCCAGCACGTTGGCGACGCTGGAGATGCCCAGCAGATCAAGCCTGTCCGCCAGCCCCGGGGCAACGCCCCGGGAAACCAGGTATTCCCGGCCCACAGGTTCATTGAACAGCCGGATCAGGGCCATGGGACCGTTATCGTCGATGGCGGTCACCAGGTCCGTGTTCTTCACATTATGGATCCAGGGCACATGCTTGTCGCCGATGCCCTCGATGCGGTGGCTGCCGTACCCGTTACCCAGCAGGGTCGGGCATTGCAGGGCCTCGGAGGCCACGATTTTCGCCCCGGGAAATTTTTTCTTTAAAAAATCACCGCAGGCTATGGTGCCCCCCGAACCGGTGTTGGAGATCACCGCCCGGAACCTGTCCCCGGGTCCCATGTTCTCTTCCAGCACCTCGGCCATGGCATGGCCGGTAACCTGGTAATGCCAGAGATAGTTGCCGAACTCCTCAAACTGGTTGAAAATGACCAGATCCTGCCCGGAGCGGCGCAACTCGTTGCACTTGTCAAAGATCTCCTTGACATTGGACTCGGAACCCGGCGTTCTGATGATCTCCCCGGCCACCCCGCTCAGCCAGTCGAACCGCTCCCGGCTCATGCCCTCGGGCAGGATGGCGATGGAGTCGCAGGCGAGCAGATTGGCGTCATAGGCCCCGCCCCGGCAGTAGTTGCCCGTGGAGGGCCAGACCGCCTTTTCGCAGGTGGGGTCGAACCGGCCGGTGACCAGGCGCGGCACTAGGCAGCCGAAGGCCGCCCCCACCTTGTGGGCGCCGGTCGGGAACCACTTGCCAAGCAGGATCAGAATGCGCGCCTTGACACCGGTGAGCTCACTGGGCAACTCCAGGTAATTGACTCCGCCGAACAGTCCGCCCTGTTCCCTGGGCTCGTTGTGCCAGTTGATCCGGAACAGGTTGAGCGGATTAAGATCCCAGAGCCCCACGTCGGCCAGGCGCCTGCGGATTCCCGCCGGAATAAGCTCCGGGCTGATCATCTCGCGGAAGGTGGGAATGATGATGTTCTGCTCCCTGGCCCGTTCAACCGCGTGGTTGAGCTTGTCTTCATCCTGAATGGTCAGGTCGATCAAGGTCTGCATGGGACTCCTTTGTATTTATCTGTCGGCGCCGGCGCCAAGTATCTTCTTTACCGCCGCAAGCTCCGGCACCACCTTATACGGCCGCACTCCGGCCCGTGTAACCGCTTCCATGGCGCTTGCCGTGTCCTTGAGGCCGTTTCCGGTGTTGACAAGGACAATCCGCTCATCAGCCGCCACCAGCCCCTCTTCTCCGGCCCGGACGAGCCCGGCCAGGGAAGCGGCACCGGCCGGCTCCCCGAAGACGCCCACGCCCCGGGCAAGGCGGGGAATGGCGGCCAGGATCTCTTCATCGCTTACCTCGACAAAGGCGCCGCCGGTCTCGACCACCGCGGCCATGGCCTTGATCCGGTCCCTGGGCAGGCCGGCTCCAATGGAATCGGCCACGGTGACCCCGGACACCGGCTCTTTATCGAGCACGTCTTCACCCTCTTTCCAGGCCTGGTAGAGAAAATTCGAGCCTTTCGCCTGCACCCCTATCAACCGCGGCATGCGGTGGATCCAGCCCAGGGCGTGCAGATCCCTGAGCCCCTTGTGCAGACCACCGATGATGCAGCCGTCACCCACGGACACCACGAGCACATCCGGGGCCTGCCAGCCGAACTGTTCGCAGATCTCAAAGGCGGCGGTCTTCTTGCCCTCGGTCATGTAGGGGTTGTAGCCGGTGTTACGGTTGTACCAGTCATATTCGGACGCAGCCGCAAGGCAAAGCTCATAGGCCTGGTCATAGCTGCCCGCAACCAGCATGACCGTGGCATTATAGACCAGGAGCTGGGCGATTTTTGCCCGGGGCGCTGATTCGGGCACAAAGATCACGCAGGCCTGGTCAATACTTGCGCAGATGCCGGCCAGGGCGGCCGCCGCATTGCCGGTGGAGGCGGTGGTTATGATCTCCGCTCCCTGTTCCCGGGCCTTGACCACGGCAAGGGCGCTGGCCCGGTCCTTGAAGCTGGCCGTGGGCATGCGGCCGTCATCCTTGACCGACAGATGCGAAAAGCCAAGCTCACGGCCCAGACGCTCCGCCTGGTAAAGCGGAGTCCAGCCGATGGCCGGGGGCGGGAGTTCGGCCTTTTCCCCGATGGGCAGCAGCGGCCGGTAACGCCAGATGGACATGTCCCGGTTACCGGCCAGCTCCCGGCGACTGATCCGGGCCGCGATCCGGTCATAGTCATAGCAGACATCGAGAATACCCTCGTTGCCGTGCCGCGGGCAGACATAGTCCACCGCATCCGGTTGATAGCGGTTGCCGCAGACAAGGCATTCGAGATGGAGCAGATGATCCATTTCAGGCCTGCTCCTCGCCGGTCATCATCAGGCCGATGGACTCGCGGGTGGCCTCCTCCCGGCTGACAATGCCCATGATGCGGCCGTCAAACATCACGGCGATGCGGTCGGAGAGGGCCAGCACCTCGTCCAGGTCCTCGGAAATCACCACCGAGGCAGTGCCCCGGCCGCGCTGCTCGGCAATGCGGGCGTGGATATACTCGGCCGCGCCGATATCCACGCCGCGGGTGGGCTGGGAGGCGAGCAGCACCCTGGGAGAAGCGGACAACTCCCGGGCCATGATCAGTTTCTGGATATTGCCGCCGGAGAGATTTTTGGTTGCGGTATCGATATCAGGGGTCTTGACCGCGTACTCGCGGACCAGCCTCTCCGCATGGCGGCGGATCTCCGGAAAGCGGAGGATGCCGCCGGTGCAGAAAGGTTCCCGGTCATAGGCGAGCAGGATCAGGTTCTCCTTGATGTCGAACTCGCCGATGACACCATCCTTCATCCGCTCCTCGGGTACATAGGAAAGGCCCCGGTCCCGCACCCGGCGGGGACTGAAACGGGTTGTCTCGCGGCCGTCAATGAATATGGAGCCGGATTTCGGCCGCCGCAGGCCGGCAACGGCCTCGGCCAGCTCCCGCTGTCCGTTGCCTGAAATACCGGCAATTCCCAGCACCTCGCCGCCATGCACGCTCAGGGAGAGCCCCTGGACCGCCTGCCTGCCCCGGTCGCCATCCACGTACAGGTCCCTGATCTCCAGAACCGGCGCTCCGGGACGGACATCTTCCCTGTCCGGGGCCAGTTTCACCTCCCTGCCCACCATGAGCCGGGCCAGGTCATGGCGGTCCGACTCGGCCGGGGTGGTGTGGCCGGTGACCCGGCCATGGCGCAGGACCGTGATCCGGTCGGAGAGCTCCAGCACCTCCTTGAGCTTGTGGGAGATAAAGACCAGGCCGCGGCCGTCATCGGCCAGCTTGCGGAATATCTTGAAGATCTCATCCACCTCGCTGGGCGTGAGCACGGCCGTGGGCTCGTCCAGGATCAGGATGGACGCCTCCCGGTACAGGGCCTTGATGATCTCCACCCGCTGCCGCTCACCCACGGAGAGCTGCCAGATACGGGCATCCGGACTGACCCGCAGGCCAAAGGTCCGGGACAGCTCGGAGATCCGCCCGGACACGGTTTTCAGATCCGCCAGCGGCCCCCGGCCGGACTTCAGGCCCAGGGCCACATTCTCGGCCACGGTGAGCGTGGGTACCAGCATGAAGTGCTGGTGGATCATGCCGATGCCGTGCTCGATGGCATGGGCGGGCGAACCCAGCCGCACCGGTTTGCCGTGGATCAGGATCTCGCCCTCGTCCTGCTGGTAGAGGCCGTAGAGAATCTTCATCAGGGTGGACTTGCCGGCCCCGTTTTCCCCGAGCAGGGTATGCACCTCGCCGGCCCGGATCTCGAAGTTGACCCTGTCACAGGCCAGCACGCCGGGAAAGCGCTTGGAGATACCCCGCATCTCAAGCATGGGTGGAATGTCGCCTCTCTCGCTCATGGCACACCTGCTGCCGGAAAAAAGATTGACCCCTCGTCATAAACTTTATCCCCTCAATATAATCTGACTATATGGAAATATGGCCCGTTTTGCCCCTTTATGACCCATTTGAGCCGTTTTTATACTCCGAGGATAACATCTTTGGTGTACCATGTCGGGTTTGTCGGGTTTTTGTCGGGTTTAGATCGTCAATTTCCTGCGTCGGGTTTGTCGGGTTTTTGTCGGGTATGATGACTCAGTACGTAATGGGTTTTCCGCCCGGTAATACCGACTTTCTGAAAAATGCCCTTATTGACTAAATCATTCAGATCACGAAGAACGGTCCTGTCACTTACACCTGTGACTTTCTTGTATTCCCTGTTCGTGACCCGTCCCGTTCGCCGGGCAATACCTACTGCTATCTTTTGCCGGTCACTCAGCCTTAGTTTGTCCATTACCGCATCCGTCAGCCAGTCCCGCCAGATAATCAGCCGAAAGCGCTCCCCCTCATTCAGGAACTTGGGCTCCGGCAGGCCGGCCTCCGCGCAGAGACGGATCATGTCCAGCGTTCCCGTTCCTGCACGCTCAATGTAATGTGCCAGGAAAAGCGGCTCACAGAGCAATCGGTTTCGGGGCACGGACGGATGCGGACCATGCAACTGGCCAACGGTGAGGTCTTCGGGCAACCCTCCGGGATTCCATACTTCAATACGGTCTACAAACACCATCACCTGTACTCCGGATCGAGACGCATAGTTGCGGTGGGCCACGGCATTGACTATCGCCTCACGTATGGCGCGATAAGGTACCTCGTAGCGGACTCTGCTCTCGGGAGAAACGCTGCTCGGCTCCACCGAGCGCGCTATCCGCGCCATGACAAAATCAACCGCCTGGTCAACGAGTTCAAACAAGGTTCCGTGATACACCTGCTGAGATGAAATGGGCTTTTCGATCGCCGTTCCCTGAAAATGCAGGCAGGTTATCTCTGCCGAATGGATATGCCGCTCCGGTGCGTTGCCGAACAGGAGCACGGCGCCCTTTGTCGGAACCGACTTGGCCAGCAGGTTAAGGTGGGCCAGGGCTTTCTTGCGGGGCGTACCCGCGGAAAGCGCATAGCCACGTTCCTCCCGCGCCATTTCAAGGAACCACCGCAGTTTCTTTACAGATATGTCTTTCAGGGTCACACCAGGACAGGGGCTTGCGTCGAAATCGACTGTTGCGATAACGCCTTGATCCTGAAGGTACCGGACCAAGCTGCCGTACAGCAGACGAAGCATCTCATCCGCATCGGCATAACGACGGCGAACGACCTCGTTATCGGCCTTGCGGATAAGCTTTTTCATCTTGGGATGGCGCTTCTTGTCGTCGTATCCTCGCACGAAAATAAACCGCCTCTTGTGTTGTTTGGCGGCGAAATCAAACTCTTTCTCGGTCGGCGACAGGCCGTCGTCATCCTCCCATCCATATTCGTTACCGAAAAGGCCGATATAAACCCGGCTCTTTGCAACCTCATCCAGATACACCTCGTCAGCACGGCGGTCGGTGGGCGGCAGATCTTCGAACAGAAAAACCTGGAAGAATCGGCCGAGCAGCTCGTTGCCATGCACGAAATCACGTACCGCATAGCGATCCGCCTGAAGTTCTTTTTGCACGCTGCTGACGAATATTTGTTCCATTACTGCTGCCCTCTGTCAATAATCGCTATGCCTACCACGTCCGCAACCGGGGTGCAGATATCCATTATCATGGGCAGGGGTATGTATGGAAACAATAGGTTCAATGCAATACGATATGGTGGTCCCGAGAGTCAGCGGTGTTTCTTCGAGTAACAGCAAAACATCCTTCGGCAACGGCGGGTCATGCAGGACTTGTCCTTGGTGCGATTACCGCTGGAATCCGTTTTTTTCATATGGCCGGCTCTCTTCCTGGGTAATTAATTCAGGCTGTTACGATATAATCAAATCCGCACAATATGACGAGGAGCCAAAAAAAGTGTTGCCTACGCTCTAATCAGCTGCACTTTCGGGACACCCTGATCCCGGAGGACTGCATCCGGGATCAGGGTGCCGCTGGTGCTAGAGCCCGGTTTTAATTGAACCGTCCTTGACTCCGGCAATGGTCTTCATGCCCAGTTCCCTGACCTTGGGATCGAGTTTGAACTTGTCGTTGAACTCGATGACAATGCCGCCGTTGTTCAGGTTGATCTCATACTTCTTGCCGCCCCTGACGCCCTTGTCGAGATCGGCGAGGATCTGCCTGAGGACCACCTCCCACTTGTAGACCTGGGATGCCACCACGATCTCCGGGGCCAGCTCGCTCTGGTTGGCCTGGGTGGCAAACCAGGGGACCCGCTTGGAACGGGCCGCGCCAATGGCGCCCACCACCATCTGGGCCGTGCCGGTGAGCACGTCGGATCCCGATGCCATCAGGGCCCGGGCAGCCTCGGCGGCCAGGGCCACGTCGGAAAAGGAGCCGATGTAGTTGACCTTGGCCCGGACCTTCGGATTCTGCGCCTTGGCGCCGGCAACAAAGCCATCCACATAGAGCTTGGCATCGCCCACCTCGATGGGGCCGACCACGCCGACACCGCCCTTTTTGCTCATGGCCGCGGCCATGACGCCCATCACGTAGCCGCCCTCGTCGGACGCTGCCTCGTAGGAGGAGACATTGGCCAGACCAAAGGTATCGGCCGAGGTGCCCCAGGCAAAGGCGGTCTTGGGAAAGTCCGGGGCGATCTCCTTGAGCGAGCCGCCGTACTGGGAGCCGTGGGCGATGACCAGGTCGAAACCCTTTTTCGCATAGTCGCGGATGGCGGCGGCCGCATCCTCCACCACAAAGGTGCCGTCGGTGATGGCCAGCTCGATCCGCCGTTCCTTCTGCACCGCCCTGATACCGTCCACCATGGACTGGGTAAAGGCGAGATCATTCTGGGCGCTGGGCGCGACAATGGCGACCTTGAGGGGTTTTCCCGCCGCAAGCAGCAGGGCCGGGGTCAGCAGCAGGCAGGCCAGGCAGATGGCCGATAACCGTATAATCGTTTTCTTCATCTCAATCCTCCTTTTGGTCCTTGAAAACCACTTGCGCGGCAGGTGGATGCCGTGCCGGAGCCACCGGTTTTCATATGGGTGTTGCGGCCGGCCGTCCTGGTCCGGCCATAAAATCATTTTCGGAAAAAGCGGCCGATACCATCAGCCGCCCCGCACATAGGGCTTGGTCAGCGCGGCCGGCTGCCTGAAACGCCGGGCCACCACCACCAGGGCCAGGATGGTGATGATGGCCGGGGCCATGGCGGCAAGGTCTGAAGCCGAACGCGGAATAACCCCAAAGGTCTTGCACTGCAGGACAATGGCCTGCACCAGGCCGAAGATAAGCGAACCCAGCATCACCCCCTTGGGGCTCCAGGCGCCGAAGTAGACCAGCGCAATGGCGATGAACCCCATGGCATTGGTCAGGTTCTGCTGAAAGATGCCCAGCTCGATGGCCAGGGCCGCTCCGGCCAGGCCGGCCAAACCATTGCCGATGATGATCGCCGAATACCTGGTGGCCATGACGCTGACGCCGAGGCTGTCGGCTGCCTCCGGGTTTTCACCCATGGCGCGGACATTGAGGCCATAGGTGGTCTTGTTGAGAACAAAGCTCATCACCGGCACCAGGCCAAAGGCGATGTAGACGATGATCGAATGCTGAAACAGCATCTCGCCGACAACGGGCAGGTCGGAGAGCACCGGAAAACGGAGCGGCATGAAGGGAAAGATGGGCCGGGGCGTGCCCACGAACTTCTGAAAGAGCAGGTCGCTCATGCCCAGGCCGAAGAGGTAGATGCCGATGCCGGAAACCCCCTGCTCGGCGTGCAGCTTCAGGGTGATAAAGCCGTAAAAGATACCCAGGACAATACCAAGGGCCACGCCCACCAGCAGGCCGTAATAGAGATTGCCGCTTTTCAGCACCGTGTAGTAGGCGCCGAACGCGCCCAGCAGCATGACCCCGTCCACGCCCAGGTTGAGCACGCCGCTGCGCTGGCCCAGGGACTCGCCCAGGGAGGCCAGGAGAAAGGGCGTTGCCAGGCGGATGCCCGAGGCGATGGTGGCCACAACGATCATCACGGCCACGGAATCACTCATCGCTGTCTCCCCTCTGCTCCTCTTCTGCGGCGCCGTCGACCCACACGGTGGGTTGCAGCCGCTTTTTGAAATAGTCGGAGCTGACCACAAAGACGACGATCAGGCCGTTCAGGGCGATGATCAGGGCCGAGGGCACCTGGGCGGCGCGCTGCAGGGCATTGGCGCCCACCAGCATGCCGCCAAAAAGCAGGGCCGACGGGATGGACCAGAGCGGATGGAGCCCGGCCAAGAGCGCCACCACAATGCCGTTGAAACCGGCGCTGCCGGTGAATCCGGTGGAGGAGCCGTCCGTGACCATGCGATGTGACTCGGAACCAAAGACCAGGATGGCCCCGGCAATGCCGGCCAGGGCCCCGGAAAAGGCCAGGGCTGCCGTGATATTGACAGGAACCGAAATACCGGCATAGCGGGAGGCGTCGGGATTGTGGCCCACGGCCCGCAGCCGGTAGCCCATGGAGGTCCGCCAGAGGAGAAACCAGGCCCCCACCGCCACCAGCAGCGCGATGAGCACGCCCAGGTGCAGCCGCATCCCCTCGATCAGGATGGGCAGGTCCGCGTTGGGAGACAGGCGCATGGTCTGGGGAATGCCGGTGCCCCGGGCCACTTCGGCCGGATCCATGAGGGGGCCGCGCAACAGAAAGTTCATGAACTGGACCGCAACGATGTTGAGCATGATGGTGGAGAGGATCTCGCTGACATTGAACCAGGCCTTGAGCGAGCCGGCAATGGCGCCCCAGCAGGCCCCGCCCGCGGCCCCGGCAACGAGGAGCAGGGGAATCAGGACCGGGGCCGGCAGCCCCGGGAAGGCAAGCGCCACCGTGGTGGCCAGGAGCGCCCCGGTCACCATCTGTCCCTCGCCGCCGATGTTGATCACGCTGGTGCGGAAGGCGATGCAGATGCCCACGCCCACGAGAAGCAGGGGAATGGACTTGACCGCGGTCTCGGAAAACCCCTCCAGGCTGCCGAAGGCGGCTCCGAACATGGTCGCATAGCCGCTGAGCGGATCAGCGCCCAGGGCGACAAGCATGATCGCGCCCAGGGCCAGGGCCGGCAGCACGGCGCAGAGGGGAATGATGATGTTGAGAAGTGATTTCACGGCTGCTTTTCAACTCTCCATGCTAATACCCCGTCCCAGGAACAGGGGTTCCGGGAAAGGGGTTCCCGCCCGGCCCGGAGCCCGGGACGAAAACAAAGCCTGCGGGCCCACTCCTACCCGGCCCACAGATCCACCAGGCTGAAGCTGTCCACATCCACGAGTCCCTGGTCGGTTATCTTGAGAGAAGGGATCACCGGCAGGGCCAGGAAGCTCATCACCATGAAGGGATCCGCAACCCGGACCCCCAGGCCGGCGGCCGCCTCCAGCACCCGGGCCAGGCCTGCGGCGGTCCGGTCGGCTGGACCCGAGGCCATGAGCCCGGCCACGTCCAGCACCAGGCGGGCCAGGACCCGGCCGTCGCAGACCACGGCCAGGCCGCCGCCCTGGTCGATGAGGGCCTGGACCGCTATGGCCATGTCCGCGTCCCCGGTCCCCACCACGGTGA